>DATIXO010000147.1:0-54412 GCA_035518495.1 Streptosporangiaceae bacterium
CCCCCGTGCAGCACACCAGCTTGGTCCGCGCGTCGATCAGCGACGCCAGATGGCCCAGGTCCAGCTCGCCGGTGACCGGGTCGAACCGCGCCAGCCGGCAGCCCACCCGCCGCCCCAGCCGCGGCAGAATCTCCCGGCACAGGCCGTGCCAGGGGACGTAGTTGGAGTTGTGCTCGGCCAGCGTCGTGACCACGTTGTCGCCGTGGCGGAACTCGGTCAGCAGGCTATACATGACCGCGTTGATCGCCTCGGTGGTGTTGCGGTACAGCGCGATACACTCCCGCCCCGGCGCACCGGTGAACCCGGCGATCGTGTCATAGGACTGCTCAAACAGCCCGGTCATCGCCCGCGACGCACTGGATTGGCCGCGGTGCACGTTCTCATAACCCGGCCCCAGCGCGGCGTACAGCTCCAGCAACTCCACCGGCGGCTGGGTGCTCGCCGCGTTATTCGTCACCACCCGCCCCAGCGCCGGAAACGCAAAATGCTGGCGGACAGCCTCGACATCCACCGGTTCAGCACTCACCGTGCTCCCCTGCCTCTCCGGGACGGCCACCATGCCTGGTGAGGAGCGGCCACCAGGCCGGGCAGATACATCGGTGACATCGATGGGTGGGGTCATGCCTGCTCCTTGCGCTTCCAGGCGCCGATCATCAAGGGCCAGAGGAGCGGGCTGTCGGCGTAGTGGCCAGCGTCACGGTCGATCGCGGCGAGTGTCGCGGTGGCTTCCGTTTCGGTGGTGACGCCGTGCGCCAGGGCCGTCGGCAGCACGCTGCGGAAGACGTGCTCGAGCATGGTGCGGCCGCTGCCGAGCGGCTCGATCCGGCCGGCCACGTCGGTGCCGTCGGGGACGCCGGCGCCGGCCTGCACGAACAGCTGTGGCAGCCGCGCACCCGCGCTCACGTCGCAGCCCGCCGCGGTGAACGCGCCGATGATCACCCGCCCCAGTTCCCCGACGCTGCCGAGCGCCGGGAGCACGTCGACGGTGCGGAGGTCGTAGTCCTGCACGACCAGGTGGCCGCCCGGGGCGACGGCGTCCCACAGCCTCGCCAGGACGGCGCGGCGCTGCGGGAGATGGAACAGCAGCAGCCGCGCGTACACCACATCGAACGGTGCGCCGGGGATGGGCTTGCCCGCGGTGAGGTCGTGCGCCTGAAAATCGCAGTGACGGTGGCCCGCGCCATGCAGTGCCGCCAGCGCCATGGCGCCGAGCGGGGCGTCCACATCGATTCCCAGCACCCGGCCCGTGGGCCCGACCCGCTGAGCCATCAGGCGCATCGTCTCGCCGGGTCCACAGCCAGCGTCCAGGCAGCTCGCGCCGGGCGCGAGGCCGACCCGGTCGAGCAGGCGCCCGGTCGCTGACTCCCACACGCGCGCCTGCGCACGCAGCCGGTCGTACTCTTCGGGCGTGCGTCCCAGCGCGTAGTTATCCTGTCGTCGCGGCGCTTCGGTGGTGGTCATCGGCCGTCCTTTCGTGGTAGTCATCACGACCGATGCTCGTCACGTGCTGGCGCGGCTGCATCGTGGAGACGGCCACGAGCTTTTCCGGGCCGTACCACGAGCGCTGGTGGGCCGGCAGCAGGGCTGCGGCCAGAAAGGGGCCGGGTATGAGCGTTGCCGGGGAAATCTCCGGGCGGCTCGCCGCTGGCGAGCTGGTGATCATCGACGGCGGGATGGGCAGCCAGCTGCAGGCTGAGGGCGTGCCCATGGATGAGGTCGCGTGGAGCGCCCGCGCGAACCTGGAGCAGCCCGATGTGGTGCAGCGGGTCCACGAGGCGTACATCCGGGCCGGCGCCGAGGTGATCATCGCGAACACGTTCGCGACGAGCCGTGCGGCGCTGGCGCCCGCCGGGTTAGCGGACCGGGTCGCCGAGGCCAACCGCAGCGCTGTGCGCGCGGCGCTGCGGGCCCGGGAGGCAGCGGCCACCCGCCCGGTCGCGGTGGCCGGCTCGATGTCGTCGTTCTGCCCGATCGCCATGGATCCCAGCGCACTCGGCGCGCCGCTCAGCGGTCCGGCGGCCGAGGATCCGCGCTTTCCTGGCCTGGCCGATTTCCGTGAGCAGGCGGCGCTGCTGGCGGAGGCGGGCGCCGACCTGATCGCCCTGGAGATGATCGACGGCCAGGGCTATGGGCGTGCCGCCCTGCAGGCCGCCGCCGAGACCGGGCTGCCCGTCTGGCTCGGCATCAGCCCAGGCCGCCTCGGCGACGGCACCCTCGGCACCTTTCCCGAGCTCGGTGACGGTGACAGCTTCGAGGAGTTGCTGGGCGCGCTCGTGGATCCGGCGCTGGCCGCGGTCACCGTGATGCACGCCGACCCCGAGGTGACCCTGGACGCGATGGAGATCATCCGCCGCCGGTACCCGGGGCCGATCGGCGTGTACGCCGAGACGGGCAACTGGCAGCCGCCGAACTGGGTCTTCGACGGCCTGGCGCCCGGCGAATACCTGCAGCAGGCGATCGTCTGGGCCGGCCACGGGGCGCAGCTCATCGGCGGGTGCTGCGGCACCGGGCCCGCGCACATCCGGGCGCTCGCCGGCGGGCTGGCCCGGCGCGGGGCCACCAGGTAGCCGGAACCGTAATGGCGCGAACCCTGCTGGATCCCGCCTGCTCCCGGGATTCGGGCCGAATCTGAATCCGGCCCGAATATCTGCTGAATGGGCCCGCTGGCAGCGCTTCAACAGGGCCCGTACCACATGGACCGGCCGTGTTAGCATCGCGTAGCCAATTGGCTGTCCCGAATCAGCAGGCGTGCTGCCGTAGCGATATGGGGGCGGTGCTCATGGTCGGTCCTGGCGAGTGCTCGGGAAATGGTGAGGCCGGACTCCCCAGCCGGCGCCAGCTGCTGCGCCGCGGTGCCGC
Source organism: Streptosporangiaceae bacterium (assembly GCA_035518495.1). GTDB lineage: Bacteria > Actinomycetota > Actinomycetes > Streptosporangiales > Streptosporangiaceae > UBA9676. The sequence goes on from DATIXO010000147.1 coordinate 2,860, forward strand.
GCTCGCGTTAGCCGTACCGTCGGCGGCACTGCTGGAGGCGTGCGGCGGCTCCTCCCCGTCCACCGGGGCCGGCTCCTCCCCGGCCAGCCTGGCGGGCACGGCGGTGATGGAGAACTACCCGGACTGGATGGGCGCTCATGTCGTCCAGGACTTCCAGAAGCTGCACCCGGGCTCGGTCATCAAGCAGGTCAGCAACTCCTCGTCCAGCATCAGCGGGACCGTGCAGCAGCTGAAGACCGGCGACTTCGACTTCGGCCTGGCCGACGTGTCCGCGACGGAGCAGGCCGTCGACATCGGGCTGGTGCAGCCGCTGGACTGGTCGAAGATCCCCAACATCAAGTACGTGGCCCAGAGCTTCCGCACGGCCTACCCGCACGGCATACCGACCGACTACGGGAAGATCGGCATCGGCTACCGGCCGGACCTGGTCGGCGAGAAGATCACGAGCTGGCACGACGTCTGGCGGCTGGCGCCCAAGTTCTCCGGCAAGATCGTCTTTATCGACCTGGACCGCGACTGCATGGGATCCACCCTGAAGTACCTCGGCTACTCGGGGAACTCGACCGTGCCGTCGCAGCTCACCGCGTGCAAGAACGCGCTGATCCAGATCAAGCCCCACCTGCAGGCTTTCCTGGGCGTCAACTACGGCCAGGGCCTGCAGGACGGCTCGACCGTCATCGCGATGGACTACGACTACGACGTCGCCCTCAACCAGCAGAAGCAGCCGAAGATCGAATGGGTCTTCCCGTCCGAGGGCATGGTGGCCTACCTCGAGGGCTGGATCGCCGTGAAGTCGTCGAAGGTGGTGCCGCTGATCGAGTCGTTCATGAACTTCGCGCTGGAGCCGAAGCAGTACGCCGACTTCGTCAACACCACGGGCACCGCGTACGTGGAGCCGGCCGCGACGCCGTTCATCGGCAAGTCGATCTCGGGCAGCACGATTCTCCGGCCGGGGAAGGCGATCGCGAACGTGGAGTTCGAGCATTACCTCGGGCCGGCGACCGCGCTGTGGACACAGATCTGGGATGAGGTCAAGGCAGCGTAATGCAGGCTGCGACCGCGCTCCGGGGCCGGAAGGCTGACAGCGGTCAGGCAGCGGGAACCGGTCGCCGGCTCGGCCACCTGCTGGTGATCCCGACGGCGGCATGGACACTGGCGTTCTTCGTCATCCCGCTCGTCCTGATCACCGTGTTCTCGTTCGGCACCGAGAACCTCGTCACCTTCAATGTGAACTTCGGCTGGACGGTGTCGAACTACGCGTCGTTCGGATCGGACCTGTACCTGACCACCCTGCTCCGCTCGCTCGCGCTGTCGCTCGGCACCACCACCGCCTGCGCCCTGCTCGGGTTCCCGCTGGCCTTCTTCATCTCCCGGCAGCGTCCCCGGACCCAGCGGGTGCTGCTGGCCTGCGTCATCGTGCCGTTCTGGACCAGCTTCCTGGTCCGGACCTACTCGTGGGTGAACCTGCTGCAGACAGACGGCCCGGCCGACCGCCTGGCATTCGGGATCACCGGCCATCACCTGCAGATCCTCTACAGCCCCGCCTCGATCGCCATCGGCATGACCTACTCCTACCTGCCGCTGATGGTGCTGCCGATCTACGTGGCGCTCGAGCGGATCAGCCCGGATCTGTACGCGGCCGCCGCCGACCTGGGGGCCCGCCCGTGGCGGCAGTTCAGGCGGGTGGTGTTCCCGCTGGCCCTGCCGGGCCTGATCGCCGGCATCATCATCGTGGGTGTCCCGGCGATGGGGGAGTACGTCATCCCGGAGATTCTGGGCGGCGGCAAGACGCTGATGATCGGCAACATCATCGTCGGCCAGTACCTCGATGTCGGCGACTACCCGTTCGGCTCGGCGCTCGCGGTCTCGCTGATGGTCATCCTGATGGCCATGCTGTTCGCCCTCCGCCGTGTCCAGCCGGCTGTGGAGGCGCGATGAGGCTGCGCGCCCATCCGGTCGCTGGCGTGCTCGCGCTGGCCGCGGTGGGCTTTTTGTGGATACCGATCCTGGCCGTGGCGGTCAACTCCGTCAACCAGAACTCCCTCATGATCAGCTGGGGAGGCGCGACCGCGCACTGGTACGCGCGGGCGCTGCATGACCCGAACGTGCGCACCGGCCTGACGACCACCATCGAGATCGCGCTCGGCTCCACCGCCGTGTCCCTGGTCATCGCGGTATCCGGGGCGCTGTGGTGGCGCGGTGCCTCGGCCCGGGCGCGTGCCGTCTACGACGCCACCGTCTACGCGCGCATCATCCTGCCGGAGGTGGTTTTCGCCACCGCGCTGTTCTTCCTGTTCCTGAAGACGCACTTCCCGCTCGGCATCGCCGCGATCATCATCGGGCACTCGGTGTGGAACTCCGCGTACGCGGCGGTGATCATCCAGGCGAGGCTCGTCAGCCTGGACCCGGCGATGGAGGAGGCCGCGGCCGACCTCGGCGCCACCCCGTGGCGTGCCTTCCGCCGGGTGACGTTCGCCGCCCTGCTGCCGGGGATCATCGCCGGCGGCCTGCTCACCTTCACCTTCTCCTTCGACGACGTCGTCACCAGCTACTTTCTCGGCGGCAGCGCGGCCAGCCCGCTCCCGCTCGTGCTCTTCGGCATGATCCGGTTCCGGATCACGCCTGAGATCAACGCGATCGGGGTCATGGTGATGCTGTTCACGGTGACGCTCATGGGTGTGGCTGTCGCGGCCTTCGCCCTGATGGGCAGCGCCGGCCGCGGCCGCCGGGGCGCTCTCGCGGAGTTTTACGGCCAGTGAACGGCCAGTCGTCAGTCCGCCTGATCGGCGTGGAGAAACGGTTCGGCGACCTGACCGCCGTCCGGTCCATCGATCTCGACATCGCGGCCGGGGAGTTCTTCTCCGTCATCGGGCCGAGCGGCTGCGGCAAGACGACCACGCTGCGGATGATCGCCGGGTTCGAGCGGCCGACGCAGGGGACGATCGAGATCGGCGGCCGGGAGGTCAGCGGCCTCCCGCCGTACCGGCGCCCGGTCAACACCGTGTTCCAGAGCTACGCGCTGTTCCCGCACCTCGACGTCTTCGAGAACGTCGCCTTCGGGCTGCGTGAGGCCCGCGTCCCGCGCGCCGAGCTCCGCCGCCGGGTCGCCGGGGCGATCAGCCTGGCCCAGCTCGAGGGCCGGGAGCAGGCCAAGCCGAACCAGCTGTCCGGCGGCCAGCAGCAGCGGGTGGCCCTTGCCCGCGCCCTGGTCAACCGGCCCGAGGTGCTGCTGCTGGACGAGCCGCTCGGCTCCCTCGACCTCAAGCTGCGGAAGGAGATGCAGGCCCAGCTCAAGGACATGCAGCGGGAGGTCGGCATCACCTTCGTCTACGTCACGCACGACCAGGAGGAGGCTTTCTCCATGTCCGACCGGGTGGCGGTGATGAACCACGGCCAGCTCGAGCAGGTGGGCCGGCCGGAGGAGGTGTACCGGCAGCCGAGGACGCCGTTCGTGGCCAGCTTCGTCGGGCTCGCCAACCGCCTGACCGGGCGGATCGCCGGCCCGGCGCCCGGTGAGCGCTACGAGGTGGACCTCGGCCATCTCGGGCGGCGGCTCGCGCACGGCCCGCCCGGGCTGGCAGCCGGGGCGCCGGTCCTGGCCGTGGTGCGGCCGGAGGACCTGCACCTCACGCCCGCCGCCGACCTCCAGCCCGGCCAGGCCGCCGCCACCGTGGTGGACGTCGCCTTCCTCGGCGCCCACCGGACGGTGCGGCTGGACGCGGGCGCCCTGGGCCAGCTCGTCGCGATCGGCCAGGGACAGTCCACCGTCGCGCCCGACGACAAGGTCGCGGTCTCGTGGGCGGACGACGACGCCTGGGTCGTGCCCGCTGCCGGGGAGCAGTAGCCGCACCGCCGCGGGGAGCAGCAGCCGCACCGCCGCCCGAACAGGAGACCAGATGACCGCCGAGCCGCGCCGCATCGACCACGTCTGGGTACCGCTGTCCGATGGCACGCGGCTGGCGGCGCGGATCTGGCTGCCGGCTGACGCAGAGAGCCGGCCGGTGCCGGCCGTGCTCGAGTACATCCCGTACCGCAAGAACGACGGCACCGCGGTGGCGGACGAAGGGCGGCACGGCTGGTTCGCACGGCGGGGCTACGCCGGGGTGCGGGTCGACATCCGCGGCACCGGCGACTCCGATGGGATCCTCCTCGATGAGTACACCAGGCAGGAGCAGGACGACGCCCTCGAGGTCATCGCGTGGATCGCCGCCCAGCCGTGGTGCAGCGGCGCGGTCGGCATGATCGGCCACTCGTGGGGCGGGTTCGCGGCGCTGCAGGTCGCGGCGCGCCGGCCGCCGGCGCTGCGCGCGATCATCACCGTCGGCTCGACCGACGACCGTTATGCCGACGACGTGCACTACATGGGCGGCTGCGTGCTCGCCTACTACATGCTGTCCTGGGCGGCGCAGATGCACATCTACGCGACGCTGCCGCCGGACCCGCAGGTGGTCGGCGAACAGTGGCGGCGGCGCTGGCTGGAACGGCTCGAGTCGGCCCAGCCGATGATCCAGCCCTGGCTCAGCCACCAGCGGCGCGACGGCTACTGGCGGCACGGGTCGGTGTGCGAGGACTTCGCGGCGATCGAGTGCCCGGTCTACGCGGTGAGCGGCTGGGCGGACGGCTACTGCAGCGCGGTCCTGCGGCTGCTCGAGGGCCTGAGCTGCCCGCGCAAGGGCCTGATCGGCCCCTGGCCGCACGCCTACCCGGTCGAGGACCGCGCGCCGGGCCCGCGGATCGGCTTCCTCGCCGAGTGCGCCCGCTGGTGGGACCAGTGGCTGCTCGGGCGCGACACCGGGATCATGGACGAGCCGATGCTGCGGGTGTGGATGCAGGACTCCGTGCCGCCGCACCCGGCACACCAGGTCCGGCCGGGCCGCTGGGTGACCGAGCCCGGGTGGCCGTCGCCGGACGTCACCGCCCGGCGCTTCCACCTCGGCGACGGGGTGCTGCGCGACCGGCCGCAGCCACCGCAGACGCTCCGGCACCGCGGCGCACAGCAGCACGGGCTCGACGCGGGCGACTGGGACCCGATGGGCGCGCCCGCCGACCTGCCGCCGGACCAGCGAGCCGAGGACGGCCTGGCACTCGGTTTCACCTCGGCCCCGCTCGGCGAGCCGGTGGAGATCCTGGGGCAGCCAGCCGCGGTGCTCAGGCTCGCGGCCGACAAGCCGCTGGCCCTGGTATCGGTCCGGCTGTGTGATGTGCTCGAGGATGGCCGCTCCTGCCTCATCACCCGCGGCCTGCTCAACCTGACCCACCGGCACGGCCACGACCGGCCGGTGCCCGTCGTGCCGGGTGAGCCGGTGACCGTCCGGGTCCCGATGAAGGCGATCGGGCAGGTGGTCCCCGCCGGGCACCGGCTGCGGCTGAGCATCTCGACCACCTACTGGCCATGGGCCTGGCCATCGCCCGAGCCGGCCGAACTGACGCTCCTGACCGGCGGGTGCGAGCTCGAGCTGCCGGCCCGCCCGGCGGGGAGTGGGCCCGGGCCGGCCCCGTTCGGGGCGCCCGAGCTGGCCCCCCGGCCCGCGGTCGAGATCCGGCAGCTTGAGCCCGCGGACCAGACGGTCGCGCGCAGCATCGCGGCCGGCAGGTTCGAGCTTGTCCACCGGTACGCCACCCAGCGGTTCCTGCTGACCGACTCCGGCATCGAGGTCGACACGCACGAGCCGGATATCTTCACGATCTGTGAGGACAGCCCGCTGTCGGCGGCGGTGCGCTGCGTGCGGCGGTACGGCCTGGCGCGGCCCGGGTCCTGGCGCACCCGGGTCGAATCGGAGAGCGAGATGCGCGCCGATCCCGGCATGTTCCGTGTCTGGACATCGCTGCGCGCTTTCGAGAACGAGGAGTGCCTGTTCTCCCGCACCTGGACGTTCGATATACCGCGCGACGGCGGATAGTGACGAGCCCGGGCCATTGTGTGCAGATGTGCGGCGACAAGTGCCAGCGGCCAACTCCGCAGGCTGGAGTGCTACCAGCCGCTGGTGCCTCATTCAGGGACCTTCCGAGCGCACTTGATCGTTTTCCTGACCGTCGGCGCGGGGCCCGTTATGCCATCCCGCCCCCATCTGCGCAGGCACCGCTCAGGACGTGGCCCGCGGTTCGCGCCCCCTGCACTGCGGGAGGTATTTCCGCAGGCCAGAGCGCTATCGGGCACCGGCTGATCAGCGGGCTGCGGGCCGGGAGGCGCACCCGCGCATGGCCCGGTGGCGCACCGGCCGGCCGGCCGGGAGCCTTCCCCGGCGCTGAGCGCGCCGCATGCCGGCGCGAACGGCCCGGCGTAAATGAGAAACAGGCACCGGGCGGCAGCTAACAGGGGCACGATGAACTACAGGCCGGCGGGCTTGCTTGCGTCCAAATGCGTGCTCCGGGCATGGGCAATCCGCTGGGTAACGCCCAGGGCAGGCACCAGGGCGAAAGACCGCGAGCGGGCTGGGCACCTGGGTGCCGTACCAGCGGCATTCGGGAGCTCCTGCGTCAGACGGGAGGAGAGGAGATGATCATCAGGCTGGCGGCCGCGGCGCTGGCCGTCCTACTGCTCGCGGGCTGCTCGACGTCGGGCACATCAGCGTCGCCCCCATTACCGCCGACGTCGTCGCCAGCGGCGGCAGCTACCGTCGCGGCGCCCATCCCGACAGGGCCGCCGCTGACCATCAGGCAGGCAGCGCAGCTCTTCGCGCGGATCATGGGCCCGCTTGCGCAGGCGATCAGCACATTCCAGTCAGACGCGAACGATCAGCCGCCGTTCAGCCAGTACCAGGCGGAGGGACGCGCGCTGATCGCCGCTGTGCGCCTCAGTGAGGGCCGGCTCGCCGCCGCGAACTGGCCCGCGCAGGTGCAGCCCTCCATCACGTCGATGATGACCACCTACGAGCCCGAGGAGATCGCCTGCACGCAGGCACAGATCAACGCCGGGTCATACGCCGTGGCACAGAACGTCAGCGGGACGAACCTTCAGTGCACCGAGGCGGGTCAGGACGAGACCGTCGCCACGATCCGGACGATCCTGGGCATCACAGGCTGAGACCAGGCCCGTCACGGCTTAGCGCGACAGCCAGCCGGCGGCGATGGAGACGGTCACTCCTCGGCTGCTCCCCGCCCGCAATAGGTGAGGCTGGGCGGGCCAGCGAGACGAGCTGCGATAGCCGCGATCCGGCTTTACCCGGGTCCTGGCGTGGCGGCCTGGTATTGCTCGACCACGCTTGCGGGGATGCGCCCGCGGTCGCTGACCGGGATGCCCGCGTCTTTCGCCCATGCCCGGATGTCGCCGTTGCGCTGACGGCTAGACCGGCTCGACGAGGTACGCGCTGACCTGCGCCGCTGGCTTCGTCCGGCCCTGCGGGCATGGACGATGAAGGAAGCCAGCTGCCTGCGGAACGCCCTGGCGTTCTGCTTATTCAGGTCGATCTCGTAATCCCGGCCGTCTAATGCGAACCGCACCGTCTCGTCCGCCGGACCTCCATCAAGATCGTCTTCTAGCGTGACGCTTATCTTTGCTGCCATCCCGGCCTCCTTGACGCGCTGGCTATCTGCACCGTACCGATCATCAGGACCGGGCGTCTGCGGATCACCGGCCTGGGCGTTCAGTACCGCTGGTCCGGCCGCTGGCGAAATTCGTTTCCCCCCGCCGGGTGGAGCAGCTGGAGCGGTGGCCGTGCCCGCGGTGGTGCGGTCTAATGCTGGGGTGGATCTGGGGTCGGCTGAGCGGCGGCTGCTGGCGCAGATGCCGCTGCACGCGATCACCTCGGTGCATGGTGAGGCCGGGTTGCGGGAGCGGCTGGCGATAGAGCTCGCGGCCTTTCCGGCTGCTGGCCGGGAACGCGTGATACAGGCGCTGGAGCTGGCGTCCCGGTTACATGCCGCTGACCGGCGCCAGCGCGAGCCGTACGTGAACCACCTGCTGCGGGTCACGATCCGGATCATCAGCCGCTACCGGGTCGCCGATCCCGACGTGGCCTGTGCGGCGCTGCTGCATGACGCGGTCGAGGACCACGCCGACGGCCTGGCCGCTGGCCGCGGCCAGGCGGCAGCGCTGGCGGTGCTGGCCGGGCGGTTCGGCGGCCGGGTCGCCGAACTGGTGGCCGCGGTCACCAACCCGCCCCACCGGCCGGGCCGCGATGTGCGCCGGCAGTACCGCGAGCACGTGGCCGCCAGCCTGGCGGCCAGCCCATGGGCGCGGGTGATCAAGGTCTCGGACTTCACCGACAATGCGGTCGGGCTGATCCACACCACCGGGCCCATGCTGGAGAAGCTGGCCGGTAAGTACGCCCCGCTGGTGCCGGTGCTGCGCGAGCTGATCCTGCGCCCCGACACCCCGCTCGATGCCGACGTCAAAGACCACATCGCCGCCCAGCTCGACAGCGCCGCAGGCCGGTTCGCGGCGGTCTGGCACGGCCCGGGCCCCCCACCGGCACCCAGCTCCCCACCGGCACCCGGCTCCCGGCCGGGGCCGGGCGGCGTGGCCCGGTGAACCAGCAGGGCAGGCCGGCCGTTATCCGGCCGGTGGCCCGCTGAACCGGCTGGGCGGGCCAGCCGTGTATAGACATGGCAAGACTCAGGTAAAGAGATTGGCGTTTACCGATGTGGGGACCATCGTGCGGGGGGCATCGTGCCAGTCATTTCCGTTCCCGAGGCGTTCAACGAGGACGACCTCTACGTCGACCTGCGGGAGGTCTTCGGGCACGCGCTTTTCCTCAAGTGTGAGGGCTTCAACTTCGCCGGCTCGATCAAGCTGAAGGCCGCGGCCGCGATGGTGGAGGCCGCCAGCCGGGACGGGGTCCTGGCCCCCGGGTCGGTCATGGTCGAGTCCTCATCCGGCAACCTGGGCGTGGCGCTGAGCATCATCGCCGCGAGCAGGGGCCATGCGTTCCTGTGCGTGACCGACTCCCGCTGCAACCTGTCCACCAGGCGCCTGATGGAGGCGCTGGGCAGCCAGGTGCACGTCATCACCAAGCCGGACACGGCCGGCGGCTTCCTCGCCGCGCGGCTCGACTACGTCCGCACCCTGTGCGCCGCCGACGACCGGTACGTGTGGCTGAACCAGTACACCAACCCGGCCAACTGGCAGGCGCACTACCGCACCACGGCACCGGAGATCGCCCGCCAGTTCCCCCAGCTGGACGTGCTGTTCGTCGGGGCCGGCACGACCGGGACCCTGATGGGCTGCGCCCGCTACTTCCGGCGGTGGCACCGGCCGGTGCGGGTGGTCGCGGTGGACAGCGCCGGCTCGGTGTCGTTCGGTGGCGTGCCGGGCCGCCGGATGATCCCGGGCCTGGGCATGAGCGTCAGCCCGCCGCTGCTCGATGAGTCCTATGTGGACGAGGTGGTCCACGTCGAGGAGGTGGACACCATCCGCGCCTGCCATCGCCTGGCCAGGCGCGGTTTCCTGTTCGGCGGCTCCACCGGCACCGTGATCAGCGGCGCGATGGGCTGGCTGGCCCGGCACGACGCACGTGAGCTCACCGCCGTGGCCATCGCTCCCGATCTCGGTGAGCGCTACCTCGACACCATCTACCAGACCAACTGGCTGCAGGACCTGTACGGCGAGGACGTGCTCAGCCCCGACGGGCTCGCCGGCGGCTCCCAGCCGCCTGAACCCCGCCACCAACCCGGCGGCGGGCGCGCCAGCCGCGCGCCCGCCCGGGCGTATCACGAGATGGCCGACTTACGGTTCAGGGAGCTCATGTGGCGGGGAAACCGGCGGAAGTCATCACGGCCGAGCCGGCTGAGTCATCAGCCACCCAGCGCGGCACCACCGCGGCGGCCGGCCTGCAGGGGGCACTCGCCAGCGTGCTCGCTGGCGTCGTGCACGTCGACCCGGTGCCGGTGGACAGCCACTTCTTCGACGAACTGGGTGCCGACTCGCTGGTGATGGCCCATTTCTGTGCCCGGGTCAGGAAGCGGCCGGACCTGCCGTCGGTGTCGATGCAGGACATCTACCGGCATCCGACGATCAGCAGCCTGGCGGCGGCGCTCGCCGGCGCCGAGGCCGTCCCTGCCGAGCGGCCGGCCCCGCCGCCGGCCGAGGTGGCGGCACCGGCCAGCACGCTGCAGTACGCCGTGTGCGGGGCGCTGCAGCTGCTGTGCTTCCTCGGCTACTGCTACCTGGTCGCGGTCGTCGCCAGCTGGGCGTTCGAATGGATCTCCGCGGGTCCCGGCCTGCCCGGCGTCTACCTGCGGTCGGTGCTGTTCGGCGGCGCGGCCTTCCTGGCCGTGTGCACCCTGCCGATCGGTGCGAAATGGCTGCTCGTCGGCCGGTGGAAGCCCACCAGGATCCGCATCTGGAGCCTGGCGTACGTCCGCTTCTGGCTGGTCAAGACGCTGGTCCGGTCGAACCCGCTGACCTTCCTGACCGCTGGCTCGCCGCTGTACCTGATGTACCTGAGGGCGCTGGGCGCCAAGGTCGGGCGGGGCGCCGTGGTCTTCTCCCACCAGGTGCCCGTGTGCACCGACCTGCTCACCATCGGCGCGGGCACGATCATCCGCAAGGACGCGTTCCTCCAGTGCTACCGGGCACAGGACGGCTGGATCCAGACCGGCACGGTCACCCTCGGAAGGGACGTCTTCGTCGGTGAGAAGACCGTGCTCGACATCGGCACCTCGATGGGCGACGGTGCGCAGCTCGGCCACACCTCCGCGCTGCACAGCGGGCAGGCGGTGCCCGCTGGCGAGCGGTGGCACGGGTCCCCGGCCCAGCGCACCGACACCGACTACGCCAGGGCCGCGCCGGCCCGGTGCGGCACCCTGCGCCGGGCCAGGTTCTGCGCCGTCACCCTGGTGTGCGTTTTCTTCCTGTACCTGCCGCTGGCCGAGGGGGGCGTGGCCCTGCTGCTGGCCGGCGCGCCGAAACTCGGCGGGCTGCTGGACCCGGGCCTGGCGATCACCTCGCGGACGCTGTACGCCGACGCGCTGGCCGTGTCCCTGGTGTCCTTCTTCGGCTTCCTGCTGGCCGGCCTGGTGGTCGTCGTCACCGTCCCGCGCCTGCTGAACCTGTTCATCAGGCCGGGCGCGGTCTACCCGCTATACGGGTTCCACGACCGGGTCCTGCGCGCGATCACCCGGATGACCAGCGTGAAGTTCTTCACGCACCTGTTCGGTGACAGCTCCTACATCGTCTACTACCTGCGCTGCCTGGGATACGACCTGTCCCGGGTGGAGCAGACCGGGTCGAACTTCGGCACCGAGGTGGGGCACGAGACCCCGTACCTGAGCACGATCGGCAGCGGGACCATGGTCGCCGACGGGCTGACGATGATGAACGCCGACTTCTCCAGCACGTCCTTCCAGGTCTCCCGGGTGTCGATCGGGCCGCACAACTTCGTGGGCAACAACATCGCCTATCCCGCCGGGGGAAGGACGGGCGCCAACTGCCTGCTGGCGACGAAGACGATGATCCCGCTCGACGGGGAGATCCGCGAGGCGACCGGCCTGCTGGGCTCGCCGTGCTTCGAGATCCCGCGGTCGGTCGAGCGGGACAGCCGGTTCGACCACCTGCGGACCGGGGACGAGCTGCGCACCCGCCTCACCGCGAAGAACTGGTACAACCTGCGCACGATCGGCGTCTTGCTGGCCACCAGGTGGCTGCACGTCTTCCTGATCAGCGTGTTCGTGCTGGCCGCGTTCGACGCCCACCGCGAGTACGGGCAGGCGGTGATGGCCGCGTTCTTCGCCCTCGCCGTGCTGGTCACGCCGGTCTACTTCGTGCTGGTCGAGCGCACCCTCCGGGCGTTCCGGCCGCTGCGGCCGACGTACTGCTCCATCTACGACCGGTATTTCTGGCGGCACGAGCGCCTGTGGAAGGTGCCGGGGGAGGCGTACCTCCACATGTTCGACGGCACCCCGTTCAAGAACCTGGTCTGGCGGGGGCTGGGTGTCCGGATCGGCCGCCGGGTCTTCGACGACGGCTGCTACCTGACCGAGCGGACCCTGACCGCCATCGGGGACGGCTGCATGCTCAACGCGGGCAGCAAGATCCAGTGCCACTCCCAGGAGGACGGCACGTTCAAGTCGGACCGGACCACGGTCGGGGCCGGCTGCACGCTCGGGGTCGGCGCCATGATCCATTACGGCGTGACGATGGGCGAGGGCTCCGTGCTCGCCCCCGACTCTTTCCTGATGAAAGGCGAGGAAGTCCCGGCCCGCGCGCGGTGGGGGGGAAACCCGGCGAGGGAGATGTGACATGACCACGACCAGCCTGCGCGGCACCGAGATCACCGAGGCCACCGAGGCCGGCCGGGAGTACTGGCGCGGCGTGCTGCTCGCCGGCGGGCTCACGGCGATCCCGCGCTGGACCCTGGACCCGGTCCCCGGCGTCGCAGAACACGAAACGGCGGTGCCCGCCCCCCTCGTGGCGGCGCTGGGCGGGCTGGCGGGCGAGCTGGCGGTGCCGCTCGGCTCGGTGCTGCTGGCCGCGCACGCCAAGGTGCTTGCCGCGCTGTCGGGCGAGGACGAGGTCGTGACCGGCTACGCCGCGGACGGCGGCGAGCCGCTGCCGTGCCGGCTGGCGGCCGGGCCCGGCTCGTGGCGGGCGATGCTGCTCGCCGCCCACCAGGCCCGGTCGCAGCTGTCCGCTCACGCCGGCTTCCCGGTCGCCGATCTCCGGCGCGAGCTCGGCCTGGCCGGGCCGCTGTTCGAGACCGTGCTCGACCTGGCCAGGCACGGCGGCGGCCTGGCCGCGGAAACGGTCCTGCGGGTGGGGATCGTGCAGCACGGCGGCCGGCTGGTGCTGCGGCTGCGGTACCGGACCGACGTGCTCGACGCGCCCTGCGCCGCCAGGATCGCCGGTTATCACCTGACCGCGCTCGCGCTGATCGCCGCCGGCCCGGATGCCGAGCACGGGCGGCAGAGCCTGCTGTCCGCCAGCGAGCTCCTTTTCCAGCTCGACGGGCTTGCCGGACCGCACCGGGAGCTGCCGGACCGCCGGGTGCACGAGCTGTTCGAGCAGCGGGTGCGGGCACACCCGGACGCCGTCGCGGCCAGCCGCGGCGGCCAGCAGCTGACCTACGCCGAGCTCAACGCCCGGGCCAACCGGCTGGCGCGGGCCCTGCTGGCGCGGGGGCTGCGCCGGGAGGGCGTCGTCGCGGTGGTGACCGAGCGCAACCTGGACTGGCTGGCCGCCGTCCTCGCGGTCTTCAAGGCCGGCGGGGTGTACCTGCCGATCGAGCCGCATTTCCCGGCCGGGCGCATCGCGGCCACGCTGTCGCGCGCCGGCTGCGGGCTCGTGCTGACCGAGCCGGGCAGCACCGCCATGCTCGGGGAGGCTGCCGGCTCGCTGCCCGGTGTCGAGCAGCTGTTCATCGGCGCGGCCTGCGCGGAGGGCCACAGCGACAGTGACCTCGGCACCAGCGTCGCACCGGACCAGCTCGCCTACATCTACTTCACCTCCGGCTCCACCGGCGAGCCCAAGGGCGCGATGTGCGAGCACGCGGGCATGCTGAACCACCTGTTCGCCAAGATCGGCGACCTGGAGATCGGCGAGGGGCAGGTGGTCGCCCAGACCGCGCCCCAGTGCTTTGACATCTCGCTGTGGCAGCTGGTGTCCGCGCTGCTGGCCGGCGGGCGCACCCTGCTGGTCGAGCAGGAGGCGATCCTGGACGTCGAGCGGTTCGTCGACACGATCGCGCGCGGCCGGGTCGCCGTGCTCCAGGTGGTGCCGTCCTACCTCGAGGCCGTCCTGTCCTACCTGGAGCAGCACCCGCGCGAGCTGCCGGACCTGCGGTACGTGTCGGTCACCGGCGAGGCGCTGAAAAGGGAGCTCACCGAGCGCTGGTTCGCGGCCAAGCCCGGCATCAAGCTGGTCAACGCGTACGGGCTGACCGAGACCTCGGACGACACCAACCACGAGGTCATGGACCGGGTGCCGGAGACCGACCGGGTCCCGCTCGGCCCGCCCGTCAGCAACGTCCGCGTCTACGTGGTCGACGGGAACCTGTCACCGGTGCCGCTCGGCGCGCCCGGCGCGATCGTCTTCTCCGGGGTCTGCGTCGGCCGTGGCTACGTCAACGACCCCGAGCGCACCCGGCTGGCCTTCCTGGCCGACCCGCACCGGCCGGGCCAGCGGCTGTACCAGGCCGGCGACTACGGCCGCTGGCTGCCACAGGGCAAGCTGGAGTTCCTCGGCCGCCGGGACAGCCAGGTCAAGATCAGCGGGTTCCGGATCGAGATCGGCGAGATCGAGAACACCCTGCTGCGGGTGCCCGGCGTCCGCGACGGCGCCGTGGTGGTCGCCGGGCAGCCCGGCCAGCCCCGGCACCTGGTGGCCTTCTACTCCGCCGGGCGGCCGCTGCCAGCCAGCGTGCTGCGCGACCGGCTGGCTGGGTCCCTGCCCGGCTACATGGTGCCGTCGGCCTTCCACTGGCGGGAGAGCCTGCCGCTGACCGCCAACAGCAAGATCGACAGGAAGGCGCTGACGGCGCTCGCCGGAAGGCTCGACGACGCCGGGGACGGCCGCCAGCCGCCGGGCACGCCGACCGAGCAGCGGCTGGCTGCCGCGTGGGCGAAGGTGCTCGGCGTCCCGCAGGACCAGATCGGGCGGCAGGACAACTTCTTCGACCGGGGCGGCACGTCGCTGTCCGCGGTCAAGCTGGCGATCGCCCTGGACCGGGCGGTGTCGCTGCAGGACCTGATCCGCCATCCGGTCCTGGCCGATCTGGCCGGGCTGGTCGACGGCAGGGCCGGCACGCCAGCTTCCTCCCAGCGGCAACGGACGGAAGGACAGTGAGATGTCAACCTCATCCCTGATGTCGGTGCCGGGCGTGGACGCCCAGCCCGGCAGGCCCCCGGTGCTGGCGGCCGAGACCGCCGACGCGCCAGCCTGGGTGGCCGGGCACAGCGGCGAGCTGCGCGCCGTCGTCGCCACGCACGGCTGCGTCCTGGTCCGCGGCCTCGGGCTGCACGACGCGGCCGGGACCACTGCGGTGTTCCAGCGGCTGGCCACCGGCCTGATGACCGAGCGGGAGGCGTTCGCGTCCCGGGCGGCCTACCCCGGTGGCGTGTACTCCTCATCGAAGTGGCCGCCGAACCAGCAGATGTGCATGCATCACGAGCTGAGCTACGCCCTGGAGTTCCCCGGCCTGATGCTGTTCGCGTGCCTCACCGCGCCCACCGCCGGCGGCGCGACGGCCGTGGCCGACGCGCGGGCCGTGCTCGGCGCCCTGCCCGGTGAGCTGGTCCAGCGGTTCGAGCGGGAGGGCTGGCTGCTCACCCGCAACTACCACGAGGACATCGGCGCGTCCGTGGCCGACGCGTTCGGCACCGACGACCGCGGCGCCGTCGAGAGTTACTGCCGCGCCAACGCGATCGAATACGAGTGGCAGCCGGGCGGCGGGCTGCGCACCAGGCAGCTCCGCAGCGCCGTCGTGCGTCACCCGGTCTCCGGCCAGCGCTGCTGGTTCAACCAGGTCGCCTTCCTCAACGAGCGGACGATCGATGAGGAGGTGCGCGAATACCTGGTGGACGTCTACGGTGCGGACGGGCTCCCGTTCAGCACCCGCTTCGGCGGCGGCGACCCGGTCGGCGGGGACGTCGTGCAGCTGCTGAACGAGGTCTACGAGGCGCACACCGCGCGGGAGCCGTGGCAGGCCGGCGACCTGATGCTGGTGGACAACATCCGCACCGCGCACAGCAGGGAGGCCTACCAGGGGCCGCGCGAGGTGCTCGTTGCGATGGCCGACGCGGTGCGCCTGGCCGACTGCTCGCCGACCGTCGAGGTGGCCGCCGGATGACGGCGACCGTGCCACCGTTCGCGGTGATCCCCGGCGCCCAGGTCCAGCGCACGCTGCAGGGGCGCGAGAAGCAGATCGTGGAGCTGGTCGAGGCCACCTACCGGCTGCACGGCGCCGGCGGCACGGTCAACCCGCCGTCCTACTTCCTGCGGTTCCCCGACCGCCCGTCCTCCCGGATCATCGCGCTGCCGGCCTCGGCCGGCGGGCAGCTCCAGGTGGACGGCCTGAAGTGGATCTCCAGCTTCCCGGGGAACGTGGCGGCCGGCATCCCCCGGGCCTCGGCCGTGCTGATCCTCAACGACCACGGCACCGGCTACCCGTTCGCCTGCCTGGAAAGCTCGATCATCAGCGCCACCAGGACCGCCGCGTCGGCGGCGCTGGCCGCGGACTGGCTCGGCCGCGGCCGGGAGCGCCCGGCTCGCGCCGGGTTCTTCGGGGCGGGCCTGATCGCCCGCTTCGTCCACACCTTCCTGGCCGGCACCGGCTGGTCGTTCGGCGAGACCGGCGTGTACGACCTGTCCGCGGCCAGCGCGGCCGGCTTCCGCGGTTACCTGGAGCGGTCGGGCGCGGGCGGCCGGATCACCGTGCACGACAGCGCCGAGCAGCTGATCCGCTCCAGCGACCTGGTGGTCTTCGCCACCGTCGCCGGGCAGCCGCACGTAACCGATGTGTCGTGGTTCAGGCACCATCCGCTGGTGCTGCACGTGTCACTGCGCGACCTGGCGCCGGAGATCCTGCTCGGCTCGGTCAACATCGTCGATGACATCGAGCACTGCCTGAAGGCCAGCACCTCGCCGCATCTGGCGGAGCAGCTCACCGGCAGCCGGGACTTCCTGCACGGCACGCTGGACGACGTGATGGCCGGGCGGGTGCAGGTGCCGGCGGACCAGACGGTGGTGTTCTCGCCGTTCGGCCTCGGGGTGCTCGACCTGGCGGTGGGAAAGTACGTCTACGACGAGGTCGCCCGCTCCGGCGAGCTGCACGTCATCGAGGATTTCTTCCACGAGCTGCGCCGCCACGGATGACCGGCCGGGCGGGCCGTTAGCGGTGGGCAGCCGGGCGTGGGTGGCCCGCGGGTAGCGTTGCGGCCAGGGAAGGGGCCGCCCTGGCCGTGCCCCGGCGCCCGCCCACACCGCAGCTGGCTGTCGGCGCTGGCGCCTAGCCTGTGTTCAGTTTCGGTGGCGCGATCTGGGAGGGACCTCGATGGCTGACGCCGACGATGTGCGGCGCCTGGCGCTGGGGCTGCCGCACGTCGAGGAGATCGACAGCGACGGCTTCGACTTCCGGGTGGGGGGCAAGGGGTTCGTCTGGTCCTATCCCGAGCGCAGGCCGGGCAGGCCGCGGCTGATCCGGACCGACATCGCGGTGCTGTACGTCGGCGACGAGGCCGAGAAACAGGCCCTTCTGCTCGGCGAGCCCGCGCTCTTCTTCACCACGCCCGGGTACGACGGCTGGCCGCTGGTGATGCTGCGGCTGACGGACGTGGACACCGGGCGGCTGGCGGAGCTGGTGACCGACGCGTGGCGGATGCGCGCCCCGGCCGCGCTCGCCAGCGAGCTCGGTGCCGGTGGCCTGGCCTAACCTCGGTCCCGCCTGATCACCACGCGCTGCCCCGCCTGACCTTCCGCGTGGGCCGGCCCGCGCAAGCTGAGTCTGGCGCTGTTCGGGCAGTGGCCGTAACGTCCGATATGGACGCTGTGTCCGCTGCACCATCCAGACCCGAGGAGCCGATCGGCGTGAAGCGCAACCTCTCCCGCATGCGACTGGCCTTAGTACCCGCCTTGTGCATCCCCCTGGTGGTTGCCATGGCCGCCGGGGCGTCAGCCGCCCCGGCCGGCCGGTCGGCGGCGGCCTGGGGGCACGGCCGGTCCGCGCGCCCGGTGTACGCGCCCTATTTCGAGACCTGGACCACGGACAGCATCCCGGCGGTGGCCCGGGCCTCTGGCGCCCGCTACCTGACGCTCGCCTTCCTGCAGACGCCCAAGCGGGGATCGTGCTCGGTGGCGTGGAACGGCGACCCGCGGCAGATCGTGAAGCCAGGCGGGCGTTACACCGGCCAGATCGCCGAGCTGCGCGCGATGGGCGGCGATGTCGTCCCTTCCTTCGGGGGCTACAGCGCCGACCAGGACGGCACCGAGATCGCCGATTCGTGCACCAGCGTGCCGAAGATCGTCAAGGCGTACGAGTCGGTGGTGACCACCTACGGTGTGACCCGGCTCGACATGGACGTGGAGGCCAACTCGCTGAACAATCAGGCTGGCATCGCGCGGCGCAGCCAGGCGCTGCGGCTGCTCCAGGGATGGGCCGCCAGGACACACCACCGGCTGCGGATCATCTTCACGCTCGGCGTCGAGCCCTGGGGACTGCCCGCCGACTGCCTGGCGGTGCTGAAGAGCGCGGTGGCGCACGGGGTGCGGTTCACGGTGAACATCATGGCCTTCGACTACTACATCAAGGCCAGCAGAACCGGCATTGAGATGGGCACGGCCGCGCTCAAGGCGCTGGCCGGCACGCATCGCCAGCTCGGGCGGCTCTACCCCGGGCTCAGCCAGCCGCGGCTGTGGGCCCTGGAGGGCATCACGCTCCTGCCGGGCATCGACGACTACCCGAAAAAGACCGAGGTGACCTACCTGGCCGACGCCCGGCTGGTCAGGAACTTCGCGCGGGCCCACCGGCTGCCGCTGATATCCATCTGGGCGATCCAGCGGGACAACGGGGGCTGCCCGGGCGCGATCGACAGCAACTCCTGCTCCGGCATCAAGCAGCCACGGTGGGCGTTCAGCCACCTGCTCGAGGCCCACCACGGCCGGCTTTGGTAGGAAGGCGGCCTGCCCTGGGCCGGCGCCGGAGCGCATCAAGATGGCAGCGTAGGCGCGCTCATCCGGTCACCGCAGCCGACCCGGCGTGCGTCGCCACTGCCGATCGCGCCGGGTCGGCCGGGAAGGCCTCCCGCAGGGCCTGCGCGCCAGATCTTGGTCTTGCGCGAGGCTGGCTCCGGTGAGACCTTGTGCGCATGTCACAGGTGTCCTTAGCGGGGTTCATCGCCAGGGCGGCCGCGGTAGCGGTGGCCGTCTCAGCCCTTGGGGCCGGCCAGGCCTTCGCCGGGTCGATGCTGCCGGAGGCCAGCGCCAGCACGGTGTCCGCGGCCCGGCCCGCGGCCGCCGCGCGGCCGGGTGCCACGGCGCAGCGCCAGCCGATCCGGGTCGGGTCGGTGACGATCCCGCCGTGCAAGGCCTCCCGGCTCGCCTGGTGCACCAGGATCAACGTGCCGCTGGATTACCGGGACCCGGCCGCGGGCCATATCAAGCTGGGATTCCAGTGGTACCCGGCGACCGGCGGCAGGGCGGTGGGAACGATACTCGCCGTCCAGGGCGGCCCCGGCTTCCCCACCACCGACTATGCGGCGGACTACCGGGGGACGTTCCAGCCGCTGCTGGCCCGGCGCAACCTGCTGCTTGTCAACCTGCGCGGCACCGGCAATTCGTCGGCCTTCCTGTGCAAACCGCTGCAGAACTGGAAGACAGCCGACGGCATCGCCGCCTACACGGTCGACACCGGCAAGTGCGGCTACCAGCTGAACCACACCCGCAAGCTGCCAGGCGGCGGGTACGTGCAGGCCAGCGACCTGTACACGACGGCGAACGCGGCCAGGGACGTGGCGCTGCTGCTGCGCAGGCTGCGGACCGGCAAGGTCGACTTCTACGGCGACTCCTACGGGACCTTCTTCGGGCAGGTGCTCACCGCCCGCTACGCGAAGATGCTCCGCTCCGTGACGCTGGACGCCGCCTACCCGGTCAGCGGGAAGGACCCGTTCTACCCGCAGACGATCCGGACCGCGAGGCGTGCCTTCGATATCTCCTGCCTGCGCAGCGTCGCCTGCCACCGCGCCGCGCCCGGCTCCGCGTGGGCGCGGCTGAGCGCGCTGGCGGACTACCTGCGCCAGCATCCGGTCAAGGGCCGGACGAGAGATCCGTATGGCGACAAGGTCACTGAACGGGTGACGACGATCAAGCTGTCCGAGATGGTCAATGACGCCGGCTCCGACAGCGGCGTTTACCGCGAGCTTGACGCGGCCGGGCGGGCGCTGCTGCGCGATCACGACCCGGTGCCCTTGCTGCGGCTGACCGAGCAGGACATCTACACCGGGACCTCGGGCCCGGTGCGGGAGTTCAACGACGGCCTCTACCAGGCCACGACCTGCCTGGACTACCCGCAGCCGTTCAGCTACAGCCAGACCCCGGCCCAGCGGGCCGCGCAGTACGCGCAAGCCGTCGCCGCGCTCCCGGCCGGCATGTTCGCCCCGTTCACCGTCCATGAATGGGTCACCGAGCCGGAGGAGGAGTTCGACGCGTGCCTCGACTGGCCGGCCCCGGCCCATCCGGATCCGCCGATCACCACCCCGCCTCCCTACGCACCGCGGAACCTGCCGGTGCTGGTGCTCTCCGGCGACCTCGACTCGCTCACCACCCCGGCCGAGGGCCTCCAGACCGCCCGGGACATGGGCCCCTCGGCCCGCTGGATCCTGGTTCACAACGACACCCACGTCAACGCGATGGACGACCCGGTCGGCTGCGCCTCGGGCCTGGTGCAGACGTTCATCAGGGACCCGGCCGCTCTCATGCGGATGGACGCCTCGTGCGCGTCGCGGACGCCGGAGGTCCGGGTCGTCGGCACCTTCCCCGCTACGCTGTCCCGCGTCACGCCCGCGACCGCCCGGCCCGGTGACCGGGCCGGGCGCACCGGGCTGCGGCTGGCCGCCGTCGGCGCGGCCGCGGTCGGCGACGCGGTCTGGCGCTGGTACTACGGCGACGGCGTGAACGGCTGGGGCCTGCGCGGCGGCACCTTCAGGTTCACCGGCGACGGCAGCCGCATCGGGATCCGGCTCACCCGGGTGCGCTGGACGTCAGACACCCGGGTGAGCGGGACCGTGCAGTGGAACCAGGTCAGCGGCCGGGTCCGGGCAAAGCTGACCATTGCCGGGCCGGGCGGGAGATCGGCCTCCGTCCGGCTCCAGTACTTCGACTACGTCCGGCATTCGGTGGCCAGCCTGTCCGGCCACTACCAGGGCCGGCGGATCGCCGCCGTCATGCCCGCGCCGTGACCGCTGGCCGGAGTGTCAGGCTGCCCGCGGGCCGGGCAGCGGCCGGGACGCTGACGGGGACACCGGGCCACTCCCGGCACGCACGAAGCCCATGAACAGCCACGTGCGCCGGGGCAGCCGGGAGCGGCGGATCTGGCGGCTCTGCCGTGCCGCAGCCGCCAGAGCCTGACTTTCCCGGGCCCGTTCCGCCGCGATGGCCTGGGCAATCATCGGATGCATGGCATCCTCCTCATTGGCGGGCCGCCCTCGTGGGGCCTGTTACTGCCATTCTGCTCAGGGGGTACGACAGTTTGGCGGCGCTGGACTGACCGGCCCTGTCATGGCGTGCTGGGCGCTGTGAGCTGCGGCGATGAGTCACGGAGCGGGGTCCCGGCAGGCACGGCTGGCGGGCGGAATCCCGGTGGCCGCGACCTCCGCGGCCGCGCGGCTGCCAATCAGTAATCCGGCCCGCGCGGATGCGGCGTCAGCCGGGCGTGATCCCGTGCCGGCGCAGTGCCGCCGTGCATCCCGATGGACGGTATCGGCCCCGCGTCGTCAGTGCCTTGGCCGCCGCCTCATTCGGTGCCCGCGACCTCGTAATGGCGCACCGTGAGATCGCGTTCGACCAGGAACCGGTCATCTTCGGGGTAGAAGACCGCCTGCTCGATGTCCCGGCCGGCGAAGCCCTGGATCGCCTGCCGCGATTCCCAGAAGCTCACGGTAAGGACCTCGGCCAGCTCACCGGCGGCTCTCCACAGCAGCCAGGCACCGCGGTTTCCGGGCGTCTTCTGGTACGCCTCGATGCCCGTCTGCTGTATGTAGCTGGCGTACGCGGCGGCATCATCGGGCCGCACCGCGCCGCGCCAGATCCTTGCGATCATTCGCACTCCCTGGGCCGTCAGCCGGTTGGTGCTGCGCTGGGGGACGGGCTCGTAGCTACCGGCTGGGGAGCGTTCCATTCCTCGATGCGCGGATTGACCCAGACGACGTCGTCCAGGCTCGGCGAGCCGAGCGCCATCACGCGCAGGGCTATCTCCCTGTCCCCGGCGTAGCTGCTCAGATCCACATCCACGGCTGCCAGCTGATGGGTGTTGGCGTTATGGATCTGCGACTCCACGATGTGCTCAGTTCCGTCGGCATCGGTGACGATGACCTGGTACTGGATCGACCCCCCGGTCCCCTTGAGAAAGCCCACGAGGGTACGGAAATGCTGCCCCGCGATGATGGGCTGCTTAAGGGTGAACGTGCCTCTGATGGCGGTGTTCACCAGATCGGGAGGGATGGTCTCCACCGATGCTGCCGGGGCGATGGTTCCGTCCTCCAGCGCGGCAGGACCCGCGGGGAACGCGGCGCCGGCGGTGTCGCCCGGCTGGCCCGGGAACGTCAGGGTCACGGTCGCGGAGGAACCGGTCAGCGCGGTGGCCGTCCATTGGGCAGACGATGCCGCCAGGGCGAGCTGGTTCGGGCCGGTGTCGACAAGAACCTGGATCCTGTCACCGGTGTGGGCGGTCGTGCCGGCCGGCGGGTCCGTCTTCACGACGGTGCCCGGCTGGGTCGATGCGTCATAAAGCGCCTGTACGGCGGGCATGAGGCCCTGGCCGGTGAGGGTCGTCTGGGCTTGCTGCACAGATTCCCCGGCCACGTTCGCCACCTGCACGGGCGCTGGCGGCGACGTTTGCGTGCCCGACGACGACGATGTCGATGGAGGCCCCGAGGTGGGCGGCCCGGAGGTGGGGGGGCCGGTCGTCGGGCCGCCGCCCGGCTTGCCCGTCGCCGCGTGCGCGATGGCGGTTGCGGCGACCGCGGCCACCAGGACTCCGGCCGCAGCAACGGGCACCCAGCGGGGAAACCACGGGACCTGCACGCGGGTACCCGCCAGGCGCACCGGCGCCAGCGGCTTGGGCGCCTCCGCGATGACCGCGAAGGTCATGGCCTCGGCCTTGCCGAACCAGCGGCGCCGTCCGTGCACCGCCACCGGGACCTCGGTCACGCCGCCGGGCTCCACCTCGGCGACCGCCGCCAGGCTCAGCCGCAGTCCGTCGGCGACGTCGGTCGGGTCGAGCAGGATCCGCAGCGGCGTGTTGCCCCGGTTGTCCAGCGTGATCGTGTGGCGGGTCCACCCGCGCCCACGGGTGCTCGAAGGATCCAGATCGGCGGCGAACTCGTAGAACGGAGCGACGTCAACCCGCCCCGCGGCACTGCCCGAGAGGTGGGAGTGTAATGCGGATGTCACCGTGAGCTGGAAGGGCGTCACACCGGCGGGGCAGCCCGGCGTCCGGGGCGGGGCCGCCTGCACGGCGCCCACCGCCTCATGGCCCGGGTACACCGACACGGTCGTGGGCTCGGCGGTGACCCACTCCGGGCCGGCCACGGAGAACTGGAACTCCTCCACCTTGGTGCCGAGGTTCTTGACGACGAAGACCGTGGACTCCGCGCTTCCCGGCGCCACTTCGATCAGGTCGTGCTCGAGCCGGAGCTGCACGGCCGCGCGCTGCTCTTCCGGCTGGGGCTGTGGCTTCGGCAGGAGCTGGCTGTCGGCGGGCTGTCCCTCCTCCCAGCCGAGGAAGGCGCCGCACGCCTCGCAGAACTGTTCGCGGCGCTCGGCTTCTCGCCCGCAACGCGGGCAGGTCACCGGCACGCCTCCAGTCTCAGCCCGGGTTTCCCGCAGCACAAGACAATTACCTGTCAGCCTGCCGTCGCCGGATGGCCGCTGGCAGGCCGGCCGGGGGTCGGCCGCCGCCGGCCGTGCCCCGTTAAGTGGATGTGAATTGGCCGTGAACACCGGAACTCACACTGGGTAGCGGGGGCAGCCCGGCGAAGGAGTGACGATGGGGCATCGGATCTTGGTGTACGTGTACGCGAACGACCCCATCCTGCAGGCCGGCGTCGTCAGCCAGCTCCGCGCCAGCCCAGAGGTGGCCGTGGTCGACCAGGCCGAGCTGGATGAGGCGGACGTCGCGGTGGTCGTGACGGACCTGGTTGACGAGGCGGTGCTGCGGGTGCTGCGCGCGATCCAGCGGGGCAGCGCCCCGCGCACCGTTCTCATCGCGACCGCGCTCGATGAGTCGACTGTCGTCGCCGCCGCCGAGGCCGGCGTCTCCGGCCTGCTCCGCCGGAGCGAGGTGACCTCTGACCGGCTGCTGGACGTTGTCGCCAAGGTCGCGGCGGGGGACGCCGCCGTGCCGCCGGACCTGCTGGCCCGGCTGCTCGACCAGGTCGGCAGGCTGCAGCGGCAGGTGCTCTCCCCCCGTGGGCTGCGTTTCTCCGGGCTGAGCGAGCGGGAGATCGAGGTGCTGCGGCTGCTCGCCGACGGAATGGACACCGGCGAGATCGCCCGCAAGCTGTCGTTCAGCGAGCGCACCATCAAGGCCGTCCTGCACGACGTGACCACCCGGTTCCAGCTGCGCAGCCGCGCCCATGCCGTCGCCTACGCCGTGCGCGAGGGCCTCATCTGATCAGGTGGCCGACCGGTGATTTACGAAATCGACGAAGCGCTGCGCGCGCTCATCAGCCAGGACGCCCTGCCCGGCTCGGACGTCGAGGTGGTCTTCGACGCGCCGACCAAGGACTGGGCCAGCCGCCGCAACACACCCACCGTGGACGTCTATCTCTACGACATCCGGGAGGACCTGCGGCGCCGTGAACGGGGCATGATCAACGACTATGACGACCGTGGCCGGGTGGTGGACCGGCACCTTCCGCCGCGGTACTTCAAGCTCTCCTATCTCATCACCGCCTGGACGCAGCGGCCGGAGGACGAGCACCGGCTGCTGTCGGCCGCCCTGGCGTGCTTCCTGCGTCACGACGCGGTCCCGGCCGGCCTGCTGGAAGGCGCGCTCGCCGGGCTGGCGCTGCCCGTCGCGATCACCGTCGGCCTCCCGCCGCCGGAGGACCGCGGGTTCGCCGATGTCTGGTCGGCGCTCGGCGGCGAGCTGAAGCCGTCGCTGGACGTCGTGATCGCGGTGCCCATCGACACCGGGCAGCGCCGGTACGTCGGGCCGCCGGTCACCGAGCCTGTCACGGTCGTGACCGGGGGATTCCACGGATGGCCGGGCACCGAGAGGCGCCAGGCCAGGCAGCACGATGGGGAAAGCTAGTGACCGGGGCCGGGCTGGACTACCTGTTCGGCCGGGTCGGCCTGCTCGAAGCGCGGGTGCGTGCCCTGGTCGCGCACCGGCAGCAGGGCGACCCGGACCCGGGGGACCCGTTCCGCGGCCTGTACCTGTCCGACGAGGCCGCTGACCGCCTGCTGCAGCCGGGCGCGCCGCCGCCACCGGTCCAGTCCGGCGACCGTGACCGCGTCGAGCAGGCCTGCGACGCGGCTGAGCAGGCGGGCGAGCCCGTCCGGCTGCGGCAGCTCGCCCGCGCCGCGGGCCTCACCGAGCTGGACGTGGAGTTCCTGGTCGCGGCGCTCGCCCCCGACCTGGACAGCCGGTTCGAGCGGCTCTACGGGTACCTCAACGACGACGTCACCCGCCGCCGCGCGACCATCGGCCTGGTCCTGGAGCTCGCTGGCGTGCCGGCCGCGTCGGCCAGCGCCCGGGCCCGGCTGGCGCCGGGCGGCCCGCTGGTCGACCAGCAGCTGATCACTGTCGACGATGTCAGCTCCCCGGTGCTCACCCGCAGTCTGTGCGTGCCCGACCGGGTCACCTCCCACCTGCTCGGCGACGACGCCTGCGACCCCGCGCTGGCCGATGTCCTTGCCTGGCTGAGGCCGTACGACTGCCAGCTCGCAGGGCAGCTCGCACCGGTGATCGGCGGCGACGCCCGGCTGGTCTACATCCGCGATCGCGGCCGCCGCTCGGCCGCCGCCGCGGCCGCGGCCGCGCTGCGCCACGCCGGGCGCCCCATCCTCGCGCTGGACCTCACCCGCGCCGCGCCGCCGGAGGCTGAAGGGCTGGTCCTGGTCGCCGGCCGGGAAGCGCTGCTGCGCGGCGCCGGCCTGGTCGCCGGACCGGTTGACGCCATGGCCAGCGACGCCGCCACGGCGCTGCGCCGGCTCAGCGGCCTGCCTGTACCGGTGCTGCTGTACGGGGAGGCCACCTGGGATCCCCGCTGGAGCCCGCACGTGCCGCTGCAGGCCGACGCGCCCGCCCTCGGCACAGCCGACCGGCTGCGGATCTGGCGCAGCGAGCTCGACGGCGCCGGCGATCCCGGCGCGGCGCCCGTGCACCTGCTGCTGGGGCCGGAGCAGATCGCCCGTGCGGTGCGCGCGGCCCGGATGTCCGCCGCGCTCGGAGACCACCCGGCCGGCACCACCCCGGCGCTGCTGAGCGGGGCGCGGGAGCAGAACGCCGCCGGGCTGGAACGACTCGCGCGGCGGATCGAGCCGGCCGTCGGCTGGCCCGACCTGGTGCTGCCCGCCACGGTGACCGGGCAGCTCCGGGAACTGGCCGCGCGTGCCAGGCACCGTGACCGGGTGATGACCGACTGGCGGATGCGGCCCGGCGGCGGCCGCGGCCGCGGGATCACCGCGCTGTTCGCGGGCGACTCCGGGACCGGCAAGACCATGTCGGCCGAGGTGATCGCCGGCGAGCTCGGCCTTGATCTGTACACCGTCGACCTGGCCACGGTGGTCGACAAGTACATCGGCGAGACCGAGAAGAACCTCGAGCGCATCTTCGCCGAGGCCGGGGGAGTGAACGCCGTCCTGCTGTTCGACGAGGCCGACGCCGTATTCGGTAAGCGCAGCGAGGTCCGCGACGCGCACGACCGGTACGCGAACATCGAGAGCGCCTACCTGCTGCAGCGGATGGAGAGCTTCGACGGGCTCGCCGTGCTGGCGACCAACCTGCGCGCCAACATCGACGACGCGTTCACCCGCCGCCTGGACGCGATCGTGGACTTCCCGACGCCGGACGCGGACCTCCGCCGCACGCTGTGGGACCGCTGCCTCGGGCCGTACGTGCCGCGCGGCGACGACCTGGACCTTGATTTCTGCGCGCGGGCGTTCGAGTTCTCCGGCGGCGCGATCCGCTCGGTGGTCGTCACCGCCGCCTACCTGGCGGCGGAAAAGGCCGGGCCGGTCGGGATGGCCGAGCTCATCACCGCGGTGCAGCGCGAGTACCGGAAGCTGGGCCGGCTGCTGCTGGAGCGGGAGTTCGGCCGGTACTACCAGCTCGTGCAGTGACGATGCGGCCAGCCCGCAGGCCGGCACCCGGTAGCGATGTCGGTGCGGCGGCGGCCGGGCATCAGCCGGCGAAGCTCACCGTCCCGGTGTAGTGGAGGTCGTTGACCGAGACGCTGTACTGGTCGCCGGCGGTGATGTACCAGTGGTCGAAGCTGTTGTAGGCGCTGCCGAACTGGAAGACCACCTGATCGGTGGACCACGACTGCACGATGAGGCCAATGCAGTCGCCACCCGGCGGGGTGCCTGCGCCCGCCTCGAAGTTGCCGGT
Source organism: Streptosporangiaceae bacterium (assembly GCA_035518495.1). Taxonomy (GTDB): domain Bacteria; phylum Actinomycetota; class Actinomycetes; order Streptosporangiales; family Streptosporangiaceae; genus UBA9676. The sequence goes on from DATIXO010000147.1 coordinate 30,060, forward strand.
GTCCACGAACTGGAAAGAGGTCCCGTAGACCTCGCCGTTACCGGTGTAGTTGCCGCAGCTGGTCGAGTCGTCGGCTGATCCGGCCGGGGGAGTCGCGGCGAACCCGTGCCCGGTGATGGTGACGGTGGGCGCGGCTGTGCCGCCGGTGAAACTGACCCCGCTGATGGCGGGGATGGTGGACTGAGGAGAGGTCTGCGAGGGAGAGGTCTGTGGGCCCGAGGACTGGCCAGCGGACTGCGAGGCTGAGGTCTGTGGGCCCGAGGACTGGCCAGCGGACTGCGAGGGAGAGGTCTGTGGGCCCGAGGACTGGCCAGCGGACTGCTGGGCTGCGGTGGAAGACGCTGACGGGGACTGGCTGGGTCCGTCGTGCGCCATCAGCTTCGGTATGACGGTCGTGGCGGCCACCGCCGTGACGGCCACCGCCGCCACGGCCAGCCCGGCGGCGACAGGAACCCAGCTGGGGAAGACCGGAATCACGGTACGGGTGCCCGACAGGCGAGCCGGCGCCAGCGGCTTCGGGGGCTCCGCGACGATCGAGAACGTCTTGGGCTCGGGCCGGCCGATCCAGCGGCGCGATCCGTAGACGGAGACGGGGACCTCGATGACACCGCCCGGCGGCACATCGGCGGCAGCCGGCATGGCGAGCCGTAATCCGTCGGCCACGTCGGCCGGGCTGAGCGCGACCCTGAGCGGCACGTTGCCGCGGTTGCCCAGGGTGACGCTGTGGCGGGTCAAGCCGCGCCCGTTGCTGGAGGTGGGAACCAGCTCGGCGGCGAGCTCGTAGAACGGGGCGACGTCGATGCGGCCTGAGGCGCTGCTGGAGACGTGGGCGTGCAGGGCCGATGTCACGGTCAGCCGGAACGGCGTGACGCCGGCGGCGGCATCTGGCTTGCGCGGCGGGGCCGCCTGTATGGTTCCCGTCGCCTCAACGCCCGGGTACACCGTCATCGTGGCCGGCTCGACCACGAGCCACTCCGGGCCGGACACCGAGCAGCGGAACTCCTCGACCTTGGTGCCCAGGTTCCTGATGGTGAAGGCCGTCGACTCCGCGCTCCCCGGCGTCACCTCGATCAGCCCGTTCGTGATCTGGAGCTGGACGTCCGCGCGCTGATCGTCTGGCTGGGGCTCGTGCTGCGCGCCCGGCTGGGGCTCGTGCTGCGCGCCCGGCTGACTGCCGGCCGGCCGCCCGGCATCCCAGCCGAGAAAGGCACCACAGCTCTCGCAGAACCCCTCGGGTCGCTGGTTTTCACGCCCGCAATTCGGGCAGGTTACCCCCACGCCATTAGTGTCCGTCCGGATTCGGTGTAACACAAGCGAATTGGACGGCAGGCCTTGTCGCCGCGGAGATCGCACTATGCCCGCAGAAGACCTCGCAGAAGACCCCGCAGAAGACCCCGCAGAAGACCCCGCAGAAGACCCCGCAGAAGACCCCGCAGAAGACCCCGCAGCCTGGCGCTTCGTCGAGGTCGCCCGTTGACCAGATGCTGATTGACGGCCGATATCGGCATTCACACGCCGAACAGGAGGCGTTCGGCAAAGGAGTGACGATTGGGGCAGCAGATCTCGTTTGGAGCGGGCGTCCGGCCGGTACTGCCGGACCGTGGAATGACCATTCGGGCAGTTATCTCTGCACTAAAGTGCGCGCGCATGACCGGTGCCTGATCCAGGACCTGGTGGCAGGGTGAGATGGTCAGCCAGGGGTCTGGGAGGTTCGCCATGCGCGCACACGATTACGACCACGACGGGCCCGAGTCCCTGCGGCCGAAATCGGCGCGCATCGACCCGCCCGGCACAGCGGCAGCCGCACGGGCGGCCGCGGAAGGCCGCTGGGACGCCGTCGGCGCCGACGGCATGCTCGGCCTGCAGCGCTCGGCCGGCAACCAGGGCGTGGTCAGCGCGATGCGGGACGACGAGCCTTCCCCGGTGCTCGACGTGGTGAACTCCGGCGGCGGGCAGCCGCTCGACCCGGGTGTGCGTGCCGACATGGAGACGCGGCTGGGCCACGACTTCGGCGACGTGCGAGTGCACCACGACGCCCGCGCCGAGGAATCGGCGCGGGCGGTGAATGCCCACGCGTACACCGTGGGGCCGAACATCGTGTTTCAGCGCGACCGCTACGACCCGTCGTCCGAGGAGGGGCGTGTCACGCTCGCGCACGAACTGACCCACGTGGTCCAGCAGCGCAGTGGCCCGGTGGACGGCACGTCGGCACCTGGTGGCATCCGGGTCAGCGACCCGTCGGACCGCTTCGAGCGGGAGGCCGCGGCCAGCGCCGAGCGGGCGATGAGCGCTCCCGAGCCGGCCCCGGCTGCCGCGGCGGGAACGGGGGACGCGGCCGCCGCGGCAGCCGTTCAGCGCCAGGAGGACGAGCCGGAAGAGGAAGAGCCCACCGCGCAGGGGACCTTCGTGCAGCGCGAGGAGGGCGAGGAGGAGAACGAGGAGTAAGGCTTCCGCATGACGGGCGCACGGCAGAAGGCTGGTGCTGGACCGGCCAAGGCCCGCGCCGCCGCTGATGGCAAACGCAGTGGCGGCGGCCACGGGCCTGCCGCTGGCCCGCATGCCGTCCTGGCGCTGCAGCGGGAGGCCGGCAACGCCGCCGTCAGCGCCCTCATGGCTGCCAGGCTGAGGTCGCCCGGCGGGCAGGCTGTCGCCGAGATCGACGCGGCGCTGACGGAGGTCCGCCGGGACGAGCCGGTGATCGACACGGTGGAGCCGGGGCTGAGGACGGCCAAGGCGGCTGGCGTACCTGTCGAACTGGAGGGCCCCAAGCCGCCGCCCTCCGCGCTCGCGGTGACGGCGACCGGCTTCGGGCCGGATTCGGTAGCGGCGAAGAAGCCGGTGCCGCCCACCAGGCCGGTGCCGCCGGTCCACCCGCTCGCCAAGGCTGCGGCGACGGCCACCAGAGCGGGCGGGTCAGACAACGGGACGGCAGAGGACGAGATGCCGGCGGCAGCCTTCGCCGGGGATGGCGCGGCCACGGCCGACGTGGCCCCCGCCCCGCTGCCGGCCGGACAGCTCCTGCAGCCGCCGGTGCCGCCGGTCACCGTCAGGCCGGAGGATGATCCGGCCTTTACCCAGGTCACGGGGAACGTCAAGGACTTCGCCAAAGCCAAGAGGGCGCACCCGCCCGCCGCGTCGAAGGCCCGTGAGGCGCAGGGGGCGGCCCTCCCGCCGGCCGGCGACCTCGCCGGGCAGGCCAAGGCCGCCAAGGTCGACGCGATGGACGCCCAGCAGGCGGGCTCGTTCGACAAGAAGGCCTTCATCGCCGCGGTGAAGACGGCCATCGAGGCGAAGTCGCCCAAGACGCTCAAAGAGGCCAGCGACTACGCTGCCTCCGGCAAGGCTGGCGAGGTCAAGAACGAGGTCAAGGGCCTGGTCACTCAGGGCACGCAAGGGCAGGCCAAGGACATCGCGACCGCCACCGAGGCCCCGCCGGACGAGTCCAAGGCGATCCCGAAGCCAGTGACGCCGATGGCGGCGGAGCAGCCAGGCGAGGCGGCGCCGGTGGCAGCAGCGGGTGCCGTGCCCAAGCCGGCGCCGGAGGAGCAGGTCAACCTCGCCGCGGGCAAGCATCAGGTCAGCCAGGAGATGGCCGGTGCCGACGTCACCGAGCCGCAACTGGCGCGATCCAACGAGCCGGAGTTCCAGCAGGCCCTCGCCGACAAGCAGGCAGCCGCCGCACACGCCGACACCGCACCCGCGCAGGTCCGCCAGCACGAGCAGCAAGTCATCGCGCAGGGCAAGACGGAGGCCGCCACGCAGACCACCGAGGCCGTGGCCGGCATGCAGAGCACCAAGGGGACGGCGCTGGCCGCGCTGGTGGCGGACAAGGGCAGGACCAAGTCGAAGGACGAGGCGAAGCGCGCCGAGGTCACCGCGAAGATCCAGGGAATCTTCGCCGCCACCGAGGCCGACGTGAAGAAGATCCTCGACGGCCTCGATCCCAAGACGGAGGCGGCGTTCGGTCAGGGCGAGGCCGCCGCCCGGGCGGCGTTCGAGTCCTACGTCGCGGCCAAGATGTCGGCATACAAGGAGGATCGATACAGCGGGTGGCTGGGCGGCCTGCGATGGGCCAAGGACAAGCTGCTCGGGATGCCCGACAAGGTCAACGAGTTCTACCAGGCCGGCCGCGAGCTCTACCTCAAGCAGATGGACGGCGTCATCTCCCGGGTCGCCGACATCGTGGGCGGCGACCTGGCCGCGGCCAAGCGACGGATCGCGGCCGGCAAGGCGGAGATCGCGGCCTACGTCAAGAGCCTGCCCGCCGACCTGCAGAAGGTCGGGTCCGAGGCGTCGCAGGAGATCGGCGAGAGGTTCGAGCAGCTTGAGAGCGACGTCGACGCCAAGCAGGAGGCGGTGGTCGACAGCCTCGCCACCAAGTACGTCGAGGCGCGCAAGGGTCTTGACGACCGGATCGAGGAACTGCAGGCCGAGAACAAGGGCCTGGTCGACAAGGCCATCGGCGCGATCAAGGCCGTCATCGGCACGATCCGCGAGCTCATCTCGATGCTCACCAGCGTGCTGGCCAAGGCCGCGGGAGTTGTCGGCCAGATCATCAAGAACCCGGTCGGCTTCCTGGGCAACCTGATCGCCGGCGTCAAGGGCGGCATCCTCAAGTTCAAGGACAACATCCTCGACCACCTCCGCAAGGGCCTGATGAGCTGGCTGTTCGGGGCGCTCGCGGAGGGCGGCATCGAGCTGCCCGACACCTTCGACGTCAAGGGCATCATCAAGCTGCTCGCGTCGATCTTCGGCCTGACCTGGGCCAACATCCGCGACCGGATCGTCAGGCAGATCGGCGAGAAGGCGATGGCCGCCGCCGAGAAGGGCGTCGAGATCTTCCAGGTCATCGCCAGCCAGGGCATCGGCGGCCTGTGGCAGATGCTCATCGACAAGCTCGGCGACATCAAGGAGATGATCATCGAGCAGGCGAAGGACTTCGTCGTCACGAAGATCATCACCGCTGGCATCACGTGGCTGATCAGCCTGCTGAACCCCGCGGCGGCGTTCATCAAGGCCTGCAAGCTGATCTACGACGTCGTGATGTTCTTCGTGAACAACGCCAGCAGGATCGTGAAATTCGTCGACACCATCCTCGACTCGGTCGCCGACATCGTGCGCGGCAACGTCAGCGCAGTCGTCGACAAGATCGACGACGTGCTGGGCCAGATGGTGCCGATCATCATCGGCTTCCTGGCCGACGTGATCGGCCTCGGCGGCATCGGCGAGAAGATCCGCGAGATCGTGCAGGCACTGCAGAAGCCGGTCAACAAGGCCCTCGACTTCATCATCAAGACCGGCCTCAAGCTCGCCGGCCCGATCATCCGCGGCATCAAAGGCATCAGCGGCAAGATCAAGGCCAAGGTCGCGGCCGGCAAGGCCTGGGTGAAAGGCAAGGCCGTGGCAGCGAAGGAATGGGCCAAGGGCAAAGCCGATGTTGGCGCCAGGAAGCTGAAGGCAGGAGCGGCCAAGCTCAGATCCAGGTTCGCGGGCAAGAAGAACAAGCAGAAGCAGGATCTCGACGCCGTTGCGCGAAGGCTCGCTAGCGGAATGTCGGCCGCAGTTGCTGCGGTGAACCGCTTCGCGGGCAGGCCCGTAACCGGGAAAATACTCACTCCGCTGCTGACCGCGATCCGGCTCCGTTACCGGATGTCCGCGCTTCGCCTCATCCCGCAGGCTGACATATGGGCGGTTCATGGAGCTATCAACCCGGAAGAGACGCGAGCGACGCAGGCGAAGAAGTCTGAAGTGGATCCCGCGAAGGTCAGGGCGGCGATTACGCACGCGCAAGGTGCATATGCGGCCGCTGTGGAGCGCCACGAGCAGATTGTGACGAGGTTGAAAGCCAAAGCGACAGCTTCGGCGGCCGCGACCGCCGAGCGCGTGACGGTAGCTTCCGACGGAAAGGTCTTTCGTGCCCAGGGTGGACGAACCCAGGCGAACCTGGAGGCGGGCCAGAACCACCCGGACCTGGCCACGCGGAAGCAGGCCGGCCAGACGTGGCTGGAGGCCGACGCTGCGCGCTGGGAGACCGCGGGTGCCGTGACGCGAAGGTACATCAACGAGATGACGGAGCTCACACCGGCTGCGATGAAGGCGCTCGAAGGACTCGATGAGAATAAGCCAGAGGATAGGGAGAAGATCGACCAGATAATGCGGCGTCCCGGTAGCTATAGATACCCGGCGACGACACGTGCCGAGCGCGAGGCCCATTTCGCTGAGACGGGTGAATATATCCCGCAACGCTCATCGCAGGATCTCGGCGTTCCCGGAGCCACCAGCGGTGTACATGCCGAGAAGTTGCTACGCTCTGCTACTGGCGCACAGGCTATAGGGGTCAGCCGCGCTCAGTGCAGTGACTGCCAGCTATGGTTTAAGGTGGTAGCCACTCGAGGCGATTTCATTGTCGTGTTCGACGGCAGCGCCACCCGCATCTTCATGCCGGATGGTTCGGTGAAGGGACCAGCCGACTTCGCGTGACTCGATAGCGATAACCTCCCGGCGCGCCGACCACCCGCGCGACTGCGCTCGGGACCTGTCGCTCCATGCAGGCCGTGTCGCCCGTTCATGCAGCCACGTCTGCACTACACCTGGTCTCGGTGGACATTCCCTCGTAACCATCCGTGGCAGACGCTCATTAGTAGCAGCGTCTGGAGGAGGCGGCATGCCTAACTATCTTTCGCCTGGTGTCTACGTCGAAGAGGTCGAGGCCGGGTCGCGCCCGATCGAGGGTGTCGGGACAGCGGTCGCGGCGTTCGTGGGGCTGGCCGAACGGGGGCCGTTCAACACCCCGACCCTGGTGTCGAACTGGACGCAGTTCACCGGCACGTTCGGGGAGTTCGTAGCCGGTTCGTACCTGGCACACGCGGTGTACGGCTACTTCATGAACGGCGGCGGCAACTGCTACGTCGTCCGGATCGGCCAGGACGGGTCGGCCGACGGCGACGGCGCCAGCAAGCGGGAGCGCGAGCGTGCGTCCGCGCCACAGGCGCAGCTGGGCCGGATGAAGGTGATGGCGCTGGACCCGGCGTCGCGGCCCGGTGACATCACGGTGGAGGTGGCGGACCCCGGCGGGGAAGAGCCGTCGGAGGACATGTTCAAGCTGCTCATCAAGAGGGACGGGCGCGTGGTCGAGGAATTCGACCGGGCGACGCTGAGCCGGGGCAAGCAGAACGTGGCCACCATGGTCAATGCCGCGTCGAAGCTGATCCGGATCGAGGAGGCGCCGGCGTCCTCGGGCCTGGCGACCAGGCCGGAAACCGGGTCGAGCGCCTCGCTGGAGGCACCGCCGTCGCCGGGCAGCGTGCCGTCGATCCGGCTGACCACCGACGACTATGTCGGCGACGTCGCCGAGCGGACCGGCTTCGGCGGGCTGGAGGCGGTGGACGAGGTCACGATGATCGCGGTGCCGGACCTGATGAGCGCCTACCAGCAGGGCGCGGTGGACCTGGAGACCGTCCAGGCCGTCCACCTGGGGATGATCGCGCACTGTGAGCTGATGGGTGACCGGGTGGCGATCATCGACCCGCCGCCGGGCCTGAACGCCCAGCAGATCAAGGAGTGGCGGGTCGACAAGGCCGGGTACGACTCGAAGTACGCGGCGCTGTACTGGCCGTGGATCTCCGTGTTCGACCCGCCGACCGGGCATAACGTCCTCGTTCCGCCCTCCGGGCACGTGGCGGGGGTGTGGGGGCGCAACGACGACGCCCGCGGCGTGCACAAGGCACCGGCCAACGAGGTGATCCGCGGCGCGGTGGCGCTGGGGACCCGGATCACCAAGACCGAGCACGGACTGCTGAACCCGGTCGGGATCAACTGCATCCGGGCGTTCCCGGCCGCCGGGATCCGGATCTACGGCGCGCGGACGCTGTCGTCGGATCCGGCCTGGCGGTACCTGAACGTCCGCCGGCTGTTCAACTACCTCGAGGAATCCATCCTCAACGGCACCCAATGGGTGGTGTTCGAGCCGAACGACGACGCGCTGTGGGCGCGCATCCGCCGGACCATCAGCGCCTTCCTGGTCAATGAGTGGCGGCGCGGCGCGCTGTTCGGGCTGACCCCGGACGAGGCCTTCTACGTCAAGTGCGACCGGGAGACCAACCCGGCCGAGGGCATCGACGCCGGGCAGGTGCTCTGCGAGATCGGGGTCGCGCCCGTCAAGCCCGCTGAGTTCGTCGTCTTCCGGCTGGCGCAGTTCTCCGGCGGCACCAGCCTGGTCAGCGAGTCGTAACCCACCGCCATCTGTGGCGAAACCTTCTACGCGAAAGGCAGGGCGGCATGAGCATCCCTCAAGGCGACAGCCTGGTCGGGCATTCGTTCGGGCTGGAATTCGACGGGATAACCATCCAGTCGATCACCGAGGTGACCGGGCTGAAGATGGAGCAGGACGTCATCGAGCTCAAGGAGAACAGCTCGGACGGCAAGTACGTCATCAAGAAGCTGCCCGGTCGCTGGAAGGCCGCCGAGATCACCCTGACCCGGGGGCTGACCAATGACCAGTCGTTCGATCAGTGGATCAAGGACTCCCAGTTCGGGAAGATGAGCGATGCCCGCAAAGGTGGCGCGATCATCGTCTACGACTACGAGGGCAACGCGATCAAGCGCTACCAGCTGACCAACGCCTGGCCCAAGAGCCTGGAGATCGGGTCGATGAAGGCCGGGGACACCTCGGTGCTGACCGAAAAGCTGGTCCTCACCACCGAACGGCTCGAGGTCGGGTAATGCGCCGTACGCACGGCGTCGACCTCGACGAACGCCCGGTGGCGGTCCCGGCGCAGCGCCCGGTGGGACCGCCCGAGGCGGCAGCCGACCGGCTGCGCACAGAGTTCGCCTTCACCCTGCCGCGTGGCTACGTCGACGCTTCCGGTGCCGTGCACCGCACCGGCGTGATGCGGCTGGCCACCGCCCGCGACGAGCTGATCCCGCTGCGCGACGACCGGGTCCGGGACAACCCCGCGTATCTCACCGTCGTGCTGCTCGCCCGGGTCATCACCCAGCTCGGCAGCATCGATGACGTGCACGTGGGCATCGTGGAGAACCTGTTCGCCTCCGACCTGGCCTTCCTGCAGGACCTCTACCGCCGGGTCAACACCGAGGGCCACGCCTGCGCCGCCGTGACATGCCCGGCTTGTGAGCACGAGTTCACGATCGACCTCTCCGGGAGCCGCCTGGGGGAATAGCCACGTACGCGGCCGATCGCCTGCACGAGGAGGTCGCGTACCTCGCCTACCACCTGCACTGGCCGCTGGACACCCTGCTCGACCTGGAGCACGCGGACCGGCTGGCCTACATCGACCACGTCGGGCGTATCAACACCCGGATCCAGCGAGGAAGGTGAACCCTGGTGCCTAGATGGTGGCGGAACGCGCGCCGGGTGCCTGCCGCTGGCCCGGCCGCCCAGACCCCGGCCCGCCCGCGGGACGACTGGCGCACCCTGCCACCACTGTCCCCGGTTACGCCGCCGCCCGCTGCCACGGTGGCCACCGATAGTTTCAGCGACAGCCTCAGCACCTGGCAGGACCCCCGCTTCCTCGCCCCGCTCGGCCACCACATCGATCGGGACGGGCCGGCTGGGCTCGTCACCGGCCTCGCCGCCGCGGCGGCCAGCCCGCAGCCGCAGACCTACCAGCCTGACGTGCCGCTTCCGCCGGACGACGGCGGCGATGCGCAGGTCCAGCGCTCCGTCACCTCGTGGCCCGGGCCGCCGCCCACCCGCTCGTGGCTGGTGTCAGCGCCCGAGGTGGAACACGACCCGGTACCGCTGCTGGCCGTGCCCGCGGGCGCCGCGGACACAGGGCACGAGCCGGCCAGCACGCAGACCACCAGCGCGCGCGACCAGGAAGCCGGTCCGCCTGCCGCGTCGGCTGATCCGGGCGGCACGCCGGCCGCCACCCCTGCTGAACCCATCGCGTCACCTGGCAGCCCCGCCGCGGGCGCGGATGAGGCGGGAACCACGGCGCCGACCCTGCACGGCGGCCAGCTCGAGACCTCCATCACACCGGGACACCCACATTCGGCCAGCCGCGAGATGACCGGCGTCGCCGTGCAGCGGCAGTCGTCGGCGGCCCCGCCACAGCCGTCGGCACGTCGGCTGGGCCTCGGCGCGCCGCTGAACTACCCGGATGGCGGCCCACCGGCGCGCGCTGTGCCCGTTCCCCCGCACCAGCCGGCTGCCCGCTACGGCGGCCCGGCGGCTCCCGCAGATCCGGGCCGTCAGGTGCAGCGGAAGAGCGCGCCGGCCGGCCGGGGGAGCGAGGCCGGCGCCGGGCCGGCGGCCGTCCCGTCTGAGCGCCCGCCCGGGCCGGGTGCCGGATGGCCGGCCGGTCCGGCCGGGGCAGCGGAGCCCATCCGGGGGGAAGCGGAGAGCCCGGCCGGGCCAGGCCCAGCGGCTACGGCCGGGCAGGTGGCCGCGGCGCCGCCAGCCGGAACGGCGCCGGATGAGCCGCTGCCAGCCGGAGCGCCGCTGCATGGCCGGCTGCCAGCCGGAGCGCCACTGGCGGAGGCGCCGCTGGTGGGAGGGCCGCCGGACGGGACGCCGCCGGCCGGGGCCGCGGGGGCCGGGCCAGCGCTGCCGGAGGTGCCGCTGCCTGCGGCGCCGCTGCTGGGCGAGCTGCCACTGGTGATGCGCAGCGCCGGGGCTCCACCGGCCGGGGCGGCGCCGTCCGCTGCTCAGCGGGTGACACCCATGCCGGGCGCGTCTCCGCCCGCCGCTGCTCAGCGGATGACGCCCGTCCCCGGCGAATCTGCGCCCGCCGCCGGTCCGCCGTCCCCGCCCGCGCCCGCACACATCCAGCGACTGGCCGGCCCGCCCGCCGTGCCGGGTGGCCATGCCCGGATGAGCCCGGCTGGGATGAGCCCGGCTGGGATGAACACCGCCGCGGCACCGTGGCAGCCAGCCGGACCCCGGCCGGGACCCGGCGTTCCCCCGCCGGACGTGCGGCAGGCCGGCCCGCCCGGCGGGAAACCGGCCGTGCAGCGGATCGCCCAGCCGGCGCCGCCTGCCACCACGGGCACGCTGCCCCCTGCCCGGCACGCGGTGGTGGCCCCACTGCTTGGCCACCGGCAGCCGCTGCGTGAGCCGGAGCCGGTGTTCCTCGCGCAGCCAGGGCCGGTGCCTGCCCAGGCGGCCGTGGTGTCGGCCGCGCCCGGGCGGGCGGGCACCGGGCCGGGCCCGGCGCCGGGTGCGGTGCAGCGGTCGGCCGTCGGCTACCCGGCGGCCAGCGGCGCGGCCGGGCGGGCCCCGGGCCTGGCAGTCGCGCCCGCCGCCGCCCCCGGCCGGGAACTCCCGCCCGGCCTCGCCGACCCGGGGGCGATCGCTGTGGCCGGTGGCATCGCGCACCGCGACCCCGACGGCTCGGTGGTGTTCGACCTCCGCCCTTCGCTGGTGCTGCCCGACCAGGCCGTGTCGGCGGCCGACGGGCAGCCGGACGCCGCCAGCCGGACGCCGGCCGCCGTGCAGCGGCAGGAAGCCGCCGGCCCGGCGGACTCATCCGAAGCCGCGGCGGACGCCGCGCCGTCCCCCGCACCCATGGTGCAGCCCGCCACGCCAGCCACACCTGCGGCCCCGGCAGCACCCGGGCCGGCCAGCCCGCCGCTTGACGAGCTGGCCCGCCAGCTGTTCGGCCCGCTGGCCGCGCGGCTCAAGGCCGAGCTCTGGCTCGACCGCGAGCGCGCCGGCCTGCTCACGGATCTACGCCGGTAAGGAGCAGCGATGAACGACGCCGACCCCGCGCTGAGCGTCTGCTTCGCCGTCAAGATCGACGACAACGATCTGGGCACCTTCAACAGCTGCGAGGGACTGGGCTGCGAGGTGGTGATCGAGCAGCGTGAGGAGGGCGGCAACAACGCCTTCGTCTGGCAGCTGCCGACCCGGCTGAAGTACTCCAACGTCAAGTTCACCCGGCCGCTGGGGGCGGACACGGCCAAGATCGCGAAGTGGTTCGCCAGCATGACCGCCGGGGTCAAGCGGCGGACGGCGACCATCCAGGTGATGAGCGGCGACGGGACGGTGGTCGCGACCTGGGAGCTGGACGGTGTCGTGCCGGTGCGCTGGACCGGCCCGAGCCTGAACTTCGACTCACCCAAGGTAGCGACCGAGACCGTGGAGATCGCCCATCACGGTTTCCGCAACGGCTGAGGGGAGGCAGGCGATGGCGTCCGGCGGAGCGGTCGCGCTGACCAGCGCGGGAGCTGGCCCGGCGGCCGGTGGTTCCACGGCCAGGGCGACGCTCGATGTGTACAACGCCAAGCCGACCCAGAAGGGCGCGGAGATCTCCTCGCCGCGCGGGCAGATCCAGTTCCAGTTCAACCCCAAGGAGCTGTCGATCCAGAAATCGGCGAAGTGGGAGCGCAAGCCGTCGCGGAACGCCAGGAAGGCCAGCCCGATCGAGTTCAGCGGCGCCGATCCCTGCAAGCTCACGCTGGAGATGTTCTTCGACGCGTCCGACAGCGAGAACGGCAGCGTGGTGGGCCCCATCGAGGATCTCTTCAGCTGCTGCGTGCCAACGGACGACACCCGGATCAACAAGAAGGCGATGCCCCCGCTGGTGAGGCTGAACTGGGGCGCGATCGTCAGCTTCACGGCGTTCGTCACGTCGGTGCAGGCGAAGTACACGCTCTTCGCGCCGGACGGGACGCCGATCCGGGCGACCTGCAGCGTCTCGCTGGAGGAGATGCCCAGCGATCCGGCTGGCCAGAACCCCACCTCGGGTGCGCTGTCCGCGCAGGCGGTGCACCGGGTGATCTCCGGCGACTCGCTCGCCTCGATCGCCTACGCCGAGTACGGGGACCCGTCGCTGTGGCGGCCGCTCGCCTGGGCCAACGGCATCGACGACCCGATCCGGCTGCCGGTCGGCGCGACGCTGATCGTGCCGGCCGCCCATGAGCTGCCGCCGCCCGGGTGAGGAGGGAACATGGCCGGTCAGCAGATCAGCAACGGGTTCGCCGTCACGATCGACGGCAGCCCGCTGCCCGACGACATCGAGCAACTGCTTGTCGAGGCCTATGTGGATGACAGCCGCAACCTGCCCGACGTGTTCGTTCTCCGGTTCCGTGACCCCAACCGGCTGGTGCTGCCGAAGACCACCGTGACGATCGGCTCCCGGGTCAAGATCGGCATCGTGAGCGCGGACACCCAAACGCCGCAGCCGCTGATGTCCGGCGAGGTCACCGCGCTGGAGGCGGACGTCGACCCGACCGGCACGTTCACGCTGATCCGCGGCTACGACCTTTCGCACCGGCTGTTCCACGGCCGCCACACGGAGACCTACACCCAGGCCACCGCGTCCGATGTGGCGGTGAAGGTCGCCCGCCGGGCCGGCCTGAGCCTCGGCCGGATCGACGCGACATCGACGGTGTTCGACCACGTGTCGCAGGGCGGTGTGAGCGACTGGCATTTCCTGTCCGGGCTGGCCCGGGAGATCGGCTACGAGGTCGCGGTCCGCGACGACAAGTTCGAGTTCTGCACGCCCAGCCCGGCCGATGACGCTCCGGCGGCCAGCGGCACGGCCGCCAATCCGCTGGTTCTCGAGCTGGGCACCGACCTGCTCCGGGTCCGGTCGGTGATCACCTCGGCGGAGCAGGTCAAGGAGGTCCAGGTCCGGGGCTGGGACATCGCCCAGAAGCAGGCGCTCGTCGGGACCGCGCCGGCCCGCACCACCAGCGCCGACCTGCCGGGCGCGAACCCCGCCGGCCTGGCGCACGTCTTCGGCGACCAGACCTACGTCGCCACCGACGTGCCGTACCGGCGGCAGGCCGAGGTGGACGTGGCCGCGCGGGCCGTGGCCGAGCAGATCGCCGGGGCGTTCGCCGAGTTCGACGGGACCGCCCGCGGCAACCCCCAGATCCACGCGGGCACGGCTCTGTCCGTCGACAACATTGGGCCCCCGTTCGACGGCAAGTACACCGTGACGACCTCGCGGCACCACTTCGACCAGACCGCTGGCTACGTGACGCACTTCGCGGTCACCGGCCGGCAGGAGCGGTCGCTGCTCGGCCTCGCCTCCGGCAGCGATGTCCCCGACAGCCGCCGCTACGGGGTCGTCATCGCCAAGGTCAGCGACGTCAACGATCCGCAGGGCCACGGCCGGGTGACGCTGACCTATCCCTGGCTGTCGGACACCTACGTCAGCGACTGGGCACGCACCGTCCAGCCCGGGGCGGGCAAGGACCGCGGGGCGATGGTGGTGCCCGAGGTCGGCGACGAGGTGCTCGTGGCGTTCGAGCAGGGCGACATCCGGCGGCCCTACGTGGTGGGCGGCCTCCACAACGGGGTGGACACCCCCAAGGCCGGCCCGACCGACATCGTCGACTCCGGGTCAGGCGAGATCAACCGCCGGTCGTTCGTGTCCCGGCTCGGGCACCGGCTCGACTTCCTCGACCAGTCCGGCCAGCACGAGGGGGTGACCATCCGCACCGGCGACGACAAGCTGCAGTTGCTGATGGACGCCACCGGCACCAAGCTGACCGTCCACAGCGACGGCACCGTCCTGGTGGAGGCCAAGCAGGGCGTGACGGTGGACGCCGCCAGCAGCACCGTCGAGCTCAAGGGCGGGGACATCAAGCTGACCGGCCAGAACGGTGTGACCATCGACGGCGGCGGCGGCGCCGTCCAGGTCAAGGCCGGCAGCGAGCTCAGCCTCACCGGCATGTCGGCCAAGCTCGAAGGCAGCACCCAGACCGAGGTCACCGGCGGCGCCACCTGCTCGATCTCGGCGGGCCTGGTCCGCATCAACTGACCCCGGACAGACAGGAGAAGCCATGCCACCCGCAGCCCGCGTCGGTGACCCGACGGGCCATCCCGGGGTCATCGGGCCGCCGGGCGTGCCCACCGTGCTCATCGGCGGCATGCCCGCCGCCACCGTCGGGACGCCGCACATCTGCTCGTTCCCGCCGCCCGCGGTCCACCCGCCCACCGCGATCGTCCCGCCCGGCTGCCCGACCGTCCTCATCGGGGGGATGCCCGCCGCCCGGATGGGCGATCTCTCCGGCTGCGGCGCACCTATCGTCTTCGGGGCGCCGACCGTCCTGATAGGAGGCTGAGTGATGAGCGCGCGGTTCATCGGCGCCGGATGGGCCTTCCCGCTGCGGACCGACGCCACCGGCAGCATGGCCCTGGTCACCGAGGACCGGGAGATCGCCGAGGCGATCCGGCTGGTCCTCGGCACCTCGCCCGGCGAGCGGCCGATGCGGCCGGAGTTCGGCAGCCGGCTGGCCGAGTACGTGTTCGCACCCGCCAACGCGACGACCGCCGGGCAGCTGGCGAACGAGGTGCGCGTCGCGCTGGAGCGCTGGGAGCCGCGGATCGACGTGGGCGATGTGGACATCGGTTTCAGCGACGCCGCGTCCGGCATCGTCTACATCGACGTGCACTACCAGATACGGGGCGACAACGACCCGCGCAACCTGGTCTTCCCCTTCTACATCATCCCCGACCAGCAGCCAGCCGAGCTCACCGCCGCATCCGGGAGCGCGTAACCATGCCACTGCCCACCCCCAATCTCGACGACCGGCACTTCCAGGACCTCGTCGACGACGCCAAGCGCCTGGTTCAGCAGCGCTGCCCGGAATGGAGCGACCACAACGTCTCCGATCCCGGGGTGACGCTGATCGAGGCGTTCGCGCAAATGGTCGATCAGCTGATCTACCGGCTGAACCGGGTGCCGGACCGGCACTACATCAAGTTCCTCGACCTGCTCGGCGTCCAGCTGTTCCCGCCCACCGCGGCGACCGGCACCGTCACCTGCTGGCTGGCCGCCCCGCAGCCGGCCACCGTCGTGGTGCGCGCGGAGACGGAGGTCGCGACCCCGCGCACGGACATCGAGGAGCCGGTCGTCTTCGGCACCGTCGCCGACCTGCAGATCGTGCCGTGCGAGCTGCACCGCGTGGCGTCCCAGCCGGCGAGCGGGGACGCCGTCGACCAGACCGACACGCTGGAGTACGGGCGCGAGCTGCGGTGCTTCTCGGAGCGGCCGCAGCCCGGCGAGGCGCTGCTCATCGGGCTGTCCAGCGCCGTCCCGGCATGCGCGGTCGTCATGCGCTTCGACTGCCCGGTCGGCGGGGTCGGCATCGACCCCCGCAACCCCCCGCTGGTGTGGGAGGCGTGGAACGGCACGGGCTGGACCGCGTGTGAGGTCGAGCACGACGAGACGGGCGGGTTCAACCGGCCGGGCGACGTCCTGCTGCACGTCCCCGCCTCCCACCGGACATCGCTCATCGCCCGGCACCGGGCGGGCTGGCTGCGCTGCCGGATCGTGCCGGCCGCCCGCAACCAGCCCGAGTACACCGCGTCGCCGCGGATAGCCGCCATCCGCGCCTTCACGATCGGCGGGACGGTCGGCATCGTGCATGCCGAAACCGTCCACGACGAGATACTCGGGGTCTCCGATGGGGCGCCCGGCCAGCGGTTCGTGCTGCAGCGCCGCCCGGTTCTCCTCGCCGACCGCCCCACCGTGCTGCGGGTGAGCGGCGGGGACGCGGACGGCGGCTGGGCCGATTGGCTGCCCGTGCCGGACTTCGCCAGGTCGGCCGGGCACGACCGGCACTACCGGCTGGACCCGGTCGCTGGCGAGGTGCAGTTCGGGCCCGCCGTCCGGCAGCCTGACGGAGGGCTGCGCCAATACGGCGCGATCCCGCCGAAGGGCAGCACCGTGCAGATATCCGCCTACCGGGTGGGCGGCGGCAGCGGCGGGAACATCGCCCGCGGGCTGGTCCGGGTGCTCAAGACCAGCGTCCCTTACATCGCCCGGGTGGAGAACCGCCATCCCGCTTCGGGCGGGGTCGAGGGGGAGACCGTCGAGAACGCCAAGCTGCGCGGCCCGCTGGAGCTGCGCGCCAGCGGCCGGGCCGTCACCGCTGAGGATTTTGAGGAGCTGGCCCGGACGGCCGCCCCCGACGCCGCCCGGGTGCGCTGCGTGACCGCGGGCGAGGGCGCCGACGAATCCGCGGTCCGGCTGCTCGTGGTGCCCAAGGTCACCGCCGACAGCATGGGCCGGCTCGCGGACGAGGAGCTCCGCCGCCCGCCGGTAGAGCTGCTGCAACGGATCGCCGCGCGCCTCGACGAGTGCCGGCTGGTCGGGACGCGGCTGGTGGTGGCGCCGCCGGTGTATCACGGCATCACCGTGGTGGCACAGCTCACCGCCCGGACACCCAGCCAGGCCGACGACGTCCGCCGGGCGGCGGTGCGCGCGCTCAACGAGTACCTCTCCCCGCTGACCGGCGGCCCCGAGCGCAACGGATGGCCGTTCGGCCGCCCGGTGCAGGCCTTCGACGTCTCCGCCGTACTGGCCGGCGTCCCCGGTGCCGCCACCGTCGACGAGGTGCTGGTCTTCCCCGCCGACCTGGCCACCGGCCGGCGGGGTGATCCGGCGGCGCGCATCAACGTCGGCAGGAACGCGCTCGCCATGTCCTACCAGCACCAGGTCAGGGTGAGATGAGAGGCACGGTATCCGGCCTGGCCTCGCCGCACCCGCTCGGGGGCACACTGCCCGGCCTCTACGCCGACGACAGTATCGCGCAACGGCTGTGCCAGGCGCTCGACGAGCTGCTGGCCCCGGTGCTCGCCACGCTGGACTGCCTGCCGGACTACCTCGACCCGGCCACCACCCCCCCGGATCTGCTCGAGTGGCTGGCCGGCTGGGTAGGCCTGGCGATCACCCCCGACATGCCCGATGCGCGGCGCAGGCAGCTCGTCGTGTCCGCGGCCCGGCTGCACGGATGGCGGGGCACGCCGTCCGCGATCACGGCGGTTGTCGAGCTGACGACCGGGCACACCCCGGAGATCGCCGAGTCCGGCGGCACCAGCTGGTCGCAGGAGCCGGACGGCCCGCTGCCCGGCCAGCCGGAGCCCGGGCTCGTCGTCCGGCTCCGGACCGCCGATCCGGGGGTCGATGAGCAGCGGCTCACGGCGCTGATCGCGCAGTTCGCACCGGCCCACGTGCCGTGGCGCCTGGAGCTGCTGCGCGGATGACCCGCCCCGCGCCGCGGGCGGGGGCGCGCCAGCAGGCGGGGCAGGCCCGGCCGCCGGGGCCGCTAGCCGAGCCCGAGTTCGGCGAGCACCTCGCGGTGCTGCTGGCGGACGGCGTGGGCGGCACACTGGTCGCCGGCCCGCTCGTGCAGCTGGACGAGCAGCCGCCAGGCGGTGTCGCGGTAGCTGTCGAACGACAGGGTCCGCCGGGCCTGCTCCACGGCCGCGCCGATATTGCCGGCCGCGGCCTCGGCGCGGGCCAGCCGTTCCCCGGCGTCGGCCGCCGCCAGCCGCAGCCGTTCCCGCTCGGCCACCACCCACTCCGCCGGGCCGTCTTCCGGCAGCAGCTCCCCGCCGTAACAGCTGAGGGCGCGGTGCAGGCTCACGCGCTCACCGGCCGGGTCACCGGACAGCCGCGCCGTCCTGGCGCTGGCCAGCGCCGCCGAGAAGTCGAGCAGGTCACACCGGCTTCCGGCGGGCAGGGCCAGCGAGTAGGAATCGCCGAGCCGCGGCAGCAGCATCGACTGCCCGCGCTTGGCGTCCGGCTCCAGCAGGTGGCGGAGGCTGGAGATCGCCACGTGCACGCTGCGGTAGCCCGCGTCGGCCCGGCTGCCGGGCCATACCGCCTGCACCAGCAGGTCACGATGCACCGACCGGCCGGCCTGCAGCGCCAGCAGGTGCAGGGCCTGCCTGGCGCGCGGGCGGACGGCGGACTGATCGACCGGCACCCCGCCGATCGTCAGCTCGAAGCCACCCAGGACCCGGAGCTGAGCCGCTGCGCCGGGCGCCTGTGGCGCGGTCCCGGCGGCCCGGCCCGCCCACTGCTGGGCCGCCGCCAGCACGCCGCGAGCGTCCAGCGCCCGGCCGGCGATGTGGGCCTGCTGGGTCCGCTGCGGCCTGTCCTCGCCCGCCACCGCCGCCGCCAGGCAGTGCGCCCACAGCCGCAGGACCGGGGCGTCAAGCCGGCCGAAGACCGCGGCCGCGTCATCAAGCGGGCCGGTCTCGCGGGCGACGATGCCGTGCAGCAGCCAGATGATCCCCGCGCCCCAGAGGTCTTCTTCCTCCTCCGCCTGCGCGCGCACCAGGCCGAGCGTGGTCAGGTGCCCGGCGTCCGCCTCCATCAGTGCACAACCGAGCCGCGCCCACCACGGGCGGTCGGCGACCTCGGCGTCCAGCACCACGGCCTCCAGCTCGGCCGGATCCGGCTGGACCCGGTCGGTGAGCAGGCCGATGGCGGCCCGCGCATAGGCCGCGGCGCGGACGACGCCCTGCCCCGCGCCGGGATCTTCGGCGGCGTCCCGCAGCGCCGCATCCGCCCGGTCGAGCGCGCCCGCGAGCAGCTCCGCCAGGCTGGCCGCGAGCCGGCCCTCGGGACCGCGCAGGGACGGCGAGCGGGCGGCCCGCTCCGGGCTCTTGCGGGTCGCGGCGCGGATCGTGCCGGTCCACTCGCTGGCGATCACCTCGCCTGCGGGCAGCCACTGGGCGGCCTGGCGGCGCTCGGCGCGGCACAACGCGGCCACGCCCACGTCCGCTGTCAGCGTCTCGGCTTTCCGGTACGCGGCGACGGCGCGCGCGAGCGTGCCGTGCCGGGTCAGCTGGCGGGCCTCGGCCAGCACCAGCCACGGGTCCTCGTTGGACAGGCCGATGGGAACGTGCTCGGCGACCGGGCCGAGCGGCCTGGCCACGACCTCCGCGCCACGCACGTGCAGCAGCCGCTGGACCGCCGCCCACTGCTCGGCCCGCACGTACGCCCGGAAGGCGCCGCTCACCTCCCCGGCCGCTTCCAGCAGCCCACCGGCCTGCCCGTACCAGCCCTTGGCCGCGCAGCCGCCCAGCTGCTCCAGCAGCTCGAGCTCGAGGTGATCCTGCAGCACCTGGTGGTAGCGGTAGCGGACGCCGTCGTCGCTGCCGATGAACAGCTGCCGCCGTTCGAGCTCGTCAAGCACCTGCTCACTGTCGTCACGCCCGAGCAGCGCATCACAGTTCGCGGCGGTGAACACCCCGAGGGCGCAGGTGCGGCGGAGGAAATCGCGGATCTCCGGCTGGAGCTCATCGAGCACCTCCCGGACCAGGTACGAGCGCACCAGCCGGCTGCCGCCGCCCAGCTCCAGCAGTGCCCGCCGCCGGTCGGCGGGGGAGCGCCCGGCTGTGAGCAGGCGGAACATGGCCAGCCCGGCGGCCCAGCCCCCGGTACGGCGGGTCAGTGCCGCGGCATCCTCGGGCCGGAGCGGCTCACCGTAGGTCTCCCGGAAGAGCCGCTCGACCTCCCAGGACCGGAACTGGAGATCTTCCGCGTCGATCACCGACGACTCGCCGGACATCCGCAGCTCCTGGATGTCCAGGGCCGGCCAGCGCCGCCCGGCGATCAGTATCCGCAGGCAGGCGGGAGAGGACTCGACCAGGCTGGCGAGGTACTGCTCGGACTCCGAGCCTTCGAGCTCATGGAAGTCATCGACGACGAGCAGCGCCACCTGGCCGGCCGCCGTCCCCACCGCGGCGAGGACCTGCTCCCACGAGCCAGCCCTCGCCCGCACCCCGAGTGACCGGAGCAGGGCATCGCCCAGCTTGGCCAGCAGCAGCGCTGGCTCCCGGTCACCGGAATCGGCGCGGTACCAGCAGACCGCCCCGCCGGACACGTCCGCCACCTGAGCGAGCAGCCGGGTTTTCCCATATCCGGCTGGCGCCAAAACGAGCCCCAGCCGCCCCTCGGCCACCGTTAACAGGCGCTCACGGACGAGGCCGGTCTGGGCAGGCGCCATTGTCTTCGCGGAAAGGCGGCGACGTCCCCTGACCATACTCAACCCCACCTGGCGCCGCTGGCTGAAGGGCCAGCCGTGCACAGTCGAAGCGTAAACGATTGGTCAAGTCGTGCACACCTGCATTTTCCGGCCGGTGAGGCGCGGCGCGGTGCATGTGACCCCATTCAACTCGCGGGAATGGCGAAATTCGCGGAGGGCCTGCCACCCGGCGGGCCGCCCCCTCTCAACTGGGGGCGCCCCTCTCAACTTGGCCAGATACCGGGGAACCGGCCGTCACTGGTGGGATGATGGCGCGCGCGAGGATGCCGTTCGCCGCCAGCACCTGTGGGAGGGAACCCGCCGATGCCACCCAAGGTCTTCCTGACCGCTGCCACGCTGGCCGCCGGGCTCACGCTGGCGGCCTGCGGCTCCGGATCCGGCGCCGGGTCCAGCTCCGGCGCGGGCCCCGCCGCGTCGCCGGCGGCGTCCTGCCTGCAGCAGTACCGCACGTGGGACCTCGGGCCGGCGCACGCGGCAGGGGAGAACCTGGTCGCGGAGCTGAACGGCATCCAGGCCGCCAGTGCGGCACTGAACAACTCCACCACGGCCGCCGCGCTGAAGCGTGCCGGGACGGCGGCGCAGGCGCTGGCGCGCTATCCCATCCCGAAATGCGCGGACCCCAAGGGGTACTGGCGCGCGGTGCTGGTGAAGATTCAGGCTGCCGCCAACGCGGACCCGAGCGGGCAGGGGGCGCTGATCGCCGCCGCGGTGGTGCTGCACGACATGCCGGGGCTGGACCGCCAGCTGGCGACCGAGCTGACGCAGACCGTTCCCGGCCTGAGCAAGCAGAAATCGGGCTGAGCCGGTGGATCTGGGGCTGGACGGCAAGATCGCGCTGGTCGCCGCGTCGAGCAAGGGCCTGGGCAAGGCGTCGGCGCTGGCGCTGGCGCGCGAGGGCGCGCGGGTCACGATCTGCGCGCGCACCGAGGCGGACCTGCAGAAGGCCGCCGAGGAGATCCGGCGCGAGACGGGCGCCGAGGTGCTGGCGGTCCCCGCCGACCTCACCAGCGCCGCGGGCGTCGCCGGCGTGGTCGCCGCCACCGCCGAGCGTTTCGGCGGTATCGATGTGCTGGTCAACAACTCGGGCGGCCCCGCGCTGGGCAGGTTCGCGGACTTCACCGACGACGACTGGCGGCAGGCGTTCGAGGTCGTCACGCTGAACTTCGTGCGCTTCGTCCGCGAGGTCGTGCCCTACATGCGCAAGCAGCGGTGGGGGCGCATCGTCGGGATCCAGTCGAGCTCGGTGAAGCAGCCGGTGGACGGCATCGACCTGTCGAACGGGATCCGCCCGGGCATCGCCGGGCTGATGAAGGCGATCATGCCCGACCTGGCGAAGGACGGCATCACCATCAACCTGGTGCTGCCGGGCATGTTCCTGACCTCCCGCATCGCCCCCGGCGCGGGGCAGAGCCAGGAGGCGGACAAGCTGCTCCAGGAGCAGCTGGCGCCGGTGGCCGCGTCGGTCCCGCTGGGCCGCTTCGGGGAGCCGGCCGAGCTGGGCAGCCTCGTCGCGTTCCTGGCCTCGCGCCAGGCCTCCTACATCACCGGCGCCGTCTACCAGGTCGACGGGGGCAACATCAAATCCAACCTCTAGCGCGGCTGGATCCCGGTGGTGGATGACGACAGCGACCGCGGGTCGCGCGGCCGCCATGCCCCGCGCGCGACCGCCGCGAGGAACCGGTCCACCAGGTGGTTGAACACGTCCGGTTCCTCAAGGTTGGCGGTGTGGCCGGTGCGGGGGAGGATCGCCAGGCCCGCGGAGGAGATGGTGCGCTTGAGCATGAGCGCGGGTTCCAGGCAGCCCTCGTCCTCGTCGCCGGCCACCAGCAGCACCGGCGTGCGCACCCGCGCCAGCTCCTCCCGCAGGTGGTAGAGCGAGGGCCGGGCCGCCTGCACGCCGCGCATCGTCTGCGCGGCCCCGGCCGCGGAGTGCCCGGCCAGCGCGGCGGCGAACTCCGCCCAGCCGCGCGGGTTCTTGTTCTGGAACTGCACCCGCGCCGGGCCGACCGCGTAGCGGGCGGCCACTCGTTGCGAACCCTCGGTCTCGAACGCGGCGGCGGTGGCCTGGCACTCGGCGCGGAACCCCTCCTGGCGCTCCGGCTGTGCGCCGTACCCGGCGCCGGCCACCACCGCGGAGGCGACCCGGCCGGGGTGGCGGAGCACCAGGTGCAGGGCGGTGAACCCGCCCATCGACAGGCCGACCACGTGGGCCCGGTCCACGCCCAGCCCGTCCAGCACGGCGACCGCGTCGGCGACCGCCCGGTCCTGCGAGTAGGCGGCCCCGTCGGCGGGCACGTCCGACGGGGGGTACCCGCGGGCCGCGTAGGTGAGGCAGCGGTAGCCGCCGGAGAAGAAGCGCACCTGCGGCTCCCAGCTCCGGTGGTCGCCGGCGAACTCATGGATGAACAGCAGCGGCTCGCCGGTGCCGGTGTCCTCGGCGTGGAGCGGCACGCCATCGTCGGTCGTGATCGTCGGCATGCCGCGCTACCGCCCGGTGACCGGTGCCGCGCCCATGATGTGCTGGTACGTCCGCGCGGACGCGGCGGCGGCGTCCCCCGCGCTCAGCGCGTCGATGATCGCGTCGTGCTGGCGGGCCGATTCGGCGTGCGTGCGTGACACCTGCGGGCCGCCGTGCAGCGACGCCCAGAGCAGCCGCATCAGCGACAGCAGCAGGGGACTGCCCGCGTGCTCGTACACCGTGAAGTGGAAGCCCCGGTTCAGCTCCGCGTACCGGGGGTCGCCCTCGGCGAGGGCCCGCATCGCCTCGTTCAGGTCCCGCAGCGCCTCGATGCCGTCGGGGTCGATCTTGTGGGCCGCCAGCGATGCGCCCAGCGACTCCAGGGCCGCCCGGATCTGGAAGTTCTCCTCGACCGGGCCATCGTCGGGCTCCACCACGGTGAATCCCCGGTGGGTGTCGCCGATCACCAGGCCTTCCGACTCCAGCCGCCGCAGCGCCTCACGGACCGGTGTCTGGCTGACGTGGAACCGCTGGGCGAGGTCCCGCTGCCGCAGCTGCTCGCCCGCGGGCAGCTCACCGGTGATGATCAGCTGCCGGATGAGGGCGGCGACCATGTCCGTCTTGCTGGTGAAACCCGGCAGCGCGATGTGCGGCAGGTCCACACGCATCAGCGATGCGGGTCGCACGCCGCGCCTCCCGTGCTCGGGGCCGATGGCCTGCGGGTCCGTCGTCATGGTAGCCCTGGCTCCCTGCTGTGCCCGGCCCCCGCCAGGCCGCCCCATCCGGCCTCCGCCGCGCTGCCCGGCCCGGCTTCCGCGAGCTGGCGCACCCGCGGCGGCGTCAGCGGCAGCCGCGCGACGCTGCCGGCCAGGCCAAGCGCGTCGCGCACCGCGCTTGCCACCGCCGCGCCCGCGCCGCTGATCCCGCCCTCGCCCGCGCCCATGACGCCCAGCGGGTTGCCCGGCGACGGGGCGGCCTGGGCCAGCAGGACGTCGATGGGCGGGATCTCGGCGGCGGTCGGCAGCTGGTACTCCATGAACGTGATCGCCTGCGGCTGGCCCGCCTCGTCGTAGCTGAACTCCTCCAGCAGCGCCCCGCCGATGCCCTGCGCCGCCCCGCCGCGGAGCTGCCCCTC
>DATIXO010000148.1:0-2156 GCA_035518495.1 Streptosporangiaceae bacterium
TGGCGGAGGCGTGGTCGACGAGGTTCTTGCCGGCGCCGGCGGTGGCGATCAGGGCGGCGGTGCAGATGTTGTTGACGGTTCTGGGCTTGCCGCGGGCGGCCTGGTGGATCTGGGCGATCGCGTCGTCGGTGAACAGCTCGGCGGTGCGTCCGGCCTGTTCGAGGTGGTGGCGGATATAGCTCGCGGTCTCGTCCGGGGTCATGCCCCTCATCTGGTATCTCACGGTGATCCGCTGCTCCAGGGCCGCGAGCACGCCGAGCTTGACGGAGTGCCGGAGGGTGGGCTGGCCGACGAGGACGGTCGCGAACGGGGTGGAGGAGTCCATGTCATGGTTCGTCATCATCCTGATCGACTCTAGCCCTGCTCTTCGCACATGGGATTTCACTTGATGAGCCAGCGGGGTCGGCTGATGTCGGTGCTGAGGAGGTCCAGCAGCCGGGCCTGGACGCCGCCGGGTTTGGGGATGGTGGCGGGGTCGCCGTCGTGGGCGGGGATCAGCCGCAGGCCGGCGAGGGCCTGGAAGATGGTCCGGCCGGTGGGCTTGGCCGGGGTGCGGCCGTATCCGGGCAGGCCGGTCATCATCTCCCCGTCCGGGGCCAGCGCCTTGCGGACCTGCCGCTCGGCCAGGCAGAAAATCAGCAGGGCCAGGCAGATCACGCTGATCAGGGCGGTGATGCGGCGGTTGGTCTTCAGGAACAGCGGGGCGACCGCGAGGGGGCCCTTGAACTCGCCGTAGCGGCGTTCGACGACGTGCTGGCCCTTGTAGCGGCGGAAGACCTGCTCCGGGCCGGCCTGGCCGGGCTCCAGGTTGGTCAGCAGCGCGTACCAGCCGTCGGCGGCGGCGTCGACGTCGATCGCGTCCTGGTCGAAGTGCCAGGCCAGCACCGGCCTGCCGGCCGGGTTCACGGTGATCGCGGTGTGCAGATACGCCTTGACGCGCCGCTGGGTGGTGATCGCCTGGACGCGGGCGGCCACGGCGTCTTCGGTGGGGTGAAACCGGGTCCCGGCGGTGCGCGCCAGCTTGTCCAGTTCGGCGGCGGCCTTGCTGAGCTTGAGCGCGCGGGCCTTGGCCGCCCCGGCGGCGTTCGCCGAGGAGTGCACCAAGATCCGGCGCAGATGCACCGGAGGGTCAGCCTTGCGCCGGCCGGCCAGGTCCATCCCGCCGTCTTCCAGCACTCGGTAGGTGGCCCGTTCGGCGGCGGGCTTGCCCGCGTCCCGCGCGGCGGCATAGTCCACCTGAGCGCCGGCCCCGGCCGGCAGGCCGGCGAACAGCCCGGCCGGGACCCGCGCGGCGGCCAGCGGAGCGACGAACCCCACCTGCTGGGCGTTCATCGCCGCCGCGTTCGTATAGGAGATCAGCTTGGAGTCGCCCACCAGCAAGAACGTCCGCGGCCCGGCGATCTTGCGCAGCGCGGTCATCGCCCCGGTGACCTGGGCCACCTCCGCGGCGCCGCCGTCGTAGGCGTGGTGGAAGACCGGGATCCCGCCGTCCCCGCTGACTGCCAGCCCGGCCTGGACCTGCTTCAGGTCCGGGCGGCGGTCCTTCGGGTGCCCCCACCGCGGCGCCGGGTACTGCCCGTCGGTCTCCGGGTAGGCGCCATACAGCGAGACGGAGGTCATGTCCCAGTGCAGCCGGGCCACGTCCACCCCGAACTCGCTGACCGCCGCCGCCCCGACCGAGCCGATCACCTCATCCAGGTGCGGGGCGACCGCATCCAGCGCCCGGGCGATCCGGTCATCGTTGAGCAGCCCCGGGGAGATGCCGTACGCCTCCTCCACCGCCATCGCCGCCGCCCATTCCTGCACCCGCACCAGCGGCGCCGGCGCGGTCAGCCGGTTCGCCACCAGCGCCTCGATCACCTCACCGTGAGTGATCCAGGCCACCGGCCGGACCGGGCACAGCTCATCGACGATCTCCGCGATCCGCAGCCGCCGCCCGAACTCCGCGACCACCGGCAGCGCTCCCAGCCGCTTTTCCAGCACCCGGACCACCGCGATCTCCGCCCGCGCCCGGCCCCGCCCCCGGCCGGTCCTTGACATCCCGCCCATACCAGGTGTCAACCAGCAACCAGGAAGGCCGAATTCCCCACACGTCACTCAGGACCACAGGCGACCCGCATCACCCAGTTGCCACCCGCATCAAACCCCATGTGCGG
>DATIXO010000149.1:0-33249 GCA_035518495.1 Streptosporangiaceae bacterium
CGGCCGCGACCTGGCCGGGACCGTGGTGCTGGTCGGCGTGCCCACCCCGGACATGCGGCTGGAGGCGCCGCTGCTGGACTTCTTCGGCCGCGGCGGCGCGCTCAAGTCCTCCTGGTACGGCGACTGCCTGCCCGAGCGCGATTTCCCCATGCTGACCGACCTGTACCTGCAGGGCCGGCTGCCGCTGGAGAAGTTCGTGACCGAGACGGTCGCGCTCGATCAGGTCGAGCCCGCCTTCGCGAAGATGGAGCGGGGTGAGGTGCTCCGCTCGGTGGTGAAGCTCTGAGTGGCGCAGCCCTGAGCGGTGAAGCCCTGAGCCAGCCGGCGGCGCCTGCGGCCCGGATCGCCATGTGGTCCGGGCCGCGCACGGTCTCGACGGCTCTCATGCGGGCGTGGGGAAACCGCCCGGACACCGCGGTCGTGGACGAGCCGCTGTACGCGTTCTACCTGGCCCGCACGGGCATCGACCACCCCGGCCGGGACGAGATCATCGCCAGCATGCGCAGCGATTGGCGGGTGGTGCTCGCCCAGCTCACCCGCGGGCCGGTGCCGGGCGGGAAGGCGGTTTTCTACGCCAAGCACATGACACACCACCTGCTGCCCGAGGTGGACCGGCGCGCGCTGGCGCCGCTGCGCCACGCCCACCTCATCCGCGACCCGGCGGAGCTGCTCGCCTCCTACGCCAAGGTGCGGTCCGCGCCGACCCTGGCCGACCTGGGCATCGCCGCCCAGGCGGAGATCTACGCCGAGTTCGGCGGGCCGGTGCTGGACTCGCGGGACCTGCTGGAGCAGCCGGAGCCGATGCTGCGCGCGCTGTGCGCGGCGCTGGGCGTGCCGTTCGACGCGGCCATGCTGTCCTGGCCGCCGGGGCCGCGCGACAGCGACGGGGTGTGGGGGCGCTACTGGTACGACGGCGTGTGGGCCTCGACCGGGTTCGGCCGCTACCGGTCCCCGGCCGGGCCGCTGCCCCCGCACCTGGCCACGCTGGCCGCCGCATGCCGCCCGTACTACGAGCGGCTGCACGCCCACCGGCTCACCCCGGCCAGCGTCCCCTAGCCGCCTGAGCTGGAGGCTCCCATGCAGCAGAGATTCGACGAGCGCAACCGCGACCTTATCGTCAGCGTGAACGGGCACCTGGTGCACCGCGACCAGGCGGCGATCAGCCCGTTCGACTCGGCGGTCCAGGGCGGCGATGCGGTCTGGGAGGGGCTGCGGCTCTACCGGGGGAAGATCTTCCGGCTGGCGGAGCACCTGGCCCGGCTGCGGCGCTCGGCCGCGGCGCTCGCGTTCACATCGGTCCCGCCCGACGAGCAGATCACCAGCCAGATCGGCGCGACGCTGCGGGCGAACGCGATGACCCACGACGTGCACATCCGGCTCACCCTCACCCGCGGGGTCAAGATCACCAGCGGCATGGACCCGCGGCTGAACCAGGCCGGCCCCACCCTGATCGTGCTCGCCGAGCACAAGCCGCCGGTGTACGACCCGGCTGGCATCACGCTGGTCACCGCCAGCGTGCGGCGGCCGCCGCCGGACTGCCTGGACCCGAAGATCCATCACAACAACCTGCTGTCCTCGATCCTGGCCAAGATCGAGGCGAACGTGGCCGGCGCCGACGACGCGGTCATGCTCGACCAGCGCGGATTCGTGGCCGAGACCAACGCCACCCACCTGTTCCTGGCCGCGGGCGGGCGGCTGGCCACCCCGGCGACGGCCGCCTGCCCGGAGGGGATCACCCGGGCGGCGGTGCTGGAGCTGGCGGCGGGCGCGGGTATCGCCTGCGACGTGGGCGACCTCAGCCTGACCCAGTTCCACGTCGCGGACGAGGTGTTCGTCACCGGCACCATGGGCGGGCTCACACCGGTCACCGCGATCGACGGGCGCACCATCGGCACCGGCGCGCCAGGCCCGCTGACCCGGCGGCTCACCGCCCTGTTCGACGGCCTGACCGCCCGCTCCGGCACGGCCGTGGCCTGATGGGCTGCGTGCCCGTGGCCTGATGGGCAGTGGTGCGGCGGCGGTGATCGTTGCAGACTGGAGCCCATGACCGAGGCGGCTGCTGTCCCAGTGGTGAACCTGCCGGGCGATGTCCCGATGCCCATGATCGGGTTCGGCACCTGGCTGCTGCGCGGCAAAGCGGGCCGCGAGGCGCTGCGCGCCGCGCTGGACGCGGGATACCGGCACATCGACACCGCGACCATGTACGGCAACGAGAGCGACGTGGGCCACGTGCTGGCCAGCAGCGGGCTGGCCAGGGACGAGGTGTTCGTCACCACCAAGCTGCCCTCGGGCAAGGCGGGCCGGGAGCGCGCCACGCTCGCGGCCAGCCTGCGGGCACTGGGCACCGGCTACGTGGACCTGTGGCTGGTGCACTGGCCGCCGCCGGACAAGATGCTGATCCCGGTCTGGCGGGAGTTCCTGGCGCTGCGCGACGAGGGACGGGCGCGGGCGGTCGGGGTGAGCAACTACTCGCTGGCCCAGATCGACCGGCTGATCAGGGCGACCGGCGAGGCACCCGCCGTCAACCAGATCACCTGGAGCCCCGGCCGGTACGACGCCGCGCTGCTCGCGGGCCATGCCGAGCGCGGGGTGGCGGTCGAAGGCTACAGCCCGCTCAAGCGCACCAACCTCGCCAACCCGGTGCTGGCGGAGATCGCCGCCGCCCACGGCGCGACCGCCGCCCAGGTGGTGCTGCGCTGGCACCTGGAGCTCGGGGTGACGGTGCTGGTGAAGTCGGCGCAGCCGGAGCGGATCGCGGCCAACATCGGGGCGATGCGCTTCTCGCTCAGCGCCGCCGAGGTCGAGCGGATCAACGCCCTCGCCCGCTGACCCGGCCGCCAGGGGCGTTGGTCACCCGCCCGCCGCCATCGGCGGCCACCCCCGGCCGGCGCCGGGATCTCCCGATTTGCTCTGTTATGACATAAGGCAATCACGGGCAGGGCCCGTACCCAGGTAATGCTCCGGTAAAACCCGCCGCGGCCCGCGCCGCCGTGGGCGCTGGCCTGACACGTGGGGCGCGCATAAGGTCGCAGTCATGAGCGAGACGATGCCGCTGTTCCCCCTCGGCACCGTGCTCTACCCCGGGGTCATGCTGCCGCTGCACATCTTCGAGGAGCGGTACCGGCAGCTTGTCCGCGACCTGCTTGACGGGCCCGAGCCGCGGCAGTTTGGCGTGGTCGCGATCCGCAAGGGCCGCGAGACGGGTGTGGACGGCATCTCGGCGCTGCACGAGATCGGCTGCACCGCGCGGCTGCGCCAGGTCATGCGGCACGAGGATGGCCGGTTCGAGCTGGTGACGGTCGGCGCCCAGCGGTTCCGGCTGGCGGGGCTCGACCACTCGCGGCCCTACCTGCGGGGCGAGACCGAGCCGCTGGCCGAGGAGACCGGCGACGAGGCAGCGGCCGCGCGGGCGGTCCCGGCGGTGCAGGCCGCGTTCCGCGAGTATCTCGACACGCTTGCCACGCAGGGGGCGGCCGAGATCAGCGCGCCGGGCCTGCCGGATGAGCCGGTGCTGCTCTCGTATCTGGTGGCAGCGTCGATGGTGGTGGACCTGAGCGACCGGCAGGCGCTGCTCGCCGAGCCGGACGCCGCGAGCCGCCTGGCGGCCGAGCGCGCGCTGCTGGCGAGGGAGACGCGGATGCTGCGCAGGCTCACCTCGGCGCCAGCGACCGACCTGCGGAACACGCCCTACAACCCGAACTGACCGTGCTTGACCGGGGCCGGGGCCGCTAAGCCCGCGTTTCGCTGCGACGGGGAGTGCGGGGGCAGCCGTTCGGCCACGGTGGCGGCCAGCCGGGCCAGCGCGTCCGGCGGCAGGGAGCGCGCCGCGGAGCCGCCGACGGTGACCTTGGCGGTCAGCCCGCCCGCCCGCAGGACGGCCGTGCGGCCGCGGTTGAGCAGCCATGCCTCGTCACCAACCCCGGGCAGCGGCACCCCGCGGCGCCGCGCCAGGGCAGTCAGGCTGCCCAGAAAGCTCTCGGCGACGGTGACGACGACGGTGAGGCCGTCCCCGCGGTAGACCGCGTTGCCGTCCCCGGGCGGCGGCCCGGTGACGCGGACCGGGCGGCCGACCGCGGCGGACACCTCACCGGCGGCCAGCAGCGCGGCCGGCTGCGTGGCGTCCGCTCCCTCGCCGGCCGTCACCCCGGGCGGGTCCTCGCCGCGGACGGCCTCCCCGGCCTGGCCCGGCGCGGCGGCTGTGCCGCCGGTCCCGTCCTGGCCCGGCACCAGGCCGAGGAGCTTGCCGGACCGCGGCGAGGCGCGGACCGTCACCGTGTCCCCAAGCGCCAGCTGGCCGGACCCGCCGCTGACATCGAAGATCCAGGCCCGCTCGCCATCGTCCAGGGCGATGCACGTGATGGACGAGTCGTCGCCGCTGTTGCCGCGGCGCTCCGCCCAGCGCGCGATCACCTGGGCCTGGAAGCTCGTCTCGGCCGGCCTGGCCAGCCAGGTGGCCAGCCCACGCGCGCCGCCGATGGCGGCGCCTACGGCGGCCGCGGCCAGCACGGCGGAAACGACCGCGCCGACCGGGTCTGGCAGCAGCGAGCTGACGTAGGCGATCAGGGCGAGCCAGGCGGCCAGCACCAGCCAGAACGCCGGGTGCATGCGGACGGAGGACGCCGGGCCGATCCGCACCAGCCGCCATTGCCCGCCATAGGACGACCAGGCCGCGGAAGGACGGGGGGGTCCGCCGAACTGCCTGGCGATGCCCGTCCCGGCCCCGGCCCCGGCCCTGCCGTGCCCCGGCCGGACCCCGCTGGCCAGCCCCGGGGTGGCGCCGGGGATCGGCACTCCGGCACCGGCGGCGACCGCCCAGGCCAGCCTGGTCAGCCCGGCTGGTGAGGAGAGGATTTCCGCGTCCGGCCCGCCCCCGGCGCCCGCCGTGTCCCAAGCGGCTGCCATGTCCACGGCCGCCCGGGTCGCCCAGGCGCCCAGCGCCGAGCCATGAGCGGTCAGGCAGTCCTGCCGGCCCAGCCAGTGGGCCCCGTACGCCAGCACGGCGAACGCGAGGAACGCGGTGGCCGCAGGCGCCCACAGGCCCTGGTGGGTGCGGCTGTGCACGGCGGCGAAGGCCAGCGCGCCGACGGCGGCGGCGGCGGCGTACAGCACGATCCGGGCGGTCACCGGCAGCCGCGGCCTGATGATCCCGGCCTGCTTCCCCTCGGCGCGCACCGCCCGCTCGAACGGGTCCCACCTGCCCCGCACATCGCTGGCGCAGCTTTCGGCGAGGGCCTCGAACGGCGCCCCGGCCCCGGCCGCGAGTGCCCTGACGCCGGCCAGCACCAGCCGCTCGGACCGGGCGAGCCCGGTCTCCGCTGGCACGGAGGCGGGCACACCGCACCACAGCTGCCCCGCCTCTCGTTCGGCAACCGTGAGGTAGCCACCGGCCGCGAGGCCGAGAATCGTGGCCGGATAGGCGGCGCCGCTCAGCCGGCACCGGGTCACGGCCAGGTTCACCAGCGCTGGCTTCTCCGGCGCCAGCCCCTGCCCGGGATCCACCGTGCCCGCCCGCAGGGCGGGGCGGCTGGTCGCCGCCACGTACAAGGCGAACGCCAGCAGCCACCCGGCGGCTGCCGCGATCGCGAGCACATCCACTGTCAGGTCCGGTCTCCTCACCGTCCGGTGGCCCCGCCGGCCGCGGCGTGGGCACGGGTGATAGACCCCCCCTTTTACTACGGAGCGATGGTTAACAGCAGATGAACGGCTGGTAAACGGGCCAGCCGGTCAGCGGCTGGCACCAGCAGTCCGCATCCCTCCCGCTGTCGCTGCTGACGCCGCGGGTCACTGGCGTGCCTCTCGCCGGGGCACGGAATCCGGGTTACATTGCGTCATCGGCACCACCGGCAGGGTGCGCGAGCAGCAGCCTCAGCGGGCGGGTACCAGCCCGCCCACGACCACCAGCCCACCGGGCGGCCCGCGGCCGCCCACGACCACCAGCCCGCCGGGTGGCACCGGTATGGGTGCGGGGGTTCCGCATTGTGAAGACGTTGCAGCCCGGGGATCCTCAGCGGGTCGGCCGTTATCAGCTGCTGGGGCGGCTGGGTGCGGGCGGCATGGGGCAGGTGTTCCTGGGCCAGTCGCCGGGGGGCCGGCTGGTGGCGGTCAAGCTGATCCGTGCCGAGCTGGCGGCCGATCCCGAGTTCCGGGCCAGATTCGCACGGGAGGTGGCCGCGGCCCGGCACGTGAGCGGCATCTTCACCGCACCGGTGGTGGACGCCGACCCGGACGCGCCGCAGCCCTGGCTGGTCACCGCGTACGTGCCTGGCCCGTCGCTGGCCGACGCCGTGGACGGCCAGGGACCGCTGCCCCTCACCTCGGTGCTGACGCTGGCGGCAGGCCTGGCCGAAGGGCTCGGCGCCATCCACGCCGAGGGCATGGTCCACCGTGACCTCAAGCCCTCGAACGTGCTGCTGGCCAGCGACGGGCCGCGGATCATCGATTTCGGCATCTCCCGCGCCGCGGACGCCACCGCGCTGACCCGGGCCGACCTCGTGATCGGCTCGCCCGGGTTCATGTCCCCCGAGCAGGCGCTGGGCCAGGACGTCGGGCCCGCGAGCGACATCTTCAGCCTGGGCGCCGTGCTGGCGTTCGCCAGCCTCGGCGAGGGCCCGTTCGGGGGTGGTACGGCCACCGCGCTGCTCTACCGCGTCGTGCACGACCGGCCGGCCACGGCCAATCTGACCGGCCGGATCCGGCCGGTCGTCGAGCGCTGCCTGGCCAAGGATCCGCGGGCGCGGCCCACGACCGACCAGCTCCTGACCGAGCTGGGAGCCGTTGAATCCGCCGTGAACTGGCTGCCGCAGCCGGTCGCCGAGACGCTCGTGGGATATGCCCGGCCGGTTCCCGGCACCGCGGCGGACATCACGGTTCCGCCCGCGCCGGCACCGGCCGCACAGGCATCCAGCGGGGCACCGCCTGCGCAGGAGCTCCCCCCAGGGCTGACCACACCAGCTGCGCAGGCGGCACCTCCCGCCCACGCACCCACAGCCCCGGCAGGCGGTGGCGGCCCTGGTGGGCCCGGCGGCCGGCCCGGCCCCGGGCCGAGGGGCGGGGCTGATGCGCCTGTCCCCGCGGCCGGCGACGGTGCGTCCGTTCCCCCACCTGGCCCCGCCCGGCCCGCCCCTCCGCCCGGCGCTGAGCCAGCGGGCGTCCCAGCCGGCCTGCCACCGCTAGCGGCAGTGGGATACCCAGCCGGTGCCGGGCCGGCTCCTGGTGTCACCGCGCCGCTGCGGTGGGATCCAGGCACGGCCACGCCACGCCGGCGGTGGCTGGGAAAGGCGGTGGCGGCCGGGGCGCTGGTGGTTGTCCTCGCTGTGGCCGGCTTCGCCGCGAAAACGCTCGCCTCCCGGGCTCACACCGGCGGCCCGACGGCACCGCCCACCTCATCCCCGGCTGTGCTGGGGCCGCGGGCGGTGGTCGAGGCGTATTTCGCCGCCATCAACGCCCGCGAGTGGCGGAGGGTGTGGCTGCTGGGCGGCAAGAACTTCGGCCAGACCTACAGCCAGATGGTCGCCGGTTACCGCTCGACAGTCAGCGACGTGCTGTCCGGCATCGTGGTGCACGGCGACAGCGTGTCGCTGCGCCTGACCGCGCGCCATGCCGACGGCACCGTGCACACCTACCAGGCGTCATACGTGGTCCACCACGGGGTGATCACGGAGGGGAGCGCCACGCCGGTGGGAACCGGCTGACGCCGTCCGCGGGCCGCCGCGCCGCCGGAGGCCGGTCAGGTGTGGCTGAGGTCTACCACACAGAACCGGTTGTCATCCGGATCGGCGAGGACGATGAAGTCAGGGTCAGCGGGATACAGATCCCAGTCAACCCGCTTGGCGCCCAGCGACACCAGGCGGTCGGCCTCGGCCGCCTGCTCGGCGGCGTCGGCCACGGACAGGTCGAGATGGACCCGCGGGTATTCCTGGGCCGGGATGTCGCTGTACTGGAGTGCCAGCGCGGCGCCGGAACCGGTGGCCGGCACCAGCTCGGTCCAGCGAGCCCCGGGCCCGCCGTGGCTGACGACGTAGCCCAGTGCCCGGGTCCAGAAATCGATGGCCCGTTCCATGTCGGTGGTGCCCAGGACGAAGAATTGGACGCTCAGCATGCGCCGATCCTGGCAGCACCCACCGACACCGGCAAAGCGCCCCCGCCAGCACCGCCACTCCCACTTCCCCGGCCGGGCCGGGACAGTCGGCCGGGAATGGCAGGATGACCGCCATGGACGCGGTGAGCTTGCGCCAGCTGTGGCACCACGCCGCCACCCAGCTGACCGGGACCGGGCACCATCCGTCCCGGCTGCTGGTACTGGCCACCGCGCTGGTGGCGCTGGCCGCCGTGGCTTCCTCCCGCATCTGGCCGGTGGCGCGGACCGTGGTGACCATCGCGCACGAGGGCGGTCACGCGCTGATGGCGCTGCTGACCGGCAGGCGGGTGAGCAGTGTGCGGGTGCTGCGCAGCACCGCGGGTGTGACCGTGTCCGAGGGAAACCCGGCCGGCCCGGGCATCGTGCTGACCGCAGCGGCCGGCTACCTCACCCCACCGCTGCTCGGTCTCGGCGCAGCGGCCCTGCTGGTCACCGGGCACGTGGCCGGGATGCTGATACTCAGCCTGGCCCTGCTGGCAGCGCTCGCGACCGCCGTCCGCAACGCCTACGGCCTGCTGGCCGTGCTGGTCGCCGGCGCTGCGGTGGCAGTCGTCCTGTGGCGCGCCTCGGTGCTGGGCGAGTATGCCTTCGGCTACGCGCTGGCGTGGTTCCTGCTGTTCGGCAGCGTGCGCCCGGTGGTGGAACTGCAGCGGACACGCCGGCGCGGGCCGCGCGGCCGCACCGACGCCGACCAGCTCGCCGTACTCACCAGGGTGCCGGCCTGGCTCTGGGTCGGCGTGTTCGGGCTGGTCGCGCTCGGCTCGCTCGCCATAGGCGCGCTGTGGCTGGCGGGCTGAGCGGGCCTGCCCCGGACTCCGCCTCTGGCACCGTGCCGCTGTCCGGCAGTGCCGCCCGGCCAGGGCGCATACCTGACTGGCCCGGACACCTCGTTACTGTGAGAGGGGGCTGGCGGAGTGATGCGCCGCACGCACCTGTGGCATGCTGCGGCATCTGTCCAGGTATCCCGATGTCCTGCCTCGTTCCAGATCGGCTGTGAAAGGGGACCGCCATGACGGATGAGAATCACCACCACGACCCCACCTTCTACCGCTCGCCGCGCGACGCCGCGGCCGGGCCGCCGGAAAAGCTGGCCTACGTGGCGGCGTTCTCCCCCGGCGGCGGCGAGCCGGACGCGATCGCGGTGGTGGACACCGACCCGGCATCGGCGGGCTACGCCTCGGTGGCCGGTCTAACCGAGCTGCCCAGCACCGGCGACGAGCTGCACCACTTTGGCTGGAACGCCTGCTCGAGCGCGCTGTGCCCGACCGGGGACCACACCCACGGCGACCGGCGCTACCTGGTGGTGCCCGGCATCCGCTCGTCGCGGATCCACATCCTCGACACCCAGCCGGACCCGAAGTCCCCGCAGGTGACCAAGGTGCTCGGGGCGGAAGAGCTGGGCAAGCGGGCCAGCTACTCGCGCCCGCACACCGTGCACTGCGGCCCGGGCTATCTGTATGTGTCCTGCCTGGGCGGCGGCAACGGCAGCGACGGCCCCGGCGGGGTCGCGCTGCTCGACCACTCCAGCTTCGAGGTCATCGGCCAGTTCGAGACCGCCGGCCGGGGCGATCAGTACCTGGCCTATGACGTGTGGTGGCACATCAACCACGACGTGCTGGTGACGTCGGAGTGGGGCACCCCGTCGATGATCGAGAACGGGGTGGTGCCGGAGCTGCTGCTGGGCCGCAAGTACGGCCACCGGCTGCATTTCTGGGACATGAGCACCCGTCAGCACCTGCAGACCGTCGATCTGGGTGATGAGCACCAGATGGCGCTGGAGCTGCGCCCGGCGCACGACCCGGCCAAGAAGTACGGGTTCGTCGGGGTGGTGGTATCGGTCGAGGACCTGTCCGCCTCGATCTGGCTCTGGCACGAGCAGGACGGCCAGTGGGCGGCCACCAAGGTGATCTCGATCCCGGCCGAGCCCGCGCCAGCGGAGCAACTGCCACCCGCCTTGCAGCCGTTCGGCGCGGTTCCCCCGCTGGTGTCCGACCTGGCCCTGTCCGTGGACGACCGGCACCTGTACGTGTCCTGCTGGGGCACCGGCGAGATGAAGCAGTACGACGTCTCCGATCCCTTCCACCCACGCGAGACCGGATCGGTCCACATCGGCGGCATCGTGCGCCGCGCCCCCCACCCCGCCCGGCCGGGGCAGCCGCTGGCCGGCGGCCCGCAGATGGTCGAGGTCAGCCGGGACAGCAACCGGGTGTACTTCACCAACTCCCTCTACTACGCCTGGGATGAGCAGTTCTACCCCGACGGGGTCGGCGCGTGGATGACCAAGCTGGACGCCGGCCCCGGCGGCGGCATCAGCTTCGATGAGCGGTTCTTCCTCGAAGGCGACGTCTTCCGCGGCCGCCGCGTGCACCAGGTCCGGCTCGAAGGCGGCGACGCCTCCAGCGACTCCTACTGCTACTCCTAGCGCACCCGGGCACGCCAGCGGCTCTGGGCCGCCTCGCAGCGACTGGTTCCCAGGTGGCACGGACCGGGGGACCGCCGCTGCGTAAGCTTGTGGCCCAGGGCACGAGGCAAGGACAACGCCGTCCTGGACCCTGGAGGACTCATGGTCACGCGCGACACCGCCTGGCCCAGCGGGACACCCTGCTGGGTGGATCTCGGGGTGGACGACGTCGACCGCGCGGTCACGTTCTATTCGCAGCTGTTCGGCTGGGACATCCAGCCCGGCCCGCCCGAGGCCGGCGGCTACCGCATGTGCCTGATGGACGGCCGCGCGGTGGCCGGGATCGGGCCCCAGATGGGGC
The DNA here is from genome assembly GCA_035518495.1 of Streptosporangiaceae bacterium. Lineage (GTDB taxonomy): Bacteria > Actinomycetota > Actinomycetes > Streptosporangiales > Streptosporangiaceae > UBA9676. Next base: position 10,900 of record DATIXO010000149.1, read on the forward strand.
CGCCGGGGACCCCGTCCACCTGGACCGTGTACATCGCCGCCGCCGACGCGGACGAGACGTCAGGCAAGATCACGGCGGCCGGCGGGCAGGTCCTGGCGGGCCCGATGGACGTGATGGACGCCGGGCGGATGGCGCTCGCCGCCGACCCCGCCGGGGCGGTGTTCGGCGTCTGGCAGGCCCGCAGCCACACCGGGCTGGAGCTGGCCAACGAGCCGGGCTCGGTGTGCTGGAACGAGAACTTCAGCCGCGACATGGACGGCAACAAGACGTTCTACAGCGCGGTGTTCGGCTACGACTACGGCGACATGTCCACCCCGGAGTTCCGTTACGCCACGCTCAAGCTCGACGGCAAGGAGGTGGGCGGCATCGGTGAGCTCGGCAGCGGCTTTCCGCCCGAGGTCCCGGCCCACTGGTCGACATACTTCGCGGTCGGGGACACCGACGCCGCCGTCGCCATGGTCACCAAGGCCGGCGGCTCGGTGACACGGGAGCCCTGGGACAGCCCCTACGGGCGGATGGCCGTCGTCAGCGACGACCAGGGCGCTGCCTTCTCGCTGATGGGCACGCCCCCCGCCGCCAGCGGCTGAGCCGGGCACCCATCAGCGGCAGCCGCGCACCAGTGGCCGGGGCGCGCTGACAGCCACGGTGCCGGCAGCCACGACGCCAGCGGTCACGGGGTGCCAGCGGTCAGCGCGCGCCAGCGGTCAGCGCGCGCCAGCGGTCACGGGGGCCAGCGGTCAGCGCGCGCCAGCGGTCACGGGGCGCCAGCGGTCAGCGCGCGCCGGCCGGGCCCCCGGCCCCGGTCCGCGGTGATCCGCTCGGCGGTCCGCGCCGCAGTGCCCAGCGCCCAGCGCCCGGTGGTGACCAGCCCGATGAGCAGAACGGCGGCGCCGCACCCGGTGACGACCCACCAGCCGGCCTGGCTGGCCTGGGTGAAACCCGCCCGCAGCGGCCCGTGCAGTGCCGATGTCACAGCCGATCCCACCACCGCGACCCCGAAGGTCACGCCGATCTGACGGCTGGTGGAGGCCACGGCCGCCGCCACGCCCGCCTGGGCGAGGGGCATCCCGGCCACGGCGGTGGTGGTGATCGGGGCGTTTACCATGCCGAACCCGATGCCCAGGATCACGTACGCAGCCATGAGGAAGCCGGTGGGGGTGGCCGGCGTCAGGCGGGTCAGCAGGAGACCGCCCGCGACGGTGGCCAGCCCCGAGACCACCAGCGGCAGACGGGGGCCGCGGCGGCCGACGATCCGCCCCGACAGCGGCGCGGACAGGCCGGTCACCGCCGCCAGCGGAAGCGTGTACAGCCCGGCTTCCAGGGCAGACAGGCCGCGCACGTCCTGCAGGTACAGGGTGTTGAGAAACAGGAAGCCGCCCAGGGCGGCCAGCGCGCTGATCGCGATCAGCGAGGCGCCGGAGAACGGGGCGCTGCGGAAGAACCTCAGGTCCAGCAGCGGCTCGTCACGCCGCGGCTCGTAGATCACCAGCCCGGTGACCGCGGCCGCCGCCACCGCGAACAGGCCCAGGATCACCGGGGAAGCCCACCCCCGGTGCGGGCCTTCGATGATCGCATAGGTGAGTGAGGCCAGCGCCGCGATGACCAGCAACTGGCCGGCCGGGTCGGGGCGGCGCGGGTGGGCGGCGCGCGATTCCGGCACGAACAGCGCGGTGAGCACGATCGCGGCCAGCCCGACCGGGATGTTGACCCAGAAGATGGCCCGCCAGCCCACCCCGGCGACCAGCAGGCCGCCGAGCACCGGGCCGGCCGCGATGGACAGGCCGAAGACGCCGCCCCAGATGCCGATGGCACGGGCGCGCTCACGCGGGTCGGTGAAGGTGTTGGTGATGATGGACACGGCCACCGGGTTCATCATCGAACCGCCGACCGCCTGCAGCATCCGGAACGCGACCAGCCAGCCGAGACCGGGCGCGAGGCTGCACAGCAGGGAACCGAGGGTGAAGGTGGCCAGCCCGATCTGGAAGACCCGGCGCCGCCCGAACCGGTCCGCCGTCGACCCCGCCAGGATCAGGAAGCTGGCGACGACCACGGTGTAGGCGTCCACCGTCCATTGCAGGCCGGACACCGGTGCGTGCAGGTCACGCTGGATCGACGGGAGCGCGACGTTCACGATCGTGTTGTCCACGCCGAAGATGAACAGGCTCAGGCAGCAGATGGCCAGGATCAGGAGCCGCCGCCGGCGGCTGGGTTCGGGCACAGGCTTCCTCGCTGCTCACACCGCGCTGGCACTTGTTAAGTACAACTAACCTTCGGGCCGCCTGGTTATGCCCGCGCCACCTGTGGTCTCCGGCACACCCGCCCGTGCGCAGCGCCGCGTTCGCACGGCCCACCCGCTCCCAGCTGGCCCGGCTGGCGGGAATCGTGAGCGTTCACGGGCGACGGTTCCGCGGCCGGCCGGGCCCGTGATTGACTGCCCTCGTGCCGCCCGATGAGCTGCCGGTGCTGTCCTTCGAGTCCATAGACGCGTGGGACGCGTGGCTTGCCGCCCACCACGGCGACTCCCCCGGGCTCTGGCTCAAGATCGCAAAAAAGAGATCGGCCGGCCGGAGCATCTCCTACTCCGAGGCGCTCGACGTGGCGCTGTGCCACGGCTGGATCGACGGCCAGAAGGGCCGCCACGACGACGACTACTGGCTGCAGCGGTTCACGCCACGCAAGCCGGGCAGCAACTGGTCGAAGATCAACACCGAACGGGCGTCGGCGCTGATCGCGGCCGGCCGGATGAGGCCGGCCGGCCTACAGGAGGTGGAACAGGCGCAGGCCGACGGCCGCTGGGAGCAGGCCTACCAGTCGCAGTCGCGGATGACCGTGCCCGAGGACCTGGCCCGCGCGCTCGCGGCGAACCCGCGGGCGAGCGCGTTCTTCGCCACCCTCGACAGCGCCAACAGGTACGCGGTCCTCTACCGCATCGGCACCGCCAAACGGCCGGAGACCAGGGCGAAGCGCATCGGCAATTTCGTGGCGATGCTCAGCGAGCACAAGAAGCTCCATCCCTGACCGTGCCGCCGGGGACCACCCCCTCGGCTGCCAGGAGATGCACCGGCTCCGGCGTTGATCCGGAAGAGGTCCAGCCCGAACGCCGCCAGATGCTCGCTGCCGGGGCCGCCGCGTACCGGCGTCAGCGTGTGTAGGTCACCCAGGCGAAGCCGTCGCGCTCTTCCCGCCCGGCCTCGCGCCAGACCGCTGGGTCGATCACCGGGAAATGGGTGTCCCCGTCGACCTCGTCCCCGATGTGGGTGATTTCGAGACGGTCCGCCCTGCCGATGAGCTGGGCATACACCTCTCCCCCGCCAAAGACGACGATCTCGGGGCTGCCGCCCGCGGCGGCCAGCGCTTCCTCCACCGAATGTGTGACCGTCACTCCCTCGGCGGCCCAGCCGGGCTGACGGGTGATCACGATGGTGCGCCGGCCGGGCAGCGGGCGGCCGATCGAGTCGAACGTGCGCCGGCCCATCACCAGGGTCCGGCCGAGCGTCAGCTGCTTCACCCGCGCGAGGTCTTCCCGGTGCCGCCACGCCAGGTCGCCCGCACGGCCGATCACCCCGTTGCGCGAGACCGCGGCGATGATCGTGACCGTCACCCTGTCATCATGCCCCCGGCCGGCGTGCGCGGGCGGGGGGCACGCGCACATCGGTGCGGCGGCGGCGCCTCAGGTGAGGTCCCGGCGGCGCAGGCCGGCCAGGCCGGCCGCGATCAGCACCGCCGCGACGAGGGCCAGCCACAGCAGCGGGGTGGCGGTGAACGTCCCCCCCGGCAGCTTCGGCACGTGGCTGAACGGGGAGAGGTCGGTGACCCAGTGGCTCAGGTTCAGGACCGAGCCAAGCTCGGTGAGCACCAGGAAGGCGACCAGGGCTCCCCAGGCCGCCGCCGACCACCGCGGCACCAGTCCGAACAGCACGACCGCGATCCCAGCCAGCACCCACACGGCCGGCACCTGCGCGAGCGCGCTGCCCAGCAGCTGGCCCACGGCCCGGCCCATGTCCGGTGTCTGCGCGCCGTAGACCAGCCCGGTGGTCAGGCCGACCAGCAGCAGCAGGACCACCGGGCCGGCCACAGCGAACACCAGATGGCTCCACGCCCACCGGATCCGGCCCACCGCGGCGGCGAGCACCGGCTCGGCCCGCTCGCCGGATTCCTCGCCGCGCAGCCGCAGCGCCGCCTGGACGGCATAGACGGCGGCGGCCACCCCCATGAAGCCCATCATGGCGGCGAGGAGCGCGTTGGTCAGTCCGCTCTGGCCGCCCAGCTTGACGAACAGCTGCCGGGCGGCCGCGTTGTTACCGACCAGGGTCCCGATCCCGGCCGCCAGTGCCCCGATGACCAGCCCGTACAGGGCGAGGCCTGACGCCCACGCCAGCAGCGTGCCGCGCTGCAGGCGCCAGGCCAGCCCCAGCGGGCCGTCCAGGCCCGGGCCGGCGGCCGGGGGCCCGGGCCGCACCGGCAGGAGGCCGGTGCCCAGGTCGCGGCGGGCGGCGATGACGTAGGCGACGGCCGCCACCGCGATCGTGACCAGGACCGGGATCACCAGCACCCACCAGTGGAGCGGGCCGAACGGCCGCAACTGCTGGCTCCACCCGATCGGCGAGAGCCAGGAGAGGCTGGCGGCCCAGCTGCCGGCCGACGCCGCGTCGCCCACCGCCCGCAGCAGGTAGGCCAGCGCGATCACGCTGGTCACGATGCCGATGGCCGGGCGCCTGCTCCCGGCGAGCTGGGCCGCCAGCGCCGCGACCGCCGCGAACACACAGCCGGCCGCGGCCATCCCGAGCCCGAACGCGAGCGAGTCGCCCCAGGGCAGGCCCGGTACGGCCAGGCCGACCGCCACCAGCAGCGCCACCCCCAGATTGGCCAGCAACGCGGTCAGCAGGCCCGACGTCAGCGGGGCCAGCCGGCCCACCGCACCCGCGCCCACCAGCTCGAGACGCCCGGCGTCCTCGTCCCCCCTGGTGTGCCTGACCACGATGAACATGCTCATCACCGCGGCGCCGATGGCGCCGAAGACACTCAGTTTCCAGGTGGCCAGCCCACCCAGGGTATGCAGGTCACCCGATGGCCCGTAGACCGCGCGGGTGACCCGGTCGGCGCCCGCGCTCTCCGCGAACGCCCGCAGGGACGCGGCCGTGGTATAGAGCTTCTTCGTGCTGACCACGCTGACGTAGGCGAACGCCGCTAGGACGTAGACCCAGGACACGATCATGATCCGGTCTCGGCGCAGCGCCAACCGGGTCAGCGTGCCCGTGCGGGTCAGCTCCGCACCGCCCAGGGCCAGGCCGGACGGCCGCGTGCCCGCCTGGCTGGTCACGACCCCTCCTGCGGCCCGTAGTGCATGAGGAACAGCTCTTCCAGGGTGGGCGGCCGGCTGACCAGGCTGCGCACCCCGGCGGTGGTCAGCAGCCGCAGCACCTCGGCCAGGGCGTTGCCGTCCACCTGGCAGCGGACCCGGTCGCCGGTGATGTCGAGGTCGTGCACGCCGGGCAGCCCGGCCAGGGCGGGCGGCGGTCCGGCGAGCTCGGCGTCGATCGAGGTGCGGGTCAGGTGCCGCAGATCGGCCAGCGCACCGCTCTCGACGGTCCGGCCGGCCCGGATGATCGTCACCCGCTCACACAGCGCCTCAACCTCGCTCAGGATGTGGCTGGACAGCAGCACCGTGATCCCGTTCTGCCGCAATTCCTCGATCGACTCCCGGAAGGCCGCCTCCATCAGCGGGTCCAGGCCGGACGTCGGCTCGTCGAGGATCAGCAGCTCCGCGCCGGACGCGAGCGCCGCGATCAGCGCGACCTTCTGCCGGTTGCCCTTGGAGTAGGCGCGGCTCTTGCGGGTCGGGTCGAGGTCGAACCGCTTCAGCAGCAGGTCCCGGCGCTGGCTGTCCAGCCCGCCGCGGAGCCGCCCGAGCAGGTCGATCACCTCGCCGCCGGACAGGTTCGGCCACAGCGTCACGTCCCCGGGCACGTAGGCGATCCGCCGGTGCAGGGTGGTCGCCTCCCGCCACGGGTCCCCGCCGAGCAGACGCGCGGTGCCGGCGTCGGCGCGCAGCAGGCCGAGCAGGACCCGCAGGGTCGTCGTCTTGCCGGCACCGTTCGGCCCCAGGAACCCGTGCACCTCGCCGTGAGCCACGGCCAGGTCCAGCCCGTCCAGCGCGCGCGTCCGGCCGAAGCTCTTCACCAGGCCGGTCACCTCGATTGCCGTCGCCATGGTTTGGACTCTACACTAGATTCAGAAAAGCATGAAAGTTCAAAACGAAACATGCCACGGCATCGCCTGCCACCGCGGGCGAGGCGGCGGGCCGGGCCTCGTGAGGCGGAATCCGGCGGGCCGGGACAGCGCGGGACAGGCAGGCAGGCCCGGCGGATGGGCGTGGGACAGGCAGGCCCGGCGGATGGGTGCGCCCGCGGATGGGGCGGAGCGGCCCGGCGGCACGAGCCTGAGCCCGCGCGGGCCAGCGGAAGGAGCAGTGCCCTCATGGTGACGCAACGGGACGCGCAACGCGATGAGCAGGCGATCGGCTCGTTCATCGAGCGGTTCGCCGCCGTGCTCGTGGAGGCGGGCGTCCCGCCGATGCCGGCCCGGGTGTTCTCCGCGTTGCTGGTCACCGACTCTGGGCGCCTGACGGCCGCCGAGCTCACCGGGCTGCTCGGGGCCAGTCCGGCGGCGATCTCCGGCGCCGTGCGCTACCTGGAACACGTCGGCATGATCGGCCGCCAGCGCGAGCCCGGCAGCCGGCGTGACGTGTACCTGCTGCGCAATGACCTGTGGTACGAGATGATCCTCAGCCGGGGCCAGGTGCTCGCCCACTGGGCCGGCGCCGCCAGGGACGGCGCCGAGATCCTGGGTCCGCTGACCCCGGCGGGCGGGCGCCTCGCCGACTCCCACGACTTCTTCGCCTTCGTCCAGCAGGAACTGCCCGCCCTGCTGGAACGCTGGCGGGCCCGCCAGGCCCAGCGCGGTTAGGGCATGTCCCATAGATCTTCAGCCTGCTGCGCGTCCACGATCTATGGGACCACGCCCTAGCGCCGGCCCGCGCCCGCGCACCGCTCAGCGCCTGACTACCGGCCAGCGTCTGCCCTGGGATGGCCCCGGCGCCCGGCGGTAGGCGAGAATCCGGGGGTGACGGAATCCCGCCCGGCCGCCACCGCGCCGGACCACACCGCCTGGGCCCGGCACCTGGAGACACCGCTGCGCCGGTTCCTGGCCACCCAGACCGGCAGCGCGGCGGTGCTGCTCGGCGCGACTGTCGCCGCGCTCGTGTGGGCGAACATGAGCCCCGCCTCCTACGAGGCCGTGTGGCACACCCAGCTGTCCATCCACCTGGGCGGGGCCGGCATATCGCAGGACCTGCACAGCTGGGTGAACAGCGGCCTGATGACCTTCTTCTTCTTCGTGGTCGGGCTCGAGGCACGGCGCGAGTTCGACCTGGGCGAGCTGCGCGAGCGGCGCCGGCTGACGATGCCGGTGCTGGCGGGCCTGGGCGGGATGATCGTGCCGATCGTCATCTTCCTGGCCTTCAACGCGGGCCGGCCGTCGGCGCACGGCTGGGGCACGGCCATGTCCACCGACACCGCGTTCGCGCTCGGGATCCTCGCCCTGGTGGGGCGGCGGGCCCCGGACCGGATGCGGACCTTCCTGCTCACCTTCGCCGTGGTGGACGACCTGGCCGCGCTCGCGATCATCGCGATCTTCTACAGCCACCACATCTCGCTGCCCGCCCTGCTGGCCGGGCTGGCCACCTTCGTGGTGGTGTTCGCCGTCCGGGCGGCGGGCGTCCGGCGGGGCATCGTGTACCTGGCGCTGGGGCTGGTGGCGTGGGCGGCGTTCCTGCGCTCCGGGGTCGATCCGGTGGTGGTGGGCCTGGTGATGGGCCTGTTCACGCAGGCGTACCCGGCGGCGCGCGGCGACCTGGAGCTGGCCACCGAGAGATTCCGGCTGTTCCGCGAGCAGCCGACGCCGGAGCTGGCCCGGGTGGCCAGCATCTCCCTGTCCGCGTCGATCTCGCCGAACGAGCGGCTGCAGGAGACCTTCCACCCGTGGACGAGTTATGTCATCGTGCCGCTGTTCGCGCTGGCCAACGCGGGCGTGCAGATCAGCGGCCCGTTCCTGGCCCAGGCGTTCACCTCGCCGGTCACCCTCGGCATCCTGGCCGGGTACGTGCTCGGCAAGCCGCTGGGCATCACGGGCACCTCGTTCCTGGTCACCAGGCTCAGCAAGGGCCGGCTCCGGCCGCCCGTCGGCTGGGCCTCGATCATCGGCGCGGGCACCATCGCCGGCATCGGGTTCACCGTCTCGCTGCTCATCGCCGCGCTCGCCTTCACCGGCCCGGAGCTGGCCGAGGCCAAGGTCGGGGTGCTGGCCGCGGCGCTCTGCGCGGCGATCCTCACCTCGGCGGTGTTCCGGGTGACCGCGCTGCTGCCGAAGCGGGCCCGGATCCGCGCGCTGCTCGGCACCGCCGACGTGATCGTCGATCTCGCCGCGCCGGTAGACCCCGACCGCGACCACATCCGCGGGCCGATGTCGGCGCCGGTCACCGTCGTGGAATACGGCGACTTCGAGTGCCCGTACTGCGGCCGGGCCGAGCCTGCCGTCCGTGAGCTGCTCGCCGACTTCGGTGATGTCCGCTACGTCTGGCGTCACCTCCCGCTCACCGACGTCCACCCGCACGCCCAGCTGGCGGCCGAGGCGTCGGAGGCCGCCGCGGCGCAGGGTTCCTTCTGGGATATGCACGATCTGCTCCTTGAGCACCAGGATGCGCTGCGGCCGATGGACCTGGTGAGCTACGCCGAGCAGATCGGGCTGGACAGGGACCGGTTCGCTGCTGACCTGCGCAAGCACGCCGGCCGCGGGCGGATCGCCGAGGACGTGGACTCGGCCGACCTGTCCGGCGTGTCCGGCACGCCGACCTTCTTCGTCAACGGCCAGCGCCACTACGGCGCCTATGACGTCACCGCGCTCTCGGCGGCCGTCAAGGCCGCCCGGGTACGGGCGGTGATAGCCCCGTAACCCCGCACCGCGCCGCGTGCGCCACCCGGGCGCGGGTCGCACCGCCGCGGCGGCGCGGGTACGGTTGGCGCACAGTTCCCCGCCCGGCGGGTATGGATGGCCCGCATCCGCTGGTTACTAACACGTGAAGGACGACAGCGTAGGAGGCTGTGATCATGGTGCGAGATGCGGGGGATCTCTACGAGGTGGGCCCCGGCGCGCCGGAACTGGACGGGGCGGTGCTGCTCCACTACCTGGACGGGTTCATCGACGCGGGCGCGGCCGGCCGGCTGCTCACCGCGCACCTGCTCGGCAGCCTGGAGCATGAGGCGGTCGTGACCTTCGACGTGGACCGGCTGATCGACTACCGGTCCCGCCGGCCAACGATGACGTTCGACCGGGACCACTGGGAGGAGTACGAGGCGCCGGAACTGGCCGTCCACCTCACCCGCGATGAGGCCGGGACGCCGTTCCTGCTGCTGACCGGGCCCGAGCCCGACCATGAGTGGGAGCGCTTCACCACCGCCGTGCAATCGGTGACCACCCGCCTCGGGGCGGAGCTGGTCGTGGGGTTCCACGGCATTCCCATGGGCGTGCCGCATACCCGCCCGCTGGGCCTGACCGCCCACGGGACCAGGCCGGAGCTGATCACCGGCTCCCGGCCGATCGTGGACCGGCTGCAGGTGCCCGGCAGCGTTTCCTCGATGCTGGAGTTCCGCCTCGGCGAGACCGGCCGGGCAGCCGTCGGCTTCGCCGTTCACGTCCCGCACTACCTCGCGCAGGCGGCCTACCCGGCCGCGGCGGTGGCACTGCTGGAATCGGTGACCCGGGCGACCGGCCTGTCGCTCCCCGGCCAGGCGCTGCGGGAAGCGGCTCGCCGGACCGATGAGGAGATCGGCCGCCAGGTGGAGGCATCGGAGGAGATCGCCGAGCTGGTGCAGGCGCTGGAGCGGCAGTACGACGCGTTCGCCGACGCCGCCGACCGGGAAGGCCTGCTCGCCGACGAGGCGGGAAACATGCCGACCGCCGAGGAACTCGGAGCGCAGTTCGAGCGGTTCCTCGCCGAGCAGCAGGGCCGCGCCGACTCCCCCGACGCCTGACGGCGGGCGGAAAGCCGGAAACGGGGCATCACGCCCCCGCGCGCCTGGCGCACACCTACTACCTACAGTGGCTTAGATGGCACTGGGTCATGAGGCGTGAGGCGTGTTCGTCCCGTCGCTGGCGGAGGTGCCCGACGGGTCGACCCTGATGATCCCCGCGCACGGGGTCCCGCCCGCGGTGCTGGACGAGGCGGCGCAGCGCGGCCTGCGGACCGTCGACGCCACCTGCCCGCTGGTGGCCGCCGTGCACGCGGAAACCCGCACGTTCGCCGAGCGCGGTGACCAGGTGGTGATCATCGGCCCTCGCGGCCATGCGGTGGCGGCCGGGATCGCCGGCCAGTCGCCGGACCACACCGTCATGACCGAGAGCCCCGGCGGGGTAGGCGCGGTCAGCGTCGCCGATCCCCGGCGGGTGTCCTACGTGCTGCAGCCGGGCATCCCGGTGGAGGAAACGGTGCCGGTGAGCGCGGCGCTCAGGTCCCGGTTCCCGGCGCTGCGCGGGCCGGACCCGGACCGGTTCTGCTACGCGGCCTCCGACCGGCGGGAGACCGTCCGCGCGGTCGCCGCCGCCAGCGACCTGGTGCTGGTACTGGGCACCGAGGACGAGCCGGACTCGCGCCTGCTGGCCGGGCTGGCCCGCGACGGCCGTGCCAAAACCCACGTCATCGACGACGCGGGCCAGATCGAGCCCTCGTGGCTGGCCGGGGTGGGAACCATCGGGCTGGCGGAGGCCGTCTCCTCCCGGCCCGCGCTGGCCGGCCAGGTCACCTCGGCCCTGTCCGGGCTTGGCCCGCTGAGTGTCACCCGGCGGCGCGTGAGTACCGAGATTCTGGGTGTTCACCCCGGCCCGGGCATATCGTGACGGGGTGATCCCCGACATGCTCTTTCCCACCTCACTTGTCGGCAGTTACCCGCAGCCCGACTGGCTGATCGACCGGGAACGGCTCCGGCACCGGTTCCCGCCCCGGGTCCGGGCCCGTGAGCTGTGGCGGGTCGGCCCCGAGTACCTGGCCGAGGCACAGGATGACGCCACCCTGCTCGCCATCCGGGCGCAGGAGCAGGCGGGCCTGGACATCCTGACCGACGGTGAGATGCGGCGGGAGAGCTATTCCAACCGTTTCGCCACCGCGCTGGACGGGGTGGACATCGACAATCCCGGCACCGCGCTTGACCGCAGCGGCCACCCGAACCCGGTGCCGCGGGTGACCGGGCCGATCCGGCGCCGCCACCCGGTCGAGGTCGGGGACCTGGCGTTCCTGCGCGCGAACACCCGCAAGACGGTCAAGATCACGGTGCCCGGCCCGTTCACCATGGCCCAGCAGGCGCAGAACGATTACTACGCCAGCACCGAGGATCTCGCGCTCGGGTACGCCGAGGCGGTCAACGACGAGGTGCGGGACCTGTTCGCGGCCGGCGCCGACATCGTCCAGCTGGACGAGCCCTACCTGCAGGCGCGCCCGGAGGAGGCGCGCCGCTACGGGGTGAAGGCGCTCAACCGGGCGCTGGCGGGCGTGACAGGCACCACCGCCGTGCACCTGTGTTTCGGCTACGCGGCGATCATCCACGACCGTCCCGAGGGCTACTCGTTCCTGCCCGAACTGGCCGCCGCGGACTGCGACCAGGTGTCGATCGAGACCGCCCAGTCCGGCCTGGACTGCTCGGTGCTCAGTGAGCTCGACGGCAAGACGATCATCCTGGGCGTGCTCAACCTCGGCGACCCCGCGGTGGAGAGCGCCGAGCAGGTGGCGGCCCGGGTCCGCCGGGCGCTGCCCTACGCGCCCGCGGAGCGGATCGTGCTCGCGCCGGACTGCGGGATGAAATACCTCCCCCGCGACTCGGCTTACGGCAAACTGGCCGCCCTGACCGCGGCAGCCGCCCTGCTGCGCGGCGAGGCCGAGGCTTAGGCTACGGGGCCGCCGCGGTCCACGGGGAACGCCGCGGTGGCCGAAGCGCTCACGTCGGCGTGTCGGTAGGCGTGTCAGTCGGCGTGTCGGTCGGCGTATCGCTTGCGGTCGCCGTGTCGGTCGGCGTGTCCGTGGGTGTGTCGGTCGGCGTGTCGGTCGGCGTGTCGGTTGGCGTGACGGTCGTGGTGTCCGTCGGCGTGACGGTCGGCGTGACCGTCGGCGTCGCCGTGACGGTCGGGATCACCGTCGGCGACGGGGTGACCGTCGGCGTCGGCGTGACCACGGGCGTCGGCGTCTTCGACGGCGACGGCGCCTTGGACGGCGACGGCGCCTGGCTGGGCTGCAGCATCGGCGGGTGGACCGCCGATGCGGGTGACGGCACGGTAATGAGGGAGATCAGGGGCGCGAGCGCCGGGCTGGAACGGCCGGACGGGTCAGTGGGCGTCGACCCGGGCCTGGAAACGTGGGTCGGCGGCGCCGGGATTCCGGTGAACGGCACCGTGGCCACCGCGGCGATGGTGTCCGGCACGTCCGATCTGACCGCGGCGGCGCCGAACAGGGCCCCGATGGCGACCACGGCCACGCTCATGACCCCGACGGCGGCCAGCGTGGTCGCCGACAGCCGCCGGCGAGCCCGCGGCCGGTCGAGCGGCTCGGGAAACCCAGACTCGCCAAACGGCCCTGCCCGGCCGGTCACCTCGGCCCGGTATTCCGACGCGTCCGGGCCGTCGTCGCTGACCAGGCGGAGCAGCTCATCGCGCAGCTCGGCCGGCGGCAGGGCCAGCGGCAGCGCGGCGAGCAGCATCGCGGGGCCCAGCTCGCGCTGCCTGAGCTCCTCGCATGCCGCACATTCCTCGATGTGCTGGTTGACCGGCTCGGGCAGCAGCACGTCCAGCTCGCCGTCCCAGCCGTCCAGGCCCTCGGCCAGCTCGGGACAGACCTCCCGCCCGGCGCAGGCGACCAGCAGCGCCCCCAGCCATTCCTCGAATTCCATCCGCGCCCAGGACAGCAGGGCGTTCGCCCGGTCCACGCTCACACCGAGGACGTCGGCGAGATCCTGTCCCGCCAGCTCGTGGCGCAGGTTCAGCTCGACAACCTCGCGGTCGCGGGGGTCGAGCCCGGCCAGCGCCGCGCCCACCAGCGCGCGCTGCTGCGCCTGCCCGGCGGCGGCCGGGTCGTCAGCGGCACCCTCGCTCACCCCGCCCAGCTCGCCGGGCAGGGCGGGCGGCGCCTGGGAACGCAGGCGGCGGTGGCACTCGTTGCGGGCCACGGCGAACAGCCACGGCCGGAGCCGGTCAGGGTCGGTGAGCCGGCCCAGCTCGCCAGCGGCGATGATGAACGTGTCCTGCACCGCGTCACCGGCGTCGGCCGGCTCCCTGAGCAGGCTGCGGCAGTAGGCGTGAAGCGCAGGGGCATACCGGTCATAGGCTGCGGCCAGCCCATCCGGTCCACCCGTGACGATCGACGAGACCATCTCTACGTCCTGCATGTTGCTACGGTAAAGCCTCGGTACATATGTGCGGTATGAGTAACGTGAACTAGTTTTTTCCCTGCCAGTATTGCCGGGTCAGCCGTTGACGGTGATCGCGAGCCCACCGGGGCTCACGATCAAGACGCTTGAGGACCCCAGCAGGTTTACCATCGTCACCCTGACAGTTACGGTCTGCCCCGCTGCCAGCGAGCCTGTGCCCAGGCTGATGGTCAGGTCGAGCGGGTCAGGGTTCTGGATGCTGATGCCCGGGACGGGCCCGCCCTGCGCGGTCAGCGTGAACGAGCCGGTCACTCCCAGATGCAAGGTCAGCGCCGTCGTCGACGCGGCCAGCGTGCCCGTCACGGTGGCCGACGGCAGGGCCAGCGGCGGCACCGGCTGGCTGGCCGACGCCGAGGACGGGGAGAGGCGGCCCGGTGAGGCGGCCGCCCCCGCCCCGGCCAGCAGGCCGATGGTGCCGGTCTGAGCCGGGGAGCCGGCCCCGGCGGATGCCCGGGGGCCCGCCCCGGGCGGGCCCGGCCGTGCCAGGCCCGGCGCGGTGGACCGCCCGGCAGCCGCCGGGCCGGGGGGACGCGGTGCGTGCGGGCCGTGCAGGCCGTAGATGATCCCGGCGGCGGCCACCGCCACCACCGCGGCGCCGGCGCCGGCGGTCGCGGCGTGCGCGACCGGGCTGTGGGCCGGATGCGGCGGGTCGAGCGGCTTGGGGAACCCGGACCGGCCGTACGGCCCGGCGCGGCTGATCACGCCCGCGCGGTAGGCCGAGGGGACCGGGCTGAGATCGCCGATCAGGCCGAACAGCTGATCCCGCAACCCGCCCGGGAGCAGGGCTGCCGCCGGGAACAGCGCGAGCAGCTGTGCCGGGCTGAGCTCGTGGCGCCTGCGGGCCCCGCAGGGCTGGCAGCGCCCGGCGTGCCGGTTGATCCGCTTGCGCAGCAGGACGGTCAGCCGCCCGTCCCAGCCGTCCAGGATCGCGGCCAGCTCGGGACAGGCCTCCCGCCCGGTGCGGGCGACCAGCAGCGCCCCGAGTGAGGTCTCGAACTGCGACCGGGCCCGCGACACCAGGGCGTGCGCCTGGTTGACGCTCACGCCGAGGGCGTCGGCGAGGTCCCGGCCAGCCAGCTCGTGGCGCAGGCTCAGCTCAATGATCTCCCGGTCACCCGGGTTGAGCCCGGCCAGCGCCGCGCCCACCAGCGCGCGCAGGTCCGCCTGCTCGGCTCCCTCGCCCAGGTCGACCGTGTCGTCGCTCACCTCGCCCGCCTCGTCGAGCGGGACCGGCCGCACCCGGGAACGCAGCCGGCGGCATTCGTTGCGGGCCACGGCGTAGAGCCAGGGCCGGAACCGGCCCGGGTCGCGGAGGCCGCCCAGCCGGCCGGCCGCGATGATGAACGTGTCCTGGACCACGTCGTCGGCGTCGGCCGGCTCCCCGAGCAGGCCGCGGCAATAGGCATAGAGCGCGGGCGCGTACCGGTCATAGGCCGCGGCCAGCCCGTCCTGCTGGCCTGCGACGATCGCCGCCACCATCTCTCGGTCCTCCATGCGCACACACCGTAAAGCCTGGCCGGACGGGGCTGCCGGAGAACGCACCACATGCTGCCCTCGCATCACGCCTCCCACCGGCCCCGGTCCCGGGAAACCCCCAGGGCCGCGGCCGGTCACCGTTCGTGGCACCGTCACCGTTCGTGGCACCGTCACCGTCCATGGCACCCACCGTCCATGGCACCGTGACACCGGTAGGAGGCCGTCCCGGCTCCGCCGCCAACAACTTCCTGCCGCGATCTGTACCCGGGCCACCGGCCGCGCAAGGGTGGCGGGCAGGCGGGGCCGGGTGAAAGGACGGGTGAACGGCCAGCGACAGGGGCCTATCGGCTGGGTGTCTTCCGCGCGCGGGCGCGCCCAGGCATGCTGGGCTGGTGGCTTTCAGGGACCGGGCCGCGGTCGGGGCGCGCGGGCAGCAGACCGTCGGCGAGGTGCTGACCGCGCTGGCCATGCCGGGGGGCAGAGCCGACCCCTATCCGCTCTACGAACGGCTGCGGGCCATCGGGCCGGCCGTGACCGCGCCGGACGGGGCGCTGGTCGTCACCGGATACCGGGAATGCTCGATGCTGCTGCGCGACCACCGGCTGCACAAGACGCCGGAGCGGCGGCTGGCCGCCTCGGGCTATCCGCAGTGGCAGGACCGGCCGGCCCTGCGGCTGATGTTCGGCAGCATCATGATGGTCAATCCGCCGGCCCACACGCGGCTGCGCCGCCTGGTCTCGGCCTGCCTCACCGCACGGCGGGTGGCTGGCCTCCGCCCGGCGGTGGAGCGGATCGTGGCCAGCGCCTGCGAGCAGATCGCCGGTGACAGCGACTTCGTCACCGGGTTCGCGGTCCCGCTGCCGGTCACCGTCATCGGGGAGCTGCTCGGCATCCCAGCCGCCGACCGGCCGATGTTCACCGATCTGGCCCGGGACTGGAGCGCGGTGCTGGAGGTACTCAGCCCGGAGGCCGTGGACCGGGCCGACGACGCCGCCACCGCCATGGCCGGCTACCTGGCCGACCTGGCCGCGCAGCGGCGCGAGCAGCCCACCGATGACCTCATCTCCGCGATGGCCGGGGCGGACGGCGGCGACAGGCTGACCGGCGGCGAACTGGTGACGATGGCGGCGCTGCTGCTCAAGGCCGGCTCCGAGACCACAACGGGGCTGCTGTCCAACGGCCTGGTCGCGCTGCTCGCCCACCCGGACCAGGCCGCCCGGCTGCGCGCCGGGCCGCTGCTGGCGATCCCGGCGGTGGAGGAACTGCTGCGTTACGACTCGCCGGTGCAGATGCTGTCCGGCCGCAGTGCCCCTGGCGATCTCACCATCGCCGGCTTCGACATCTCCGACGACCAGCAGGTGCTCGTCATGCTCGGTGCGGCCAACCGGGACGCCGCGGTGTTCTCCGATCCCGGCCGGCTCATCCTGGACCGGGCACAGCAGGCGCCGCTGTCGTTCGGCGGCGGGATCCACTACTGCCTGGGCGCGCCGCTCGCCCGGCTGGAAGCCCAGGTCGCCTTCCCCGCGCTGCTGGCCCGGTTCCCGCGTCTCGCGCTGGCGGGCGAGCCGGTCAGGCGCGATGGGACCGCGCTGCGCGGCCACGCCAGCCTGCCGGTCAGCGCCCGCTGACCACCACGCCGCACTCGTGGCCCTACTGTGCTGGCCCTACTGTGCGGGCAGGTGCCCGGCGGCGCTACCTGGAGTGCACCACCGCACCGCCCACGATCGTGATGTCGACCTGGGCGAGCGCGATCTCGGCGGCTGGATGGGCGAACAGGTTCCGGTCCAGCACCACCAGATCGGCCCGCTTGCCGGCCTCGATCGAGCCGGACTCGGCCTCGGCGTGGTTGACGTAGGCGGAGCCGATGGTGAAGGCGGCGAGCGCGGCCGCGAGGTCGATCCGCTCGGACGGCAGGAACGGCTCGCCGCCCGCGCCGCCGGCGTAGGGGTAGCCGGGCGGGATCGTCCGGTTCACCGCGGTATGGATCTCCCACAGCGGGTTCGGGCTCGACACCGGCCAGTCGCTGCCGAAGCACAGCTGCGCGCCGGAGCGGGACAGGCTGCCGAACGGGTACTGCCAGGCGGCCCGCTCCTCGCCGAGGAAAGGCAGCGTGAGGTCGGTCATCTGCGGCTCGTTGCACGCCCACAGCGGCTGGCAGTTGGCGACCACCGCAAGCGTGCGGAACCGGGGCAGGTCGTCGGGGTGGACCACCTGCAGATGCGCGATGTGGTGCCGCCGGCCGGCTGGGCCGTTGGCGGCGCGGGCGGCCTCCACCGCGTCCAGCGTCTCCCGCACCGCGCGGTCCCCGATGGCATGGAAATGCACCTGGAAGCCGCGGGCGTCGATGGCCGTGACCGCCGCCTTCAGCTCCTGCGGATCGAAGAAGCTGGCGCCGGCGCCGGGCGTGCCGTGGCCGTGCGGGTCGAGGTAGGGAGCCAGCATGGAGGCCGTGAAGTTCTCGCAGACCCCGTCCTGCATGATCTTCACGCTGGTCGCGCGGAAACCACCGCGCCCGGGCCCGGTGGCCTGGGCGGCCCGGTCCCGGCGCTCGGCGAGGCCGTCGAGCTGCCCGATCCCGGCCCCGCGCTGCCACCAGAGCGCGCCGACCACCTGGGAGGTGAGCAGCCCGCGCCGCTCGGCCTCGAGATAGGCCTCGAAGCAGTCGGGGACCACCGCGTAGTCGCCGACGATCGCCTCCTGCCAGCCCGTGACGCCCAGCGTGTGCAGGTACCGCTGGCCTTCACAGATGCCGGCCACCTGCTCGTCCAGGCCGGGGCGGGGCACGGACCGCCCCACCAGGTTCATGGCGCCCTCTTGCAGGGTTCCGGACGGCTCGCCGCGCGCGTCCCGCTCGATCCGCCCGTCGGGCGGGTCCGGGGTGCCCGCGTCGACCCCGGCCAGGGCGAGCGCTGGCGAGCTCACCCACGCGGCATGGTGGTCACGGTTGGCCAGGAACACCGGCCTGCCGGGGGCTGCCCGGTCGAGATCCTCCTTGCTGGGCACCCCGCCCGGGAACACGTCCATCGACCAGCCGCCGCCGGTGATCCACCCGCCGCCCGGGTGGCGATCCGCGTAGGCGCGCACCACCGCCAGGTAGTCATCGAGGCCGTGCACCCCGGACAGATCGCAGCGAATCCGCTCCAGGCCGCCGCCCGAGGTGTGGACATGGGCGTCGGTGAACCCGGGCAGCAGCATCCGGCCCGCCAGGTCGATGACCTCGGTGCGCGGCCCGATCAGCGCGGACACCTGCTCGTCCGTGCCAGCCGCCACGATCCGCCCACCCGCCACGGCGACGGCCTGCGCCCAGGACCGCGCGGCGTCGACCAGGTAGGCATGCCCGCCCCTGAGCACCAGGTCCGCCGGCTTCCCGTCGCCCATCGCACCCTCCTCCGCCCGCCATCACGTCCGGCTCTGCCCGGACGTCCGCGCCGTCTCCTACTGTGCAGCACCGTCCCGGCGGCAGCCAGGCCGGTTCAGGAGCCGGCCCCCAGCAGCACCAGCCCGGCCAGAATCGCGGCCGCGCCGGCCGCCTGCCAGCGGGTCATCCGCTCGTGCAGCAGGACCAGCCCGCCGATCAGCGGGATGACCGGGTAGGCGCTGGACGCGGCGGCCGTGATCGCGACCAGCCCGGCCTGGCCGCCCCGGGCGAAGAAGGCCACCCCGGCCGCGTCGGCGAACCCGGCGCCCAGCGCCCAGGCCACACCCGGCCCCGGCCGGCTTCCCATGACCCGGCGCACCGGGCTGGCCGCCAGGACCAGCAGCAGCGCCATCGCTCCGGCCCGGGCCATGAGCGCCGGGACGAGCCAGCCGAACTCGCGCGTGTACCGGCCGAGCAGGAAGCCGCCGACCCCATAGAACAGCGCCGCGGCCAGCCCGAACGCGGCGCCGGTGGCCCGCGCCGTCTCGCTGGCGCCAGAGCTGGCCCGGCCGGACACCAGGACCACGCCCGTCACCGTGAGCACCACTCCCCCGGCGGCGGCCGGTGTCAGGCGCTCCCCGAGCAGCAGCACGGACAGGATCACGATGACCCCGCCGTAGCTGGCGGAGATCGCGCTGACCAGGCCGACGTGTCCGGACTCCAGCCCGCGGTAGCAGGCGAGGTACCCGCCGACGCCGATCATTCCCGCCAGCAGCAGCAGCCAGGCGACCGCTCCCACGCCCCGCAGCGACGGATGGGTGATGAGGAAGAGCACCCCATAGCTGGCCAGGCCGACCGCCTCGCCGATGATGACCGTGCGGAACGCGCCGATGCGCCGGGCGGCCACAGCGGCCACCAGCGCAGCAACCCCCCAGCTCAGGGCGGCTAGCAGACCGTAGACCATGCACTCGCGCTCCTCTTCGGCCTCGCTCGCGGGCGCTGCGCTTGGTCGTGCCCGGAGGCACGCAAGCTAGCACCGCGCGAGGCGGGTCCTCGGCGCCGGGGACACCGCTGCCGCGGGGTCGTGCCGGAGGCGCGCCAGCGAGCGCCGTGGCCCCGGCGCCTGCGGCGTGCGGGCTGGTCCCGGCGCCTCAGTCGCCGAGCTCGGCGCGGCGGCGGGTCACATACTCGTCCAGTTCGGCCCGGATCCCGTCGTCCAGCGGCGGCGGGGTGTACTCATCGAGGGTCTTGGCGCAGATCTCCCCGGCGCGGGCGGCGGTGTCCTTGCCGCCCTGCTTCAGCCAGCGCTCGTAGTTGGCGGTCGATGACAGCAGCGGCCGGTAGAAGCAGTCCCGGAACCGCTCCATGGTGTGCGCGGCCCCGAGGAAGTGACCGCCGTGGCCGACCTCCTCGTGCGCGCCGAACGCGAGCGAGGCCTCGTCGATCTCCAGCGGCGTGAACTCGACCCGGAGCATCCGCAGCAGCTCCACGTCGATGATGAACTTCTCGTAGCAGCTGACCAGGCCGCCCTCCAGCCAGCCGGCCGCGTGCATGACGAAGTTGGTGCCTGCCAGGAACGTGGGCAGCAGCGTCATCAGCGCCTCATACGCGGCCTGCGCGTCCGCGGTCTGGCTGGCGTTCAGCCCGCCGCCGGTGCGGAACGGCAGCCCGTAGTGCCGTGCCAGCTGACCGGTGCACAGCAGCCCGATCGCCGACTCGGGGGTGCCGAAGGACGGCGACCCGGACTGCATGTCGATGTTGGACAGGAACGAGCCGAAGATGACCGGGCAGCCCGGGCGGATGAGCTGGGCCAGCGCGATGCCGGACAGCGCCTCGGCGAGCTGCTGGGTCAGCGCCGCCGGGATGGTCACCGGCGACATGGCGCCCATCAGCAGGAACGGGGTGAGGACGACCGGCTGGTTCGCCGCGCAGTACTCGAACTGGGCGTCCAGCATCCGGTCGTCCCAGCGCAGCGGCGAGTTGCAGTTGATCAGCGAGATCACGGCGGGCGTCTCCTCGATCTTCGCTCTGCCCTTTCCATCGCCGCCACCGAACAGGATCGAGGTCATCGCGATCGTGTCG
This sequence comes from Streptosporangiaceae bacterium, assembly GCA_035518495.1. Taxonomy (GTDB): domain Bacteria; phylum Actinomycetota; class Actinomycetes; order Streptosporangiales; family Streptosporangiaceae; genus UBA9676. The sequence continues at coordinate 31,339 of DATIXO010000149.1, forward strand.
GCGGCGTTGGGGCCGGAGACGACGTTGCCCATGTAGATCTTGTCGGTGACGGTCTGCAGCGCGTAGATCATGTCGAGGTGACGGGAGTCCAGCGGGGCGTCGTTGGGCTCGCAGATCACCCCGCCCGCCGAGTCCAGCTCGGGGAAGGACTGCGCCAGCATGGACAGCCGCCGGAAGTCCTCGAGGGTGGCGTCCCGGCGCACCTCGCCCTCGCGGACGAAGGGGCAGCCGTAGACCCCGCTGAACACCATGTGGTCGCCGCCGATGTGCACGTTGTTCGCCGGGTTGCGGGCCTGCACGTCGAATTCCCGGGGCGCCTTCGCGACCTGCTCCAGCACGAACTCGGGGTCGAGCCGCACCACGTCGCCGTCCACCTGCTGCCCCGCCTTGCGGAACAGCTCCACCGCCTCCGGCTTGGCGAACTGGATCCCGATCTCGGAGACGATGCGCCGCCAGCCGCGGTCCAGCACCCCGACCGCGTCGGCGGAGAGGATCTCGTACCGCGGCATCGTGTTGACGAACATCGGCCACCCCACTCCATCTTTGGCCCCCCTCGCGGGCGGTCGGCCCGTAGGCCTCCCTGGCTTCGGGGGGGCGCGTCCCGGCAGCGGGACACCGCTCCGGCCGCAAGCGGCCTGCGCGGCGTTCGGCCCGCTGCCTGCGGCTTCCTGCCTGGCCGGGCGTCCCGGCTTCCGCCTGGCCGGGTGCTCCCCGGGCGTGCGCTTGACCCGTCCTGGGCCCGATCGTAGGATCACATAGTAGAACATGGTTCTGTAATATGGAACTACTACCACAGCGCCCGGACGCGCGCACAGCCAGGGAATCCGGGCGGGAAGCACAGGCGGGGAAGCGTAGTGACCAGTCCCAGCGGCACACAGGCGGTCGACCGGGCGGCCAGGCTCCTCACCGAGGTCGTGCACTCCCCCGGCTCGGTGACCTTCACCGAGCTGGCGGCCACCACCGGCCTGGCCAAGAGCACCACCTCCCGGCTGCTGCTGGCGCTGGAACGCAACGGGCTGGTGCAGCGCGACGACCACGGGCGGTTCCGCCCGGGCGAGGTGTTCGTCAGCTTCGCCTGGCGCGGCGGCACCGAGGCCGGGCTGGCCGAGCTGGCGCAGCCGTTCCTCGAGCGGCTCGGTGAGCAGAGCGGCGAGACGATCAACCTCGGCGTCGAGCGGGACGGCATGATCGAGCAGATCGCCCAGGTCGACAGCGTGTATGTGATCGGTGTCGGCAACTGGCTGGGACGCCCGGTCCCGCTGCACTGCACCGCGCTGGGCAAGGTGCTGCTCGCCTACGGTGCGGCATCGCTGCCGGCCGGCCGGCTGGAGCGCCCGACCGGGCGGACCATCACCAGCCGCGCCGAGCTGCAGGCCGACCTCGCGGCGGTCCGGGCGCAGGGCTACGCCATCACCGACTCCGAGCTGGAGCCGGGGCTGGTGGCGGTGGCCGCCCCCGTCCGCCGCGACGACGGCGCCGTGGTCGCCGCGCTGTCGGTGTCCGGTCCCGCCACCCGGCTCACCCCGGCCACGCTGCCGGCCGTGGCGGCGCAGTGCGTGGCCCAGGCCAGCGCACTGTCCGCGGTGCTCGGCCTCCGGTCCGACGAGCCTCAACCATCACTGAAACACCCGCAGGACGAACAAGCACCGAGCCAGCAAGCGAAGGAAGGTGCCGCTTGACAACAGAGGAGCTACTCCGGCAGCTCTACGACGAGACGCTGGTCGGCAACGCGCCGGCCGTGCTCGAGCTGACCAACGAGGGCCTGGCCAAGGGGCTGGGCCCGGAGACGCTGCTGTACGAGGCGCTGATCCCGTCGCTGGAGGAGGTCGGCGCCCGGTTCGAGCGCGGCGACTTCTTCGTCCCCGAGATGCTCATCGCGGGCAAGGCCATGGCCGGCGCGCTGGAGATCCT
>DATIXO010000150.1:0-6696 GCA_035518495.1 Streptosporangiaceae bacterium
CGGCCCCGCGCGCATCCGGTTGCGGCGGGAACGCTGCCGGCGCAGCCGCTTGACCAGGACAGGGTCGAACCCGAGCGCTTCCGGCCGGTCGATGAGCTCGTTCAGCAGCTGGTAGTAGCGGGTGGCCGAGAGCCCGAGCAGGTCGGAGATCGCCTGCTCCTTGGCGCCGGGCTGCCGCCACCAGCTCCGCTCGAAGGCCAGGATGCGCATGTCGCGATCGGACAGCGTCGCCATCTGCATCCCGCCTTCCTCTTGCCCGGTGGCCGGCTGGGAACTCCTCATGGTAGTGGCCGGCGGGGACCGCTCTTAGTGGCCGGCAGGAGAGCCTCTTGTGCGGGGCCGCCGCGGGCGGGGCGAGCGCGGGCCGGGCGCGCACGGCCGGTGACCGGGGTGTGACGGCCAGCGGGCGGTCCCGGGCATTCTTCCCCGGCATCGAGGGCCGCCGGGCCTATGCGGCGGGGGGTGTCAGGCCGTACGCTCACCGTTCGTGGGCTCCTTCGACTGCCTGAGCTTCCTGACCGACTACGGCCTCGACGACGGGTTCGTGGCCTCCTGCCACGGGGTCGCGGCCCGCATCGCTCCCGGCATCCGCATCATCGACATCACCCATCTGGTCCCGCCGGGTGACGTGCGGCGGGGCGCGGCCGTGCTCGCGCAGACCATTCCTTACCTGCCGCGCGGGGTGCACGTGGCGGTGGTCGACCCGGGGGTGGGAACGACCCGGCGCGGCATCGCCGTGGAGGGCGCCGACGGCTCGATCCTGGTGGGGCCCGACAACGGCCTGCTGTCGTGGGCGATCGACCGGGCGGGCGGGGCCACCGGCGCCTACCAGCTCACCAACGGCGAGCTGTGGCTGCACCCGCTGTCGCAGACCTTCCACGGCCGGGACATCTTCATCCCGGTCGCCGCCCACCTGACCGCCGGGACCGACCTCGCCTCGGTCGGGTCGCCGCTCGACGTCGGCGACCTGGTGACGCTGCCCGCACCGACCAGCCGGGTGCACAACGGCGAAGCGGAGGGGGAGGTCATGTCGGTGGACAGGTTCGGCAACGTGCAGCTGTCCATCACCGCGTCGGACGCCGACCGGCTCGGCATCGGATTCGGCTCGTCGCTGGTGGTGCGCTGCGGCCGCCGCCAGCTGACCGTGCCCTACCTGGAGACGTTCGCCGCGGTCGCGCCCGGCGAGATCGTCGCCTTCACCGACAGCGCCGGGCTCATCTCGATCGCGGTCAACGCGGGCGACGCCGCGCAACAGCTCGGGCTCCCGCCCGGCGCCCACGTCCGGCTTTCGGCCACGCCCGCGTCCTAGACCCTGCCGGCCCTGGCAAGTGGCCGCGGCGGGCGCCGCCGGCCGCCGCGGCTAGAGTCGCGTTCCCGGGGGCCACGCACACCTTCCGTAGCATCCCCCGAGTGCCCGCGAACATGACAGAATGCGGGTGGTGATCATTGGCAGGAGGTGGCGGTGGCGCTGGGGTTTCCCCGCCGAGCGCAGACGGGGGTAGCCGCAGGTCTTGCTGCGGCGTGCCTGGCGCTGAGCGCTGCCTCCGCCTCCGCCGCCACCAGCAGCGTGCGCAGCCAGGAATGGTGGCTGACGGCGCTGCACGTGACGCAGGCGTGGCAGAGCACACATGGGGCCCGCGTCACCGTCGCCGTCCTCGACACGGGGGTCGGCCCGGCCCAGGCCGACCTCGCCGGGGCGGTGATCACCGGCCCCGACTACACCGGTTCCGGGCGCACGCGCGGCGGGCCGTTCTGGGGCACCCACGGCACCGCCATGGCCAGCCTCATCGCTGGGCGTGGCCACGGACGCGGCCACGCAGCCGGGATCATCGGCATCGCGCCGGCGGCCACCATCTTGTCGGTGCGGGTGACGCTGGAAAGCGACGACCCGCTGCTCGGTGACGCCAACGTCGCGGCCGGGCTGCCCGGCGCCATCGCCCACGGGATCAGGTACGCGGTCAATCACCATGCCGCCGTGATCGACCTGCCGCTGGACCCGGTCACCACCCCGGGGGCGCCCGGCTCGGGCGGCAGCGCCGCCGAGCGGTCGGCTGTCGCCTACGCCCTAGCCCACCACGTCGTGCTGGTCGCGCCCGCTGGGGACGACGGGGCGGGGACCGACGCGGTGAACTACCCGGCCGCCTACAAGGGCGTCATCTCGGTCGGCGCCTTCAACTCGGCGTTCGCCAAGGCCTCGTTCAGCAGCCACCAACCCTATGTGACGCTGACCGCGGCAGGGGACGGGGTCATCGCGGCGAACGGGCCGAAGGGCTACGCCCTGGTCAGCAGCACCTCCGCGGCCAGCGCGGTGGTCGCTGGCATCGTGGCTCTCATCCGGGCCCAGTTCCCGGCGCTGAGCCCGGCGCAGGTGACCAAGGCGCTCACGGAGAGCACCGTCTTCCGGCCCCGTGGCGGCCAGAAGGACGGATCCGGGGCCGGGACCGTGGACGCCGCCGCGGCGCTCACGGCGGCCGCGCGGATGACCGAGGCCCTGCCCAGCTCGGGACCGTCGGCGCCGCTGACGCCCCGCGCCCAGGAGCCCAGCGCTCCGGCGGTGCACGCCGCCTCCAGCAGCGTCACCAGGACCCTGCTCGCCGACATCGGCATCGCCGCGGCGCTGTTCCTGCTGCTGGCGCTGCTGATCCTCGGCTACGGCCGCTACCGGCGCCGCCGGGCCAGGGCGGCCCGGATCGCCGAGGTGCGGGCAGCCGCCCAGCCGGTCGTGCGGCGGCCGCCGCAGCAGCCGCAGCAGCCGGCGATAGCAACACCCGAGCCGGAGGATTACCACTACATCGCGGCGCCGCCCGGCGCGGGGCTCGCCACCAGCGCCTCCCCGCCCGCCAACGGCATCAGGTCCGGCGGCCAGCCGCCGTGGGTGCCATGGGGCAGCGAGGGCAGCGAGAGCGGCTCCCCGCCCAGCGCTTTCCCGGGGAGCGCCTTCCCCGGGTCCGGTCAGCGCAGAGCCCCGGCGTCCGGCGCCGCGGAGGCGGACGACCCCACCTGGGGAGATGACTTCTCCTGGCCGGGGGATCCTTCCTGGGCAGCCGGGCCGGGCCAGGCCGGCCTCAAGCCTGCCGGACCCGCCCACGCTGGCCCCGGGCGGGCAGACAGCGCCGCCGGGGACGCCGAGGCCGTCCCAGGATCGGCGGCAGGGCGGCCGGGCGGGCCGCACCGGGTGGCCGCGCCGCGCACACCGGGAATTTCCGGCAGGCCGCCCTGGGAGCCGGCCCCCGAGCCAGCGGGCGAAGTACCGTGGAGCCAATCACCTATGCCCCAGACCGGAGGCGCGCGAATGTTCCCCTCGGGCCAGCCGTCAGCTCCCGCCGAGCCGACGCCAGAGACCCCGGCCCCCGGGCAGCCGGAGGCGGGGCTGTCGCCCTGGGACGCGATCGCGGAGGAGGCCTGGCCGGGCGGGCCGACGTCGTCCAGGCCGCAGGCCCCGCAGCCGCGCGGGCAGACCGGGCGCAACGGCACCCAGGGCCGGGCACGCGGCTCCGGCGACGACCGGCAGGACGACGACCCGGCGGCCAGCACGCGGCCCATCTACGTGTGGAATCCGGGCGCCTCGACCGAAACCATCCAGGCCGTCCCGGACGGCGACAACCACCAGCGCTGACAGGCCCGTGGACGGCGGCAGCCAGCAGGGCTGACGGGCCCGCTGGTCAGGGCGCCCCACCGGTGGCGCCGTTGAGCTCCGCCTTGCGGACCGACGCGTACATGGGCACATACTCCTGGCCCGACAGGGCCTGGATGGCCTTCATGACGTCGTCGGTGATCGCCCGGCGGACCTTCGCGGGCGGCCCCTGGTCCCGGTAGGCGTCGAAGGTCATCGGCTCGCCGACCCGGATGCCCACCCGGTGCAGGCCCGGGATGGTGCGGCCCGGTGCCAGCACCTGGTCGGTGCCGATCATGGCGACCGGGATGACCGGCATCCCGGAGGCGAGCGCCAGCCAGCCGACCCCGGTCCGCCCGCGGTAGAGGCGGCCGTCCGGCGAGCGCGTCCCCTCCGGGTAGACGCCGAACAGCTCCCCCGCCTGCAGCAGCTGAAGCGCGGCCTGCAGCGTGTCCTGGGCCGCCCGGGCGCTGTCCCGGTCGACCGCGAGCTGCTTGGTGGCGCGCAGGTAGGCGGCGGCGAAGATCTGCCCGGGCCGCATGCCGCCGGTGAAGTACTCGGACTTGGCGGCGAAGGTGAGCGGCCGGTCGAGCATGAACGGCAGGAAGACCGAGTCGACGATCGACAGATGGTTGGAGGCGACGATGGCGCCGCCGGAGGCCGGGATGTGTTCATCGCCGGTGATCTCCGGCCGCCACAGCAGGCGCAGGAACGGGCCGGCGACAACCCTGGAGACCTGGTACTTCACTCGATTCCTCCACCAGCCTGATCGGGTGTCGCCGGGCCGGCGCGCCGAGGGCTGCCCTAACGATAACCGTCCGGCACCCGCCGGTAACCGGACGGTACCCGGCCCGGCTCCGGCGCCGCCCGCGCCAGGTCACCGGCGGGCAGCGACGAGAGGATCACGACCACCAGCGGCAGCATCAGCGGCAGCGCGGCCGCGGGCACGGTGACCCCGGAATCCTCCGCGAACCAGCTGAGCATGGCGACCAGCCACACCGCGGACAGGGCTGCCCGCAGCAGCGGGATCTGCCGGTAGGCGCGGGCCAGCAGGGTGCAGCGCAGCCGGGCGGGCCAGGCGACGATCGCGCCCAGACCCGCCATCACGACCGGGATCACCGGGGTGAAGGGGCTGGCGGTGAGGGAGCCGAGGTTGGAGCCGATCTTCCGGCGGACCGTGGCGCCAGCGCCGCCGTGCAGCACCTGCCCGGCGAACGCCCCCAGGTCGGAGTGCCCGGTGACCGGGACGAAGTAGTTGACGAGCGCGACCAGCGCGACCAGCGCGAGGCCGCTGGCGCCGATGAGCGCCGCCCGCCGCCAGGTGATCCGCACCTGCGCGGCGGCCGCGAGCAGGACACCGAAGCCGGGCAGCATCGCGACGCTCCCGCCCACCTTGGCGCCGAAACCGGGCCAGGCGGCCACCACCACCGTGACCGCGGTGATCGCGGCCATAACCAGCAGCGCCCTGTCCCGCTGGCCACGCCGCAGCAGCGCCCCGCCGAGCCAGGCCGCGCACAGCAGCCCGGACGCGGCGTAGATCACGACCGCGTTGTTGCCCAGGCCGTAGAACCGTCCCGCCTCCAGCGCGGACAGGCCGAACGGGGTTTCCCGCGCCAGCCGGGACCCGGTGACCAGGTCGAGCCCGATCACCACCAGGGTGACGGCGGCGACCACGCCGGGCGGGCCGAGCGGATCCCGGCGCCATGGCCCGGCCAGGGCGGTGGCCGCCACCACCGCGGCCCACACCGCCGTGAGCGAATACAGCACGGCGGCGGGGTGCGGCAGCGTCCACCACGGCACCAGGCTGGCGAGGAACGTCCCGGCCGGCACCGAGGCCGCCCAGGCCCCGGCCGCCCGGGCCACCGCCCGGCGGCGAGGGCCGCGCCGCTCCCCGCGCGCCCACGGGATCAGCGCGATGAGGGCGAACAGCGCCGCGTAGCCGAACCCCACCAGCTGGTAGAAGGGCGTCACGGTGCGGCGGTAGACCTGGGCGGCGGTGTCCTGCGCGGCCAGCATGCGCACGGTGGCGGCCAGCCCGCCCGGCGCGGTGCGGGGCACGGCCCGCAGCGGCGATCCGGCCGCCGCGGACGGCACCGGCCTGCCGAGCCAGCCCAGCACGGACGGGGTCAGGTCGGTCAGCGTCACCATCCCCGGCCGCCGGGTGGAGGCCGCCGTCAGCAGCCCGCCGGCGAAGCCCGGCCCGCTCACCACGATCACCCGCAGGTGGGGCTCGGTCCCGTCGCCCGGCGCGGCGACCACCAGGGCCGAGCCAGCGGGCAGCGCGGCGGCGATCCGGCCCAGCTGCCGGTCGGCCGCCCGCACCGCCGCCGCCCGCGCGGGCGCCCCGGCCGCGCCCGGCGCCGTGGGCAGGTCGCCGAGGTCGGCGACGGTCAGCGGGCAGCGGGCCAGCACGGCCGCGGTCAGCGCGGCCGCGGACGGGAGGTAGGAGCCGACCCGGCCGGCCGGGCTGGCCAGCGCCAGCGCCGCGCCGGGCCCGGCCGCGGTCGCGCACCGGCCCGGGCCGGGCGCGGCGGCGAGCAGGCCCCACTGCGGGCCGTAGTGGAACCGGGAGTTGTAGGCGACCAGGCCCGCCATGCCGGGCACCCGCGCCGGGGCGGGCACGCCCGGGTGCCGGGTGCCGGGCGGCTGGGCGCGGGGCGGCTGGGCCGCGACGGCGGGATCCGCCGGGCACGGGCCGGCTGCGGGATGCGGGACGGCCGCGCGGGCAGCGGCGTTCAGCGTGAGCCACCCGTCGGCCGGGCAGGTGAGCGGATGGACGCCGCTGACGACCAGGGACCCGGCCGACCCCTCGCGGGCCAGCCGCCAGAGCACCGGGGTGGCGGTGGGCGAGACGTCGCTCCAGCGGAGCCCGCCGATCCCGACCAGGACCACGTGCGTGACCGCGGGAGCGCCGGGCCCGGCAGCCCCGCCGTTGCCGGCTGCCTGGCTCGTGCCCGTCACCCGGGCCGCGCCAGCACCGCTGGCCATGGCCGTGGCGGGCGCGGCCAGGGCCAGGATCGCGGCGCCGGCGGCCAGTGCCCTGCCCACGGTCACGTGCACGCCGTCAACCGTATCCAGGGCCG
>DATIXO010000151.1:0-16458 GCA_035518495.1 Streptosporangiaceae bacterium
TGAAGCACATGTGCAGGTTCGGCCGCGGCGCGGCCAGCCCGAACTTGTTGCGGGCCCGGTCGACCAGCAGCAGCGCCGCGATCTCGGACACCTTTTTCTTCACCGGCACCAGCCCGACCAGGTCCTCCTCCAGCCCGGTCAAAATCGCGTCGATATCAGCGCTGCGCCGCTCGGCCGCGAACGTCACCGTCGCATCAGCGGGCAGCAGCACCCGCCGCTCATCACGCCGCCGCCGCGCCCGCGCCTCACCGGGGCCAGGGCCGCCCGGCCGGGCACCCGCAGGCCGCGCGCCGCCCGGCCGGGCCGAGCCCGGCTGCAGCGGGCCGCCCAGCACCGTCTGCCGCGGCACCGCCTGCCCCCGCCGGCCCTTCCTCCCCCCGCCCCGCGGCGGCTTTTGGGTGGCCTGCCCGGTCGATCTGAAGCCCATGACCGCCAGCACGACAAAAGCGGCCAGCATGAGCACGCTGACAATGCTGAAGACCAGCTGAGGACTCATGAGCTCTCAAGCGGTGCGGCGCTTGGTCCTCCTCCCCTCTCCGCATGCTCGCACCGAGGGTACCCGCGCCGCCAGTCACCGCCCCGAACTGCCGTGCTCAGCCGGGAGCGGGCAGGGCGCAGCCGCAGGCGCTGGCGTCGGCGGGCGGAATAACCGCGCCGCCCGCGCCAGCGTCGCGGAACAGGCCCGCCCCACCGGTCGCCCCGGCCAGTGCGTCGGCGGCCAGGATCATCGCCGCCGCGGTCCAGCTGCTGCGCTCGGCGGGGAAGTGCGCCCGGTTCGCGAACTGCCAGCCCGTCCAGTAGGCGCCATCGGCGTCCCGCAGGTGCTGGATGTCGCCGAACAGCTCCCTGGCCCGGCCGTGGTCGCCGCTGGCGTCCAGCGCGAGCACCAGTTCGCACGTTTCCGCACCGGTGACCCAGGGCTGGTCGCTGACGCAGCGGGCGCCGAGGCCCGGGACCACGAAGTCGGGCCAGCGGGCGGCCAGCCGGGCGGCCGCGTCCGGGCCGCGCACCGGACCGGCGAGGACCGGGTAGTACCAGTCCATCGAGAACTGGCTCTTGTCGGCGAACGCCTCAGGATGGTTCGCGACCACGTGCCCGAGCTGGCCCGCCGCGAGCTCCCAGTCCGGCTGGGGCTGGCCGGTGAACTCCGCCAGCGCCACCGCGCAGCGCAGGCTCTGGTAGACGCTGGAGCACCCGGTCAGCAGGGCGAACCCGGCCGGGCGGCCGTCGGCGGCGCGCTCCCAGGCGAGCTCGCCGCGTGGGGTCTGCAGGGCCAGCACATACCCGATCGCGTTGCGCACCATGGGCCACATCCGGGCCGCGAAGGCCGCGTCGCCGGTGACCAGGAGCTCGTGCCAGACGCCGGTCGCGACGTAGGCGACCTGGTTGCTCTCGGCGGCCGGGTCGGTGACCGCGCCGGCGGTGGTCTTCTTCGGCCATGACCCGTCGGCCCGCTGGCTTGCCCGGAGCCAGTCGTAGCCGCGCCGGGCCGGCTCACGCAGGCCGCAGGCGGACAGCGCCATCACGCACTCCACGTGGTTCCAGGCATCGATGTGGCCGTCTGGCCAGCCGATGGCCCCGGATGGCTCCTGGACCGCCGCGATGCTTTCCCCGGTGGCCAGGACCTCGGCCGCGGTCAGCACGCCGGGCACGGCGGGCACGGGGTGCGTCTCACGCACCGGCATGTACGCGCTCCAGCCGGCCGGCCTCCCGGCCGGTGCCACCCGCCCGGGCGCCCGGCTTGCGGGCGTACAGCACCAGGCTCTTGCCGATCAGCGGGTTCAGCGCCCGTTCGGCCACCCGGGTGACGGCCGGCCGCTTCATGATGTCCCACACCAGCAGCCGGTGGTAGGCACGGGCCAGCCGATGATCGTCGTTGCCCACCCCGACCGCGCACTTGAGCCACCAGTAGGGCGAGTGCAGGCCGTGCGCGTGGTGGTGGCCGTCCACCGTCAGTCCCGCCCGCCGGAGCTTGGCCTCCAGCTCGGGCCTGGTGTAGATGCGGACGTGGCCGCCGGGCACGTTGTGGTAGTCGTCCGACAGCCGCCAGCAGACCCGCTCCGGCAGCCAGGCGGGCACGGTCACCGCCAGCAGCCCGCCCGGGCGCAGCACCCGCGCGATCTCATGCAGGGCCCGCTGGTCGTCGCCGATGTGCTCGAGCACCTCGGCCGCGATCACCCGGTCGAACACCTCATTGCCAAACGGCATTGCCATCCCATCCCCTGCCACCGGCCGGGCGCGTGCCGGGGCCGGTGCCTGTCCGGCCTCGCGCATGGCGGCGGCCATGCCGCCCACGGCCCGCAGCTCGCCCATGTCGGTGTCGCAGGCGACCACGCCGGCGCCGCGCCGGTACGCCTCGTAGGCGTGCCGCCCGCCGCCGCAGCCGAGGTCCAGCAGCCGGTCACCGGGCCCGACCGGGAAGCGGCTGAAGTCGACGGTCAGCACTGGCCAGCTCCCTCCGGGCCGGCGGCGGCGATCGCGGCCGCGTACTCGGCCACCGTGGCGCGGGCAACGGCGGGCCAGGTGAACCTCTCCTGGACCCGCTGCCAGGCGGCGGCCGAGAGCCGCGCCCGCTCCGCGGGCGAGTCGAGCAGGTCGCGCAGCCCGGCGGCGAGCTGCTCGGCGTCGCCCGGCTCGACCAGCAGCGCGGCGTCACCGGTGACCTCCGGCAGCGCGCCGGTCCGGCTCGCCACCAGCGGGGTTCCCGACGCCATGTGCTCCACCGCGGGCAGCGAGAAGCCCTCGTACAGCGAGGGCACGACGGCGATCTCCGCGCTCGCCGCCAGCTCGGCGAGCTCGGTGTCGCTGATGCCGCTGACGAAGCGCACCCGCTCGCCCAGGGCGAGCTCGGCGGCGAGGCGCTCGGTGGGGCCGCCGGGCGCCGGCCTGCCCACCACGACCAGCTGCGCCTCCCGTTCCGCGACAAGCTTGCCGAACGCACGCAGCAGCGTGCCGATGCCCTTGACCGGTGAGTCGGCGCTGGCCACCGCCACGATGCGGCCGGGAAGGCGGGCCGAGCGGGGGTGGAACAGGCGGGTGTCCACGCCGAGCGGGATGACCCGCACGCGGGCGGCCGGGACCCGGAAGTCGCGGCAGATGTCGTCGCGGGAGGACTGTGACGCCGTCAGGATGGGGCCGCACCGCCGGGCGACCCGCGCCTGCATCCGCACGAAGGAGTACCAGCGCCATTTGGCCAGCCGGGACAGGCCCCTGGCCTCGGCCAGCTCGATCCGCCGGTCCACGCTGATCGGGTGGTGGATGCTGGTCACCAGCGGCAGCCCTGCCCTGGCCAGCCCGAGCAGCCCGTACCCCAGCACCTGGTTGTCGTGGACGAGGTCGAAATCGGCGCGGCGGGCCCGCAGCACCCGTAGCGCCCGCAGGCTGAACGTGAGCGGCTCGGGGAAGGAGCCCGCGCGCATCGACGTGAACTCCAGCACGTCGATCCAGTCGCGGAACTCCGGCGGCCGCGGCCAGCGGAACGGGTCAGGCTCCCGGTACAGGTCCAGGCTGGGCACGGTGCGCAGGACCGGGCCCGGTTCCAGCTCGGGATAAGGCTGGCCGGAGAAGACCTCGACGTGGTGGCCGAGCGCGGCCAGTTCCCTGGACAGGTGGCGCAGGTAGATGCCCTGGCCACCGCAGTGCGGCTTGCTACGGTAGGAGACCAGCGCGATACGGAGCGGGCGACCGATCGTGAGCACGCAGCTTCGCACCTTTCGTCCGCTTCCGCCGTCCGGTGACGCCCTAGGCAGCGAACATTACCATCGGGTACATCGCGTGCCTTTGCGCCCCTCCAGCGTCAGTAAGCTGCCGCATCGTAGCCTGAGTGGCGCGCCGGGGCGGGTCCGGCGGGACCTGTCCCCACAGCCAGGCGCGTCCGGGCGCACGTGCGGTGGGGTGGAGAGGGCAGCGATGAAGAGACGGGCACTGATCACCGGGATCACCGGCCAGGACGGGTCCTACCTTGCCGAGCATCTGCTGGCGCAGGGCTATGAGGTCTGGGGGCTGGTGCGCGGCCAGTCCAGCCCTCGGGTGCGCGGGGTGCGTGAGCGGCTGGGGGAGGTCCGGCTGGTGCGGGGCGACCTGCTCGACCAGGGCAGCCTCATCGCGGCGGTCGAGCGGGTCCAGCCCGACGAGGTCTACAACCTGGCGGCGATCTCCTACGTGCCGCTGTCGTGGCAGCAGGCGGAGCTCACCGGCGAGGTGACCGGCCTGGGCGTGCTGCGGGTGCTGGAGGCGATCCGGGTCTGCAGCGGGATCAGCGGGTCGCGCAGTCCCGGCAGCGGGCAGATCCGGTTCTACCAGGCCTCATCGTCGGAGATGTTCGGCATGGTGGCCGAGTCCCCGCAGACGGAGCAGACCCCGTTCCATCCCCGCAGCCCCTACGGGGTGGCCAAGACCTACGGCCATTTCCTGACCCAGAACTACCGCGAGTCGTACGGCATGTTCGCGGTCTCGGGCATCCTGTTCAACCACGAGTCGCCGCGGCGGGGCAGCGAGTTCGTCACCCGCAAAGTGTCGCTCGGGGTGGCGAGGATCAAGCTCGGGCTGGAGCGCCAGCTGCGGCTGGGTACGCTTTCGGTGCGGCGTGACTGGGGGTTCGCCGGCGACTACGTGCGGGCGATGCATCTCATGCTGACCCGCGACGTGCCGCAGGACGTGGTGGTCGGCACCGGGGTCACGCACAGCGTGGAGGAGCTGGTGGAGCGGGCGTTCGGGGTGGCGGGCCTGGACTGGCGGGACCACGTGGTCTGCGACGCCGCGTTCGTCCGCCCCGCCGACGTGGACCAGCTGTGCGCGGACCCGTCCAAGGCGGTCAAGCAGCTCGGCTGGGAGCCCAAGGTCGGCTTCGACGAACTGATCACCATGATGGTGGAGTCGGACCTCGCCCTGCTGTCCGCGCCGGGCGCGCACGGCGACGACCCGTTCGGCCCCGACACCTGGTAGCTAGCCCGGCAGAATTCAGACCCGCGTTCCGACCAGGTAGCCGATCAGGTAGGTGATGGTGGCGGCGAACGCCCCCAGCACCAGCTGGCGCAGGGCCCCGCGCAGGAACGGCCGGTCGGTGAGCCGGGCCACCAGCCCGCCGCCGGTGAACGCGGCCACCGCCGCCAGCCCCAGCGCGGCCCACAGCGAGTCGTACCCGAGCAGGTAGGGCAGGAGCGGGATGAGCGCGCCGACGGCGAAGGTGGCCAGCGACGCGCCCGCCGCGGTCAGCGGCGAGGGCAGCTCGGTGGGGTCCACCCCGAGTTCCTCGCGGACGTGCATGCCCAGCGCTTCCTCCGGGCTGGTGGAGATCTGCCTGGCCACCTGGTCGGCCAGGCCGGGCTCGATCCCCCGGTGCCGCAGCATGGTGGCCAGTTCCTCCCGCTCGGCCTCGGGATGGACCTCCAGCTCGTGGCGTTCCTTGCGGACCTCCGCCTCGACCAGTTCGTTCTGCGACGAGACCGAGACGTATTCGCCGGTGGCCATGGAGAAGGCGCCCGCGGCCAGGCCGGCCAGGCCGGTGAGGATGATGATGTTCGCCTTCCCGCCGCCGCCGCCGACGCCGGCGATCAGGGACACGTTGGTCACCAGGCCGTCCATGGCCCCGAAGACGGCCGGGCGCAGCCAGCCGCCGGACACGTCACGGTGCTCGTGACCGGGCATCGCGGCATCGGTGCCACTGGCAGCGGTCATGGGTCATCCCCCTGTTCCTGGAGGCACGGTTGCCGGGCGGGCAGCGTGTCGCGATATGCGTGACGGGAAGATGGATGGCCGCTCATGGATCACACGATGGGCGGACAGCTGGGGAGCGGCGGCGGGCCGTGGGTCGCGAACCGGTCTGGGTGCCCCATTATTCCCGATGCGGCCGGCGCTCCCCGGCCCCGGGCGGGAGGCCCGGCCGGCCCGCGTGGTACGGGCCGGGGAACGCGACGGCGGCTGGCCGGGCCGCATGGACCCTGCCAGCCGCCGTCAGGTCAGGCTCAGCCGCCGGTCAGCTCTTGCTCGCCTTGTTGAGGAAGATGTGGCCGATGGCGGTCGGGTAGGGCCCGGTCACGTTCTTCGCCCACGCCGACAGGTAGTTGTAGAAGTACGCGTAGATGATCGGCGTCTCCTTGAGCAGCAGCGTCTCGATCTGCCCGGCGATCTGCCGCTGGGTGCTCAGGTCGGACGTCGCGATGTACTGCTGCGCCAGCTTGTTGTACTGGGCGTTGTTGAAGTGCGCCGCGTTCCAGGTGCCGGTGCCCGTCTTGGCGTTGTAGGTCTGCAGCGGGGCGCCGAGGAACACGTTGGGCACGCTGCGGTGCCCGTAGTCGACCAGGCTCATGGTCGCGTCCAGCCAGTCGGAGTTCCCGAACGTGGCCTTGCCGTAGTAGGCGGATGAGCTCTCGACCTTCAGCTTGATCGTGACCCCGATGGCCTTCGCGGACTCCACCACGATCTGCGCGAACTGCGGGATCTCCAGGAAGTCCTCGGTGACCAGCTGGGTGGTGAACCCGGACGAGTGCCCGGCGGCGGACAGCAGCGACTTCGCCATGGCGATGTTCTTCGCACGCTGCGCCACGCTGGTGTCGGTGGAGGGGAACACCGGCGCGAACGGCGAGTCGTTGCCGAGGTCGGAGTGCCCCTTGAAAAGCGCCTGGACGATCGCGGGCCGGTCGAGGGTGAGCGCGATCGCCTGGCGGACCCGCGGGTCGGTGAACGGCGCCTGGTCGTTGCGCATCGACAGCTCGCGGTGGGCGCTCGACTTCAGGTTGTTGATGGTGTACGGGGCGCCCGCGGCGAGCAGCTGCTCGCCGCCGGTCACCGCGAACTGCCCGAGAACGTCGATGCTCCCGCTGGTCAGCGCCAGGATCCCGGGCGTCTGGGTGGCGTAGAAGGTGAACTGGGTCTCGGCGGGCAGGGCCTTGGTGCCCCAGTACTGCTCGTTGCGGGTGAACGACGCGCCCACCGACGGGCTGTAGCTCTTCAGCACGAACGGACCGGTGCCGATGAACGAGCTCTGCCACTTCCCGGGGTCGTAGTTGTTCGGGATGATGATCATGTTGTAGTTGTCGGACGACGTCAGGTACGGGAAGTTGCCGTTCGGTGCGCTGAGGTGGAAGGCCACCGTGAAGTCATCGACCTTCTCGACGCCGTCCGGGGTCAGCGCGCCGCCGAACGCCGACAGCGCGTTCCCCGCGCCCTTGGGGTTGGTGTTCAGCTTGTAGGTGTAGACGACGTCGTCGGCGGTGAGCGGGCTGCCGTTGTGGAACTTCACCCCCTGGCGGAGCTTGAACGTCCACACGTCGGCGGTGGAGTTGGCGCTCCAGCTCTGGGCGAGCACCGGCTGCAGGGTCAGGTGCTGGTCGGACAGGGTCAGGTACTCGCCGGTCTGCGCGAGCATGTCCAGGCCGCCCTGGTCGGCCACGGTCAGCGGGTTGATCTCCCCCGTGGGCTTGACGATGCCGGCCCTGATGGTGGCGCCGGCCTGGCCGGAGGCGGCCGGGCTGGACGTCGAGGGGCTCGAGCCCGAGCTCCCGCAGGCGGAAAGGATGCCGCCGAGCACGGGCAGCGATATCCCGATGATGGTGCCGCGCCGCAGGAGTTCCCTCCTGGACATCCGGCCCGCCGCGTATTCGTCAATCAGGTGGTTCCCGACCTCGCCCTGGCGTTCCCGGAGCTGGTCGAGCCGACGGTGATCAATATTCACTGGGATCCTCCCTAGTACCGCGCGTCAAGCACGGATCAGAACAGCTAAGCCTGCGGATGATCTCCTGTCACGTTGGTGGCTCGGCGCGTTGCAGTATTTCCAACTGATCCAGTGGGATATGGCAGCTCATGTAGTGGCCCGGCGCGACCTCGGCCAGCGGGGGATCGGTCGTCTCGCACTCGCCGGTCGGCAGCCGCCGCGGGCAGCGTGTGTGGAAGACGCAGCCGCTCGGCGGGTCGGCCGCGGACGGGATCTCGCCCTCCAGCCGGATCCGCTCGTGGCGCTGCCCGTCCAGGCTGGGCACCGCCGAGAGCAGCGCCTCGGTGTAGGGATGGTGGGGGCCGGCGAAGACCGTTTCGGCCGGGCCGGTCTCCATGATCCGGCCGAGGTACAGCACCGCGATCCGGTCGGACAGGTACCGCACCACGCCGAGGTCGTGGGAGATGAACAGGTAGCTCGCCTGCTCCTTGGCCTGCAGGTCGGCCAGCAGGTTGAGGATCGCCGCCTGCACCGACACGTCGAGCGCCGAGGTGGGCTCGTCGCAGACCAGCAGCCGGGGCCCGGGACCGAACGCGCGCGCGATCGCCACCCGCTGCTTGAGCCCGCCGGACAGCTGGCTCGGGCGCAGGCTCAGGTGCCGGTCCTCCATCCGGACCGAGGTGATCAGCTCCGACACCCGGTCCCGGAGCCGCTGGCCGGACAGCCCGGCCAGCTTCGAAAGCGGGCGGCTGATCAGGCGCCGGACCGTATGGCGGCGGTTCAGCGCCGAGTCGGGGTTCTGGAAGACGATCTGCAGCGACTTGAGCTGTTCGCGGGACCGGCGCCGCACGTCGGCTGGCAGCGGCTGGTCGTCGAGCTCGATGATGGCGCCCTGGTCCGGCGGGATGAGGCCGAGCAGCACCCGTGCCAGCGTCGTCTTGCCGCTGCCGGACTCGCCGACGAGGCCGAGCGTCTGCCCGCGCTGCAGGTCGAGATTCACCCCGGCCAGCGCGTGGACGGCCCCGCGGCGGGAGGTGAACGTCTTGGACACCTCCGCCAGCCGGGCGATCGGCTCGGCCGCTTCCGCCGGTGCTGGCAGTGATACATCGACCGGCGTGCTCCGGGGCAGGTCCGGCGCGGCCTCGTGCCGGTAGCAGCGTGAGGTGTGCGCCGGATTGATCGGGAAGGACGGCGGCGGCGCCTCCCGGCAGCGGTCTTCCACCAGCGCGCAGCGCGGCGCGAACACGCACCCGGTGAGCGTGTGGCCGGGCGGCGGCAGGAAGCCCGGGATCGTGTCCAGCCGGCCGTGATCCTTGCGCTGGCCGCGCCGGGGTATGCACCGCAGGAGCCCGACGGTGTAGGGGTGGCGCGGGGAGTCGAACACCTCCCTGGCCGGCCCCTCCTCGACGAGTTCCCCCGCGTACATGACGCCCACCCGGTCGCACATCTTGGCGATCACGGCGAGGTTGTGGCTGATGAACAGCACGGAGGTGGCGAACTCCGCCCGCAGCGCGGACACCAGATCCAGCACCTCCGCCTCGACGGTCGCGTCCAGCGCCGTGGTGGGCTCGTCCAGGATGAGCAGCGAAGGCTCCGCGGCCAGCGCCATGGCGATGACGACCCGCTGTGCCATGCCCCCCGACAGCTGGTGCGGGTAGCGGTCCATGACCCGGCCCGGGTCGGAGATCTGGACCTTGCGGAGCATGGCCTCGGCGCGCTCCATCGACTCGTGGTGGCCGAAACCCGCGATCTGGTACACCTCCGCGACCTGGTGGCCCGCCTTGATCGAGGGGTTCAGGGCGCGCCCGGGCTCCTGGTACACCATCGACACGGTCCGGGACCGGAGCTCGCGCAGCGTGGCCTCGCTCATGGCCAGCAGGTCCTGCCCGTTGATGGTGATCGACCCCGAGCTGACCCGGCCGTTGCTGGGCAGGTACCTGACGAGCGCCAGCGCCGCCGTGGACTTGCCGGAGCCGGACTCGCCGACCAGCCCGTACGACTCGCGCTGCCCGACCTGGAACGAGACGTTCCGCAGCGTGAGCCGGTCCTGGCCGCGGACCTTGTAGGTGACGTCCATGTGCTGGACGTCGACGGTGGGGCCGGCCCCGTCGTCTTCGGCGGCCGCGCCGGCCCCGGCCGGCATGTCGGTCGTGGTCACGAGGCAAGCACCTGCTCGATCGAGTCGGTGACCAGGTTGATCGCGATCACCAGCGAGGCGATGGCCAGCGCGGCGAACAGCGTCTGCCACCAGTACCCGGCGCCGAGGGTCACGTAGTTGGCGGCGATGTCCGCCCCCCAGTCGGGGGTGGGCGGCTGGACCCCGAAGCCGAGGAACGACAGGGCGGCGACGGTGAAGATGGCGTAACCCAGCCGCACCGTGAACTCGACCAGGACCGTGGGCAGCACGTTCGGCGTGATCTCGGTGAACATGATGTACGCCGATTTCTCGCCGATCAGCCGGGCCGACGACAGGTAGTCGAGCTGGCTCTCCACGAGCACCGCGGAGCGGACCGTCCGGGCGATGATCGGGGTGAAGACGAAGCCGACGACGAAGGTGATGACCACCGGGGACGGCCCGAGCGCGACGACGAACAGGAAGGCGATGACGACCAGGGGGAACGCCAGCACCGCCTCGATGACCCGGCCGACCACGATGTCGGCCACCCCGCCCAGATAGCCCATGACCAGGCCGATCGCGGTGCCGAGCACGGTGCCGAGCACGGTGGCCAGGAAGCTGATCAGCAGGATGTAGCGGACGCCGACGATGACCCGGGAGAAGACGTCCCGGCCGAGCTGGTCGGTGCCGAACCAGTGCGCCGCCGACGGCGCCTGGTTCGTCGCGAGCAGCTGCTGGGCCAGTGGATCATGCGGGGCGATGGCGCTGCCGAACACCGCGCAGACCACCCAGAACAGCAGGATCGCCGCGCCCACGACAAACGTCGGCCTGCGCAGCAGCAGCCGCCAGGGCGGGAGCTCGGCGGAGCGCCCCGGCTGCGCGACCACCACGCCGGTGGCCGCGGGCGCCGCGATCTCGGTCATTCGGAGCCCCCGAGGCGCAGCCGCGGGTTGAGATAGGTGGAGACCACGTCCGCGATGAGCGTCGCGACCAGGTACACGATGCCGATGATGAGGACACCGGCCTCCAGCATCTTGAAGTCCTTGGCCACCGCGGCCTTGTAGATGAGGTTCCCGATCCCCTGGTAGTTGAACAGGGTCTCCACGATGACCAGCCCGCCGATCAGGTAGCCGGTCTGGGTGGCGATGACGGCGACCGTCGGCAGCAGCGCGTTGCGCAGCACGTGCCGCCGGATCACCACCGATCGCTTCAGGCCCTTGAGGGTCGCGGTCCGCGTGTAGTCGGAGTTCAGCGCCTCGATGGTGCCGGCCCTGGCGATGCGGGCGATGTAGCCGAACAGGACGAGGATGAGCGGGATCACGGGCAGGATCAGGTGCTCGAGCTGGCTCCCCGGTGAGGCTCCCGGGCCCGCCGCGGCCGAGACCGGCAGCCATTTCAGCGCGACGGCGAAGATGACGATGACCACGATCCCGGACACGAACTCGGGCACCGTGGCGGCGGACAGCCCGACCACCGAGATGACCCGGTCGGTCGCCCGCCCGTAGGCGAGCGCGGCCAGCACCCCGCCGGTGATGCCGAGCGGCACCACGATGACGAAGGCCAGCACCGCCAGCT
This sequence comes from Streptosporangiaceae bacterium, assembly GCA_035518495.1. Lineage (GTDB taxonomy): Bacteria > Actinomycetota > Actinomycetes > Streptosporangiales > Streptosporangiaceae > UBA9676. The sequence goes on from DATIXO010000151.1 coordinate 11,343, forward strand.
TGAGCGAGTTGAACAGGGCCGCCCGGATGAACGGCCAGACCGGCGACCGGTACTGGTAGGACTCGCCGAAGTTGCCGTGCAGCACCCCGGTGAGCCAGTTCCAGTACTGGGTCAGCAGGGGCTGGTCGGCGCCGAGCTGATGGTCCAGGGCCTGCACGGCGCTCCGGGCGGCGAACGGGCCGAGGATCGCCCGGCCGGGATCGCCGGGCAGGATCTGCCCGGCGAAGAACACGATCAGGCTGATGATCCACAGCGTTACCAGCGCAAGCGCTATGCGCTTCGCTATGTACGTCGCCATGCGTCATCCCCCTGACGACGGCGCAGGCCGCGCTGGCCGGAATCTCCGGCTGCGGGGCAGCGTAGTTTCTCGTTGCTGGCGCTGCAATACATGCGGTGATCACGGTCCGAACACGGATGTCCCGCAGGCGACCGGCCTGACCACGGCCCGGCTGGCCCGGATATCGTCCTCATGCGGCATGATTCGCGCGTATCGCGCCTGGGGAGGCCCAGATGTTCATTGGTGAGAGCTACATCGGTGAGGGCGCGGAGGCCGCGCACGTGAACACCGTCTTCGGCGAGCGCTCCGGGCCGGTCGGGGTGGCCTGGGCCACGGCGCTGGCCAGCCCGAGCGCCGGGCACACGCCGTTTGTCGCGGTGGTGATCCCGGGGCTCCCGGTCAAGCCGATGACGCTGTTCGTCAACAAGGCACCCATCGCGGGCGACGAACACGGGACCCTCACCTGGGGGGCGGCGCAGGCCGGTGTGGCCGGTGGCGTCGCCGATGCGGTCAGCGAGGGGATCATCAGCGAGGCCGACGCCGACCAGAACGTGATCATCGCCGCGGTATGGGTCAACCCCGCCGCCCGGGACGCCGAGAAGGTCTACGCGAACAACCGCACCGCGACCAGGGAGGCGTTGCGGGCGGGGGCCGCGGGCACGCCGCAGATGACGGAGGTGCTCGCCGCGCGGCACCGCCCGTTCAATCCCTTCTACTCGCCGCCTGCTGGCGGCCAGGAGCCCGCGGGCGGGAGCGACGGCGGCCGGGAGGCCGCCGACGGTGGCGCGGACGGAGGCGGCCCGGCCCGGGCATCAGAGCCGCGGTGAAGATCACCGCCATCCGCCTGGACCGGATGCGGCTCCCGCTCGACCCGCCGTTCCGCGCGGCGTGGGACCCGGTCCCGCGGCGCCACTTCGACGCGACCCTCGTGCGCGTCGACACCGACGAGGGCATCACCGGGTACGGCTCCGGCGACACCATGGACGGATTCGCCCCGTTCGCGGACCTGTTCATCGGCCGTGACCCCCGCGAGATCGCCAGCCACGTGCGGGCGATCGAGACCATCGGCTTCCACGCGGGCCGCTACTGGCCGCTGGAAGCAGCCCTGTGGGACATCATCGGCAAGGCCAGCCGGCAGCCGGTGTCCACCCTGTTCGGAGGGGCGCGCACGGGCCTTCCCGCGTACGCGTCGTTCGGCGAGTCGAAGAGCCCCGGCGAGCGGGCCGACGCGGTGCTCGCGGCGCGGGCGGCGGGCTTCCGGGCGGTGAAGATCCGGATCGACCGGGCCGACGCCGCGGCGGGCCTGGCCGCCGTCCGGGCCGCGCGCGCGGCGGCCGGCGACAGCATCGAGATCATGGTCGATCTCAACCAGGGATGGCGGATGGCCGGCGACATCTCGCCCGCGATGGACGCCGCCGACGTGCGGCGGCTCGCCAGCGAGCTGGCCGAGCTTGGTGTGCTATGGCTGGAAGAGCCGCTGCCCGCCGGTGACCTGGCCGGCATGCGCATGCTCAGGGAGCAGACGGGGATCCGCGTCGCGGGGGGTGAGATGACCCGCACCCCGGCCGAGCTGCTGGACGCCGTCTCCGCGGGCGCGCTCGACGTCGTGCAGCCCGATGCCGTCCTGGCCGTCGGCATGCTCCGGGCCCGGACCATCGCTGAGTTCGCGCAGCTGCGGCACTGCTGGTTCACCCCGCACACCTGGACCAACGGGCTCGGCCTGCTGGCCAACCTGCACGTGGCGGCCGGCGTCGGCGGGGGGCCCTACGTCGAGTTCCCCTACGACCCGCCCGGCTGGACCGAGCGCCGGCGTGATTTCTTCCTGGCCGAGCCGCTGCTCATCGACTCCGGCGGGTTCCTCACCGTGCCGGCGGAGCCCGGGCTCGGCGTGGCTATTGACGAAACCGCGCTGAGCCGCTGGGCTCTGCCTTAACAGCAGCGCCGGACATACCGCCCATCTCCGCCACCGGGATCATCCCGCCTTGCCCGCCTGGAGAGATCATGAAAGTCGGCTTCATTGGCCTTGGCCACATGGGCGCACCGATGAGCAGGAACGTCCTGGGCGCCGGCCACGAGCTGGTGGTCCATGACGTGCGGCCAGACGCCGCCGCGGCCCTGCTGGCGGCCGGCGCCTCCTGGGCGGGATCGCCCCGCGAGGCAGGCGCGGACCGCGGCGCCGTCATCACCATGCTGCCGGGGCCCAGCCAGGTGGAGGAGGTCCTGCTCGGGCCCGGCGGCCTGCTCGCCGGGCTGGCCGCCGGCGCCACCTGGATCGACATGTCCACCAGCGTCCCGGCGGTGGCGGACAAGGTGCGCGCCGTCGCGGGCCCCGGCCACCCGGTCCTGGATGCGCCGGTCGCCGGCGGGATGACCGGCGCCACGGACGGCACGCTGCAGATCTTCGTCGGCGGCGCCACCGAGGACTATCTGCGGGTCCGGCCGCTGCTTGAGGTCATGGGCGACCCGGAGCGGATCCTGCACGTCGGGTCGCACGGCGCCGGGTACACCGTCAAGCTGATGCTCAACCTGCTCTGGTTCGCCTCCGTCACCCTCACCGCCGAGGCGCTGACCATCGGGGTCAGGGCCGGCGTCGACGTGGCGACGCTCCGCCGGTCGCTGCTGACCAGCGCGGCCGCCAGTCACTTCCTCGAACACGACGTGCTGAGCGTGCTGGAGCGCGGCGACTTCGACGACTCCTTCGCGCTCGCGCTCGCCTGCAAGGACCTGGGGCTCGCGGTCGACCTCGCCCGGCAGACCGGCGTCCCGGCCGAGATGAGCGCCATGGTCGAGCAGATCTACCGGCGCGCCCGCGCCCAGTACGGGGATCAGGGCGGGCAACTGCTCCCCATGAAGCTGATCGAAGACCTCACCGCCACCCCCCTCCGCCTGTCAGAACCGCAGGAGTGACGATGCCCCAGGTCGCCGGCACCAGAATCGTCCTGAACCCCACACCGCCCGCGCACTTCGGCGCCGGCGCGGTCGACACCGTCGCCGGCGTCGTCAACGGGACCGGCGGCCGGGCAGCGGTGGTCGTCACCGATCAGGGCCTCGCCGCCACCCCCGTGGTGGCCAGCGTGGTAGGTGTGCTGACGGCGGGCGGCATACCGGTGACGGTATTCAGCGGCGTGCATGCCAACCCCACCACCGGCGACGTAGCGGCCGGGGCGGAGGCGGTGGCGGCGCTGGCCACCGGCGGCGGCCGCCCGGCGGTGGTGGCGGTCGGCGGTGGCTCCTCCGTCGATGCGGCCAAGGGCATCGCGGTCGCGGCGGTCAACCCGGAGCGCGGCCGGGATCTCGACTACCGCCGGCCGTTCTCCGCGCCCGCCCTGCCGCTGGTAGCGGTGCCGACCACCGCGGGCACCGGGACGGAGACCAACGCGTTCGGGGTCATCACCGATCCGGTGACCCGGCGCAAGTTCTACGTGGGGGGCGCGACCGCACTGCCGGCCGCCGCGATCCTCGATCCGGAACTCACCACCTCACTCCCACCCGGGGCCACGGCCGCGACCGGGATGGACGCCCTGGTCCACGCGCTGGAGTCCTGCATGTCCAGGCGCGCCAACCCGTGGTCGGAGGGGATCGCCCTGCAGGCCATCCGCATGATCTCGGCGCACCTGCCGCGCGCCGTCGCCGACGGCGCCGATCTGGAGGCCAGATCCCAGATGCTGCTCGCCTCGCACCTGGCGGGCATCGCCTTCGCCAGCACCGGGCTCGGCATCTGCCACGCCATCGGCCACGCGCTCGGCGGGCGGTTCGACATCGCCCACGGCGTGGCCCTGACCATGGTGCTGCCGGGGGTGCTCCGGTTCAACCTCCCGGCCTGCCGGGAACGCCTCGCCGCGGCTGCGTTCGCCTTGGGCGCCGGGGACACCGCGCGCGGCGCCGGGTGGAACGCGGACGCGGCGATCGGCGCGGTCGCCGCGCTGGCTGACACGGTCGGGATGACCCACCGGCTGCCTGACTTCGGGATCACGGCCGCCGATTTCGATGCCATCGCCGCGGACGCACTCGCCGATGAGGTGCTGGCCAACACGCCGCGGTGGCCGGCCGGTGACGACATCCGGGCCATCCTCACCGGCGCCCTCGACGGCACCGGCCGGGTCCCGCCCACCCGGGCCGCCGGGCCGGGACCGGGCGGGGGATGATGAATCCCTCGGGCCCGGTGATCCGTCAGGTCGTTAAGGCTGGTGGCGCCGCTGGCCTGACGACCGAGCCGATGAGAGCTGACTCGATGAGGAGCCACCGATGACCGCCACCCCCGCCGGCCGGGCCGCCTCCGGCCCGCGCCCGGTCCGCGCCCCCCGGGGCACCACACTGACCTGCCGGGGCTGGCCGCAGGAGGCGGCCATGCGGATGCTCATGAACAACCTCGACCCCGAGGTGGCCGAACATCCCGACCAGCTCATCGTCTACGGCGGCTCGGGCCGCGCCGCCCGCAGCTGGGCCGCGTACGACGCCATCGTCAGGTCGCTGGAGGGCCTGGCCGGGGACGAGACGCTGCTCGTGCAGTCCGGCAAGCCGGTGGGGATCATGCGCACGCACGAGTGGGCGCCGCGGGTGCTGATCGCGAACTCGCTGCTGGTGCCGCAGTGGGCCACCTGGGACGAGTTCCGGCGGCTGGAGTCGCTGGGGCTGACCATGTTCGGCCAGATGACCGCCGGGTCGTGGATCTACATCGGGACCCAGGGCATCCTGCAGGGCACCTACGAGACGTTCGCCGCGGTCGCCGCGAAGCGCTTCGGCGGCACGCTGGCCGGCACGATCACGCTGACCGCCGGGCTGGGCGGGATGGGCGGCGCGCAGCCGCTGGCGGTGACGATGAACGGCGGGGTCGCGATC
>DATIXO010000152.1:0-2202 GCA_035518495.1 Streptosporangiaceae bacterium
CGGGCCGAACTGCCCGGGCGTCGCCTCGCCCGGCAAGTCCAACGCCGGCATCATCCCGGCCGACATCACCACCGAGGGGCGGATCGGGCTGGTCTCCAAGTCCGGCACGCTGACCTACCAGATGATGTACGAGCTGCGCGACATCGGCTTCTCCACCGCTGTCGGCATCGGCGGCGACCCGGTGATCGGGACCACGCACATCGACTGCCTGCAGGCGTTCCAGGAAGACCCGGAAACCGACGCCATCGTGATGATAGGCGAGATCGGCGGCGACGCCGAGGAACGGGCCGGCGCCTTCATCGAGCAGCACGTGACCAAGCCGGTCGTCGGCTATGTGGCCGGGTTCACCGCCCCTGAGGGCAAGACGATGGGGCACGCCGGCGCGATCATCTCGGGCTCCTCGGGCACCGCCCAGGCCAAGAAGGAAGCCCTGGAGAAGGCCGGCGTCCGGGTCGGCAAGACCCCGAGCGAGACCGCCGCCCTGGTCCGCGGATTGTTCTGAGGTGCTAGCCCGGGGGGACGACCCCCCGGAACCCCCCGGTGCGCTTCGCGCGCCCGCTGGGGTGCTCACCGTAGTATCGCGCGGCCGGAGGGGCCTGGCGGCCCCTCGCGGGCCGCGCGATGGCGAGCTCACGCTCGCCGCCATTCGCCGTAACGGTGGCTGCGGCGGCGCGCCTCCCCGGTCGGCGGGGAGATCGTTGCGAGGATCGGTGGGTGAGCGTTTCCGCCGAGGTGCCGCTGGCCCCTGATCCGAACGGGCCGCCGGGGTCGTCGGCGCCCGGTGACGGTGACGGTGACGGCGGCAAGCCGCGGCAGCAGCCGGCTCGGCCGCTGGTCGTCACGGGCGGCATCGCCGCGCTCGCGGCCGCCGCGAGCGGGCTGGCCGTGCTGGTCACGCTGACCGCGATCGGCTGGATCACCGCGCCGCACGTCGGCATCGGCGGCGGTCTTGGAGGGGTGCTGCGCACCGCCGCCATGCTCTGGCTGGTGGCGCACCACGTCGGCTTCACCGTCCGCGGCGCCGGCCGGATCGGCTTGCTCCCGCTCGGGCTCGTGCTGCTGCCCGGCGCGCTGCTGGCCATGGCCGGGCGCTGGGTGGTACGGGCCGGCGCCGTCACCCAGCTGCGCCACGTCGGGTACGCCGCGATCGCGCTGGCGCTGCCGTACGCGCTGCTGGCCGGCGCGCTGGCGGTGGCCAGCGGCACCTCCGTCGCGGCGCCCTCGCTGCTGCAGGCGGTGATCGCCGCCTTCCTGCTGGCCCTGGTGGCGGGCGGGCTCGGCGCGGCGCGCGGGCTGGCGCCGTGGTCCCGGCTGGCCAGCCTGATGCCGGCCCGGCCGCGCTCGATCGTGATGGGCATGCTCGGCTCGGCCGCCCTCCTCGCCGCGGCCGGCGCGGTGCTGGCCGGGGCCTCCCTCGCGGTGCACCTGCCTGAGGTGAAGGCGGCCAGCGACGCGCTGGCTCCCGGCGTCGGCGGAGCCGCGCTGCTGCTGCTCGCCCAGCTCGCCTACATCCCGAACGCGATCATCTGGGCCGTCGCCTATACCCTCGGCCCCGGCTTCGCGTTCGGCACCGGCACGATGGTCGCCCCGACCGGGTCGGCCCTCGGCGCGGTACCGGTCTTCCCGATGCTCGCGGCCCTGCCGACGGGGCCAGCGGGTGCCCGGCCTGGCGGTCCCGGCTGGGTGCCCATCGCGGTGCTGGCCCTGCCGTACCTGGCCGGCGTCTTCGCCGGCGTGGTCACGGTCCGGATCGCGCCGACGCCGGTGATCGAGGCGGCCCCGCTGTGGGGCTTCGCCGCCGGAACGGCGGCAGGCCTGCTGGCCGGCCTGGCGGCGGCGTTCGCCGGCGGCCCGCTCGGCAACGGCCGCCTGGCCTCGGTCGGCCCGTCCGGTTTCCAGGTCGGCCTGGTGGCGATCCTGGAGCTCGGCATCACCGCCGCGCTCTCCGCGGCCGGGGCGAACTGGCTCATACTGCGTCCAAGGGCCAGGGGGGTTTGGGGGGGCGGGCAGCCCCCCCAAGAGCGGGGGGTTCCGGGGGGTCGCCCCCCCGGGCCAGCACTACCACCGGGCCAGCACGACGAGGGAGACGACGCCCACGGCCACCGGATCTACGTCAACCCGTGGGCCGCCGACGAGTAACCCGTTACCGGCCGCCTTGCAGCACGCTGATCTCGCTGCCCACCGACTTGGTGAACTGGTCGT
>DATIXO010000153.1:0-3011 GCA_035518495.1 Streptosporangiaceae bacterium
TGGCCGACCGCCGCCACTCGCTACGCCGATGCATGGTGACCGTGGACGCGAAGTGCGTATGAGCAGGTCAGGTGCGCTGTCATTTGCGCTGTGGAGCGAGCAAACCCCACACTACCCCGACCAACGCGACCCCCGAACACAAGACTTGACTCAATATTCACGGCCTACCCCGCCCAAGCTTGCTAGCCGCGGGAGGCCAGCGGCGTGCGCGCCAACCCGGTGCCCGGCGGGCTCGCCAGCCGCCCCTGGTGCGCACCACGCGCACGCTGCCGCTTGTCCTGGCCCGGCGGAGGTGGATGCGCTGCTGGCGGCCCCGCGCACCGCCGGGACCGGGCCATGGTGCTGGCGATGCTGCTCGGCGGGCTGCGCCGTTGCGAGGTGCTGGGGTTGCGGCTGGCTGACGTCAGCGCCTGGGCGGAGTTGCTCTTTCCGGCGTGGATCCTGGCCTTGAGCGTAGATATTCTCGCCGCCGGCCGCCAAGGTCTTCCGGCCCCGCCGAGGTACGCGACTCGCAGCGTTCGATGGTGCATCCCATCGCCTGCCGGGCAGTTGTGGCCCGCAGGGTTTGATTGCCGGGGAGGCAAGGTCACAATGGGATATGACGTCGGGTTGGAAGCCAGCCGCTCCGCCCCCGGCGACGCCGGACGGACCCGCGGCACGGGGTGAGCGCTGGTGGCCGGTGGCGCTGGCGATCGTGGTCACCGCGGTTCTCCACGTCGTGCTGCCCGCCAAGTACCGGGTGAGCCCACCATGGGTGGCCCCGACCCTGCTGCTCGCGCTGCTGGCGGCCTTGATCATCGGAGACCCGGGTCGCATCGACCGCCAGACAACCTGGCTGCGGATCATCACCGGCGCCATGATCGCCATCCTGACGGCGGCGAACCTGTTCGCCGCCGTCCGCCTCGTCCGCGACATCATCACTGATAACAAGCTCTTCGCTAGCAACGCCACCGGGCTGCTGGCTACCGGCGGGGTGATCTGGGCCACGAACGTGATCGCGTTCGGGCTGTGGTATTGGGATCTGGATCGCGGTGGCGCCGCCGCCCGTGCGCACCAGCCGCTGGCGAACCCGGCGTTCGTGTTCCCGGAAATGCTGCACACCGATTACGTGCCAGCCACCTGGGTGCCGGAGTTCGTCGACTACCTGTCGCTTGCCTTTTGGACCGCCACCGCGTTCAGCCCCACCGACATCTCCGCGATCAAGCGGTGGGCCAAGCTGATGATGATGATCGAAGCGGTGGTGTCTCTGGGCATCGGCGCACTGGTAATCGCCCGCGCGATCAACATCTTGACGTAGGGCCGGGAAACCAGCTGGCAGCTCAGCAGCGAGTGGGCGTTGCGCCAGCATAACGTGTTGCGCCAGTACCCGCGGTTATGCCGATAACTGGGAGGGCCCGGTTCTGGCGGTGTCCTTCATTCCCGCTAATGTGGCTCGGTGCAACGCTGGTGGCATGAAGGACATTGCCCGCCAGGCCCGAGTGCTGATGATCGCTCCGCCATGGACGACGCTGATAGCCGCCTGGCTGCCTATGCAGCGAGAAGCCCGACGGCGCTCGATCTTCTGGCGCTGTCCACGCTGTGGATGGCCGCGGACCCCTCCAGCGACTTTGGCACCTCACATGACGCCAGGCGATCGCTGACCGTCCGGGTTGCCGTGCCGGAGCGGTGCGGAGGAGGTCCCGAGTTCCGTGGAACTTCGGTGGCGGCCCCTGTGATCATCAGGCCACCTTGACGCTTTCATCTTGGCAGCCGGTACCGACATTTCCGGTGAAGTGAACCTCCAGCCCTCCAGCGGGTGCACGTCAGTTTTGTAGGGAGCAAGATCGTTTATGGGGTTCGGCTGGTCAGGCGGCTGGCGTCTGGTTGCGTGGTGTTCGCCAGATCTGGTCCTCGGGCCGGCTGGCCAACTGGCAGCGCAGCGTGGTGATGGCGTCTGCGCCGGCAGCGGTCCAGTGCATGCCTGACAATTTGAGGCGCTGCCCGATGACCGACTTGCACCCGGATTCAACGACACCGGATCCGACGAACAGGCCGCAGGAGCGGAACCAGTGGTAGCGCATGCGGGGCGCGTTGTTCTCGAAGTAGCCCAGGGCCGTGGCGAGCTCGTCTTTCTTGATGCCTTCGAGGGGGTAGGCGCGGGCTGCCCTGCAGATGCCGTCGATGTCCCCGTAGTCGAGGTCCTCCAGGCGGGCGGCGAGCCATTCGTCCTTCCGGTCCAGCAGCATGAACTCCAGGAGGCGGGCGAGGTCGTGCAGGTGCTCGCGGGCGTGGAACAGGTCCACGATCTGGGTGGCTTCGGGGAACTTGCTGCTGGCGATGTTCCAGATCCAGGCCGCGCCATCGCCGAGAATCGTGAACTGGCGGACATGATCCGCGCCGCGGCGGATGCCTTCGGCTTTCACGAGGTCCGCGAACACGGCCGCGGGCTCGAAGGTGGCGATGTAGCTGGAGGAGTCCCGGTCCCGGACCGGGTACCCGTCGTCATCGACCTTGTCCTGGGTGAAGAACACGGCGAGCTTGACCTCGCGGGTCCGGGCGCGGCCGTCCTCGCCCTTCCCGCCCCGCCCTGCGGTCTCTTTCGATGTCATGGGCACGCCGGTGCCGTCGATGACGGCATACAGCTTGTCCGGGACCGGGGACGGCGGCAGCGGCGCCACCTTCCGGGAGGTGATCAGCCCGGAACGCTCCCGGACGGCGGCGGCCTGCGCGGCGCCGCTGGCCTCGGCGGCCCGCTCGACGCGCTTGGCGGTCAGCCGCACCCCGGCCAGGTCCTCCAGCAGCCCGGCGGCCCCCGCGAACGGCCCTGCGGCCGCGGCCCGGTCGTTCATTGCGCCCAGGCCCGGTGACAGGGAGGCGCCCGCCACTCCCAGCTCGGCGTCTCGCGGGGCAAGGCCGTGCCTGCAGGCCGCGCAGTGATACCACGCGCGCTCGAGGGTCACCGGCCCGAGCACGGTGTCGATGACCTTGTCCCGGTAGGAGACGAATCCCGCCTCATGGCCCTGGCCGCACGG
>DATIXO010000154.1:0-15413 GCA_035518495.1 Streptosporangiaceae bacterium
AATGGCAGAGCAGCGGACTTTTAATCCGTGGGTTCAGGGTTCGAGCCCCTGGCGCCCCACCCGTTTGACCAGCTAAGACTCACCCGTCGCTTGATCTGCGGGGCTTCCTAGTTGCAGTTGGCTTCGCTGCTGAGCCCCAGAGCGCCTGGCCGATCCGGTCGGCCGCGTCAGTCATGACCTGCGGCAGAACGTGGGCATACTTGGACGTCATGCTGATCTGAGAGTGGCCGAGGATCTCCATCACGACCCGCTGATCGACCCCCTGGGCGAGGAGGAGCGTGGCCGCGGTATGCCTCGCCTCGTGAACCCGAGCGTCTCGTATGCCAGCGGCCTTGAGCAAAGCTTTCCACTCGGCCCAGTCGGCGTGGTTGCCTATTGGACGGCCGTTCGCCTGGCACCAGACAAATCGTGGTCTTCCCAGGCCGGCCCGACGGTCATCCGCTCTCCCTCACCTTGGGCCGGCGCCACAGCCGGAAGGATACGGTGATGTCACCCGATATCACGCCTTCGCGCAGCTCCCGGCTGAATTCCATCAGCCGGATGCTACCTCTGCCGCCGGGCAAAAAGGCGGCACCCGCAGGACATCCATCACGCCTGCCGGCGCGTCAATAGAGGCAGAACCGCCCCGCGCCCCGATACCACAGGAGGCGAACAGACCACCATGGGTGTGCCGCCTTATCCGGCGATGACCATCGCGACCTGGTTCATCTCGCGGGCCAGCGCCGGGGAACAGCAACCGTCCAGCCTGAAGCTCCACACGCTCCTGGGCCGGGCCCAGGGCCACTATCGCGCCCGCTATGGCCGTCCGCTGCTGGCCGAGCCAGTGCCCGTCTACCCCGCGGGCGGCCCGGTGGCGCAGCCGGCCAGGCCCCCGGCCAGCACTTCCGGTGCCAGCCTGAACCGGCTGGGGGCCGGCGACCCGATCGCCGGGCACGACATCGACCCCGCCACCGCTAGCTTCCTGGACGAGGTCTGGGACGGCTACGGCGGCTGCTTCGCCGATGTGAAGCTGGTGATCCCCGTCGCCTGCGCCGCGAATTAGAGCGCAACTGGCGCGCGCTTCTCCGCGCTCAGGTGCCAGTACCGGCACCAGGGGCAGACCAGCCAGTTCGGGGCGACCGCAGCCGCTGGCAACCCGTCCGGCCGGCCGGGCCATGGAGGCTGCCAGCGCCGCTGCCGGAGGAGCCGCCGCAAGTTGTGATCGGAGGAGGCAGGACTCAGTTTCCAAAGATGGGGTGAATCCCTCATGATCGGCGCTGTTCCGCGGCCCTAGCGTCCAGGTGAGTGGGTGTGCGGTACGAGTCGCCGTGACCGCCGCGGGCCCAGCCGGGGAAGCAGATCGAGCAATCTGCTTGAGGCACAGGAGGCCACCGATCATGACTGATGTGAGTCTAAGCCGACCCTCAGGTGGGCTGGCGACGGTGAGGACGCGCCGCAGGATCCTGGCGCTGGCCCTGCCGGTTACTGCCGTGCTCTTGCTGTTCGGGGGTGCATTGACGCCGAAGGGTCTCGATCGGCCGGTGACGTCACTGGCCGGGGCCTTGCGTGAACTGCAGATCGCGGCCGCACATCCCGGCCAGGTCTACTTCTCGAACATGCTCGTTATCTTCGGGCTCGGAACTTTGGGTGTCTCGTTCTTCGCCATCGCAGTGCTGGCTTCAGATCGCGATAGGGTGCTGGCCACGACAGCTGCCGTGATCGGATGGTTCGGTGCCTTCTGCGGAGCCGTCGCGAATGTGCTTATCGGGTTCGACCTGGCCGCTGCGGCGACAGTCCATGTGTCATCGGCTGCCGCCCAGATCCTGGTCTCGGCCAACACTGCCGCCGCGGCCTGGGTGTTCTTTATCGGGTATTTCGCCGGTCTTCCCGTGGCTGTCATCCTCACCGGGATCGCTCTGTGGCGCAGCCAGGCCATGCCGCGATGGCTGCCGGTGCTGTTCGTGGTGGCCCTGCTCGCCGGGGCCCTGGCACCGCCCGGGATTGTCTCGGTTCCGCTTTCGCTGCCGTTTGTGATCGTCATGATGCTCCTGGCGCGGCGAATCTGGGACACAGCCCCTCAGCGGTAATCACGCCCAGCCTGGGCCGCCGCTGCCGTGATGAGATGCTGGCCCACCCCGGCGCAACCCCCTGACCACCAGCGGCACCCGCACCATGATCGTTAGTTGCGGGGCCAACCCCATAGACTCTGGTTGTGGTGGCCCGGGCGGGGACAGACAGTGTCAGGATCGCGGAGCTGATGGCGACCCTGTCCTATGCCTCGGATCTAGGCCTGGGGCAGCCGATGGCCCACTGCATGCGCCAGACGGTGATCGCGCTGCGGCTGGCCGGCCTCGCCGGGGCCAGCGGCCGGGATCTGGAGGCCACCTATTACCTCGGCCTGATGATAAATGTCTACTGCCACGCCGACGCGGCCGAACAGGCGCAGTGGTTCGGCGACGACATCGGCATGAAGAGCGACACGTTCGATCTGCTCGATATGAGCACGGCGCGGATGGTCGCGTTCATGTTGCGGCGGGTCGGCTCGCACGGCAGCGGCGTGGCCCGCGCCCGGCGGCTGGCGACGTTCCCGGTTGCCGGGATGAAGCAGATGCTCTCCTTCGCGACGACGCACTGCGCGCTGGGCGCCCAGTTCGCTGAGCAGATCGGCTTGGACGAGTCGGTCTGCGTCGCGATCAGCCAGGCGTATGAGCAGTGGGACGGCAAGGGCTATCCGGACCACCTGCGCGCGGAGGAGATCTGCCTGCCCGCGCGGCTGGTCCAGCTGGCCGGCCCGGTCGAGGTCGTCGCCCGGCGCCGCGGGGTCGAGGAGGCAGTGGCGGTTGCGCGTCGGCACCGCGGGACCCAGTTCGACCCGGCGGTGGTGGACCTGTTCTGCGCTCACGCGCCCGAACTGCTGGACGGCCTGGACCAGGCGTCGGACTGGGATGCGGTCCTGGGCACCGAACCGGAGCTCTCGCGCCGGGTCAGTGGTGCCGGCCTGGATCTGGTCCTGGAGGCGATGGCCGACCTGGTCGACATGAAGAGCCCCTACCTGGCCGGCCACTCGCGCGGGGTGGCCAGCCTGGTCAGCGCGGCGGCGAGCGCGGCCGGCTACCCCGGCGATGACGTGGCGGCTGTGCGGCGGGCGGGGCTGATCCATGACCTGGGCCGGCTCGGGGTCTCCAACGCGATCTGGGACAAGCCCGGCCCGATCACCGAAGCCGAGTCCGAGCGGGTCCGGCTCCATCCGTACCTGACCGACCGGATGCTGGCCCGGGTGGGTGCGCTCGGCCGCAGCCGCGAGATCGCCGCCCGGCACCACGAGCGCCTCGATGGCTCCGGCTATCCGCGGGGGCTGACCGCGGCCGCGCTGACGCCGCCGGACCGGCTGCTGGCCGCGGCGGACGTCTACCACGCGATGACCGAGCCGCGGCCGCACCGGGCCCCGCTCGGCCCCGGCCAGGCCTCACGCGAGCTGCGGGCCGAGGTGACTGCCGGGAGGCTGGACAGCGAAGCAGCAGAAGCCGTGCTGAAGGCGGCCGGCCATCGCGTGCCGGCCCGGCGGGCCTGGCCCGGCGGGCTCACCGCCCGCGAGGTGGAGGTGCTCGGGCTGCTGGCCCGCGGCTACCCGACCCGGGACATCGCCAAGGCGCTGGTGGTCACGCCGAAGACGGCCGCCAACCACATCGAGCACATCTACACCAAGCTCGGCATATCAAGCCGCGCCGCCGCGACGCTCTACGCCACCCAGCACGGCCTGATGGGCGCCTTCGCGCCGGCCAAGCCTTAAGGCCTGGCAGCGAGCCGCCGGGGTCACCACTGCCCCAGGCGCTGAATCCGGTCCAGCCGGTCTGGCACCCGGTTGTCTCTGGCGCAGAAGGCAGCGGTACCTGGCGGCGGCGACGGTCATGACCGTGCTCATCCGCCGAGCTGCGCGTCCAGGGACGGCACCGGTGCAGGAACCGTAGCGCTGCCCACAATGGCCGGGCTGCCGAACTTCGGGACCTTTTGCAGCGTCGTGTGCTCGACGCGCGTGACGGCAAAACCAGCGTCCCGGATGGAATCGAGCGTCGGGCGGTTGCAGTCACAGCCGACCACGAACCGGTTGATCCCGTTCATGCGGTCCTGCGAACGCGCCAGGTGGGTGTCGCCGGAGCGCACGTGCTCGATGAACAGGAGCTGGCCGCCGGGCCGCAGCACCCGGCGCAGCTCCCGCAGCGCCCGCGGCTGATCGTCCACCCCGCACAGGACCAGTGTCGAGACCGCCACGTCGAAGGTGGCGTCCTCGAAAGGCAGGTCCTCCGCTGGTGCGCGCAGCACCGTTGCACCCGGCGCCTGCTCACCGGCCTTGCGCTCCAGGCGCCGCAGCATGGGGGTCTCGGGCTCGGTCAGGGTCAGCGACTCGACGGCCGGGCCGTAGAAGCGCAGGTTCGACCCCGTCCCGGCACCGACCTCAAGCACCTGGCCGGCCGCGCCGGCGAGCAGCCCTTCCCGGTAGGCGCGCAGCCCTGCCTTTTCCACCTTGGTCATCTGGCGGTCGTACGTCATGGCGAAGAACCTGCTCCGCAGTGTCATGGCTGCCTCATCTCATCGCAGTGGGATCACTGCTGGCAACGTAACGAGACAGCCGGTGCTCGCTCATGAGGCGATTACCTCATCTTCGGGGGGGGGACAGCGGCTGACGATCCCCGCCGGCTCTGCCAGGCAACCGAACCTGAGGTACGGCTGGCACCCTCCCCCGGCGTCCTGGTCACGTGCATGATCTTTTACAGCTTGGGCATGAACAGGGCCCTTACCCGGTACCAGGCCTGGGCGGCCGGGTCAGGCAGGGCCCTGCATCGATCGTGTCCTCTGCGTGCTGGCAGGGGACTGCCATTTGATGGGTCTGCTGGCTCCGGTGGGTCGTTCCTTACCGGCCGCGGGCGATGATGGCCCGTGCTTCTGCTTCGGGCATCGGCGGGCCGAGCACCGGCTGCCCGGTCTCACCGGCCACGTTGTTCATGGCCGCGTAGTCAAGCGATGCGGGGTCCGGACGCGGCTGGTCGCCGGGAATGCCGATGCGGCGGATGAAGGTGAGGAAGGAATCGGCGTCGTGTGTCTGCAGCAGCACCGCCTCCTCCTCGCCTACATTGCTCAGTGCGTGCGGCACACCCTTGGGCAGGCAGACATAGTCGCCGGCGCTGGCGACGAAGGTATCGTCACCGCAGCGCATCGCGAGTTGCCCGCACAGAAGGTAGAAGCTGTCGTCGACGTCGTGATGGACGTGGAGCGGCGCCGCCGCACCAGGGCCGACGTGGTGCTCAATGATGATCGGCAGCGCGCCTTCGGGTGAGCGCACGATGGCCTTGTCGCCGTAGAACCAGTAGGCCTCTCCCTCGCCATCGGCGGTCCTGGCCGCACGGCGATCGGTGGTTGCGCTGTGTGTCACTGTTCCTCCCCTTGGTGGTGTGATGTTGTGCGCTGGCTGGCGGTCTCATGGCCAATGTGCAGCCGCAACCCGGACAGGAAGCTGCGGATGCCGAGTTCGATGACGTCGGCCGCCTCGGCGGCGTCCATGTCCAGAAAGCCCCGCAACAGGTCCCATGAGGCTGACGAGTACAGGACCTGCAGCACCGCGGCCGCGCGGTCGCGCACCTGCGGCGGTGCGCCGGGGACCGCGCCGTCGACGCAGGCCTCGAACATCGCGCGCCGCATCGGCTGCTGGCGGCGGCGCACATCCAGGCCCTGCGGTGAGTGGAGCATCGCCTGGATGAGGGGCGCGTCGGCGTCGAACCCGGCGAAGGACTCCCGCATCGCCGCGACCAGCTGCTCCTCGGTCCTGGCCGCGAAGTCAGCATGGGTGAGGTGGGCGACGATCCAGCCCCACAGCGCGGCCTCGAGATCTTCCTTCCTGGGGAAGTGCCGGTACACCGTCCGCTCCTGGACCTCGGCGGCGGCGGCGACGGCAGCGTAAGTCAGGTCAGCACCGCGCTGCATCAGCGCCACGCAGGCCTCGACGATCCGCTCCCGCGTGGCCGCCGCCTGCGACTCGCGCAGCGGGGAGTGGTAGGTTCCCCTCGCCTTCATGTCAGTAACACTGACATGAAGTTTGGCGACCTGTCAAGAAGTGCCGGCAGCGCTCCGTGGCCCCCATGCCCGGTGACTGCCCCGGGCGCGTGCCTGGTCACCGGCGCGGTGGCGGAACCGCCACGCCACCAGACATCAATGCCACCGCGTGCGCCCGCGGGCGCCCTTGCCGCGGCAGAACCGGGCGCCCGGCAGCCGGGCGAGCCGGTAAGCCAGAAACGACTTTCCAAAATTAGGCAAAAGGCCGCGGCAAGTCCGGCGCCAGACCCGTGCCAGAGCACCTGATTCCGCTCACCCTGGTCTAGATTTGCGGCCAGGCCACATGATCACGTAAGGGCGGGCGCGGTGGGAATGAGGCAGGTCAAGCCCAGGCCGGGCTGGTCGTGGAGAGGTCTTGGCTGGCTGGCCGCCTGCACGCTGCTGGCGGTGGCGGCATGCGCGCCTGTCTACGCCAGCAAGGCTGCCGGGTCGGCCTCGCCGCAGCCTGTGTCCGGGCCGGTCCGGGTGCCGCGCCCGCATCTTTCGCCGCGCCTGGTGGGCACGTGCATACCGTTGCCCGGCTCGTTCTCCTGTGCCATGCAGCACCGGATCAGCGAAGTGAAACGCTACCTCGCCCACCAGCCGGGGGAGATCGGCGTCGAACTGCACGACCGCGATACCGGGGCTAGCTGGGGCAGCAAGGACGCCGGCATCGACTTCCCCGCCGCGTCCACGATCAAGCTCGCCATGGTCACCGATCTCATCCGGCGCCAGAACACCGGCCACCTGTCGCTCGGCCCGGCAGGCTGGGAACTGATCAGCGAGATCCTCTACAACAGCAGCGACGCGGCCGGCGACCAGCTGTGGTTCACCTACGAGAATGGCAGCTTCCTCCAGCGCATCCGGCGCTTCGGCCTGCGCACCGCATACTTCTCTGGCAGCCCGCCGTACTGGGGCTTCATGTACTGCTCGCCGCTGGACCTGGACAACCTCATGAACTATGTGCTCGGCCGCCTCCCGGCCCACGACCGGGACTACATCGTGTACCGGATGAGAAGGGTCAGCCCGATCGAGCAGTGGGGTGTCTGGGGAGCGGGCCGCGCCAGCGATCCCGGCGACAAGGACGGCTGGGAGAACCAGGGAAGTGCCTGGATCACCAACACCGTCGGCTTCGCCGGCCCGCACCAGAGATACACCCTGGCGATCATGGACAACCTGGGTGGCGCCGGCGACTTCCACCAAGGCAGCACCACCTTGAGCGAGATCGCCTCACTCCTGTTCCGCGGCCACCTCAGCCCCGCCCCCACCGCCGAAGCCACCCCCAACGCCGGCCTGCCGGTCGACTACTGACCCCCGCCCCCTACCGGGGGACGGTGCGACTACGTCAGCGGCCTCATTTCAGCTCGCTGGGTAGTTCGCGGGAAGGAGCCCGAAAGGAGCCTGCGTGCGGTTGCTGGCAGCGGGCACGCCCAGCGACTGGAGCAGTTCCTCGAAGCTGAGCCCGATCCTGGTCGGGAACGGGCCGCCCCCGCTGATCCCCCCGGCCACCGGCAGCTGTGATTCCGCGGAGGCGCCATCGGGCATCGCCCATCCGGTCTCGATGCCGTCGCCCGCGTCCGACATGCTGGCGATCACGGTGGCGGACGACACGTGCTGGCCGGCGTGAACGGCTGGCGTCACGTCTTCGGCCAGATAGACCATCAGTCCCGCGGCCGGCCCGTCGGTCAGCCGGTAGGTGATCCATCCGCCACCGGGCCACCCGGCGGAATCCCCGGTCGCATCGGTGATGACCGCATCGCCGATGGCATAGACCGGGCCCGACCCGCCGAAGTCGACACCCATGTCGATGCGCTCGGGGACCAGGCCGCTGACGCCGCGGAGGGGATTGCGGTAGACCGGCTGAGCGGGGGCCTGGGTTTGCCTGCGCCGCTGGATCGCGGGTAAGGCGGCGGAGCTGCTGGCGTGCGGGACGGGCAGCCGGAGGAACCCGGCCGCGCCGGGCCTGGCCTTGGGCCCGGCGCCGGTGAAGGGGCTGGCGCGGACGTCGGCGCCGGCGGCCTGGAGCGTATCCGCGCTGCCGGTGCGGGCCGGGCGGGGCTTGTCCCCGGGCCAGTGCGGCGCGGCCTGCCAGGCAGCCGAGACGAGTAAGGCCGAGCTCGCCACGGCGGCGGCGAGCCGCGCGGGCTTGTGCTGCAGCGCGGACGCGAACAGCGACGGCTTCCGGTGGCGGGTTCTCCTGCTGGAGCGGGTGGACGAGGATCGCGACGGCTTCCGGTGCTGGGCGGGCGCGCGGGACAAGGTTGAGCCTTCGGTCGGGCGCGGACAGTGCGCTCGGCTGTCACCCGGATGCTGGCCTGTGCTGCGGCCAGCGGCGTGCGGACGCCGCGCGGGTCAGGGCGACGGGATCACCGTGGAGGTGGCCGTCACGCACGTGGGGTGCTGTCGGCTCACCAGGCTGCACCACAAACCGGCATCGCGAGGGTAGAACCGTCCAATTGGCACCCACGCCCGGCGTGCCCCGCGCCTGACACCACCGGCGGCGTATCTGGATGAGGACTGCCTGCTCTTCACCGGCAGGGAGGAACGTCCTCCCGCGTCATCGCTGATGGCCGGCCTTCTCACGCACAGCCGCGCACGTCCCGGTACCCCGGGCTGCGGCGGCGGCCCGGTGGCCGGCGGGAAGGTGCACCATGCCCGGCTCGGCCGTCTACTTCACGGCGAAGGTCCTGGCAAGGACGGCTGCCGGTACTGCCGCCCCCGCCGCGCGCCGCGCGCCCTCCACGCCAGCGGGTGACCACGACGTGCCCGGCGCCACCCGTGCCCACAGCAGCGCCTCCAGCTGGCAGCGGATGGCCGCCGCGGTGCGCCACGCCGCCGCGGGTGCCGCGGGCCGCGCCGCCCGGCGGCGGCGGGAACTGGACCGCGCGGCGCGGGCCGGATAGACGTGCGGGCCCTGGCCGGTTGGGGGGACCGGCCGGGGCCGCACCCGCGGCTGCCGGTGGTAAGGGCGGCGGCCGGGCTATCCTCCATGGCAGGCACCCGCAGGTCGCACCGGCCCGCTCGCCGCCGCGCCGATCCGGAGGACCAGCATGATCTGCAGCGCGCAGCCGGAACGGCCCGCGCTGGAGATCATCCGCACCAGCACCCGGCTCGGGCCCGTGCCGCTGGTTCCGGAGATCCGGCTGCACCAGGCCAGCGAGCCGATCAGCTTGTGGCAGCACACCGAGCTGGCGACCGGGCGGGCCGGCCTGGACCCGCCGTTCTGGGCGTTCGCCTGGGCTGGTGGCCAGGCGCTGGCCCGCTACCTGCTCGACCACCCGGAAGCCGTCCAGGGCCGCCACGCGATCGACGTCGCCTCCGGCTCAGGACTGGTGGCGATCGCGGCGGCCAGGGCGGGCGCAGCGGCCGTGACCGCCTATGACATCGACCCGCTCGCCGCCGCGGCCATCACGCTCAACGCGGCTGCCAACGCGGTCGCGGTCCCGGCCGTCTGCGCCGACGTGCTGGACGAGGACGGCCTGCCGGCCCCGGGCACCGATCTCGTGCTGGCCGCCGACGCCTTCTACGAACGCGACCTGGCCGGCAAGGTGATCCGCTTCCTGGAACGGGGCCACGCCCGCGGGGCCGCGGTGCTGGCCGGCGACTTCGGCCGGAAGTACTTGCCGCGTGCGCGCCTGACCCCGCTGGCCAGCTACGACGTTCCCGGCCTGCGCGTGGTCGAGGGCAGCGACGTCAAGCGCACCACCGTCTGGGAACTTGCGGCACGCCGGGCCTAACCGCGGCGCCCCCGGCAGCGTCATAGACAGTGACGCGCACCAGACGAAGGGATGTCCGGCATGAGCGCATCCGCGATCCCGGGCCGGCGGGTGATGGCCGTGTGCTGCCTGGCCTCACTGGCACTGGCCGCCGCCGCGTGCGGTTCCGCGGCGCCCACCGCCGCGCCGGCCAGGACGGTCACCGTCACGGCCACGCCGGCTGGGCCGCCCACCCCGGCGCCGACCGGGCCGGTGCCCTGCCTGACCACGGACCTGCGGCTGACCGTGGGCGCCGCCAACGGCGCGGCGGGCACGATCTTCTACCCGCTCGACTTCACCAACACCTCCAGCTCGGCGTGCACGATGTACGGCTACCCCGGAGTCGCGTTCGTCACCGCGCCGGGCGGCAGCCAGATCGGCGCGCCGGCCAGCAGGCGGCCGCCGGCCGCGCCTGCGCTGGTCACCCTGGCGCCCGGCGCGACGGCACACGCCACGCTGGCGGTCAGCGACGTGCTGATCGGCAACAACTGCGTGCACAAGGTGCAGGTGGCCTGGGTGCAGGTCTACCCGCCCGACCAGTACAGCGCGCTGTCCGGGCGGCTGAGCCGGCAGGGCTGCGCCGACCGGTCGCTGGTGACGATGGGGGTGACCACCGTCACCAGCGGGGCGTGAGCCCGCCCACCCCGGCCGCGTTCCCGTCAGGCGACCGCGAACAGCTGCCAGCTGTCGGGCACCCCCTTGAGGGTGTGGGTGCCCCGGTCCACGAACGAGAGCCCGGAGCCGAGCACCAGGGCCCTGACGACGCCGGTGACGAGCACCTCGCTCGCCGCCGCCAGCGCCGCGACCCGGGCGCCGACGTGAACCGCCAGGCCGGAGACTGAATCGGCCCGGCGCTCCACCTCGCCGGTGTGCAGCCCGGCCCGGATCTCCAGCCCCAGCTCGGCGACGGCGTCGCGGATGTCGCAGGCACACCGGACGGCGCGGGCCGGGCCGGCGAAGGTGGCGAGAAAACCGTCGCCCGCGGTGTCGATCTCGGTCCCGCCGAAGCGGCTGAGCGACGCCCGCACCGCCGCGTGATGGCTGCCGAGGATGTTGCGCCACTCCCGGTCCCCCACCCGGTCCGCGGTCGCGGTGGAGCCGACGATGTCGGTGAACAGCACGGTCGACAGGGTCCGGTCCGGATCGGCAGTGCTGCGCGCGCCGGTGAGGAATTCCTCGATCTCGCCCAGCATGGGCTCGGGGTCGCCGAGGAAGGGAAGCACGTCGTCGCCGGGGATCTCGGCGTACCGCGCGCACGGCGTGAGCCCGGCAGCGGCACGGACGGCATTCGCGTCGATCAGGCCCGCGCCAGCGCGCTCGAGAAACAGCGTGGGGACCTGCAGGACCTGGAACACCGGGCGCAGATCGATCTCCGCCCCCCACCGCAGCAGGGTGGCCGCGGCGTTCGGGGTCGCCGACTGCCGCTCCCAGCGGCGCCACCACGCCCGCAGCCGCGGGTCGCTGGCGTGCAGCGGCGCCACGAAGTCCAGCTGGTTGCCGCTGCCCCATCCCTGCTCGACGGTGTCCTGCATGAGCTGCATCATCGCCGGGTCGACCCCCAGCCCGGTGGAGGTCGTGACGAACGTCATCGCCGACATCACCAGCGCCGAGACACGCTCCGGATTCGTCGCCGCGAACATGGCCCCGATCGCGCCGCCGTCCCCCCAGCCCACGAACGCGGCGCGCTCGGACCGCGCCGCGTCCATGACGGCGCGGACATCTTCGGCCCGCTGCTCCAGCGTGACCATCCCCGGCACCCGGTCGGACAGCCCGGTCCCGCGCTTGTCGAAAATGATCACGCGGCCCAGGCCGGCCAGGCGCTCCAGGAAGTAGGCCAGCTCCGGCAGCTCCCACATGAGCTCGAGATGGGTCACCCATCCCATCGTCATGACGATGTCGCGCTCGCCTTCCCCGAACACCTGGTAGGCGATGTCAACATCGCCAGAGCGCGTGAATCGCGTCTCGGCAGCCCCAGCCATCGGTATGTCCCCCCTACGTAGGCAGCGACGATACCCCAGCCTCCGGCCGCCAGGAATGATTCATAACGGCTGCCGCCGGCGCGCCGCCGTGGCGGGCGCCCGGGCCCGGGGCGGCCGGCCAAGCTGAGCACACGGGCACCGGGATACTGAGGACACCGGGGGAACCCCCGGGGAGCGCAACCAGACGGCAGCGGAGATGCCATGACAGCGACCGGGCAGCGTCCCCCCGGCGGCGCGGCGCACGTGGTGGTGGTTGGCGCGGGGTTCGGCGGCCTCGCCGCGGTGCGCAGGCTGGGCCGGGCGGGCATGCGGACGACGCTGATCGACCGCAACATCTACGCCACCTTCCAGCCGCTGCTGTACGAGGTGGCGACGGCCGGGCTGACCAGCAGCGATGTCGCCTTCCCCGCCCGCAGCGTCAGCCACAGGTACCGGGCGGCGTTCCGGCACGGCGAGCTGGCCGGCATCGACGCCGCCGCGCGCCAGATCACCCTGGCCGGCGGCGCGGCGCTCGGCTACGACTACCTGATCCTGGCCACCGGCGTCGCCGCCGCCTACCACGGCATCCCCGGGGCGGCCGAGCACAGCCTGGGCCTGTACACCCGCCACGATGCCATCGTTCTGCGCGACCGGATCATGACCGGGCTGGAGTACATCAGCCTCGCCGGCCTGCGCGACGACGTCACCGTGACCGTGATCGGCGGCGGCGCGACCGGGGTGGAGCTGGCCGGCAGCCTCGCCGACCTGCGCAACATCGCCCTCCCCGCCTCCTATCCGGAGATCGACCGCGCCCGCGTGCACGTCTCGCTCATCGAGCGGGACCCGGCGCTGCTGGCGCCCTTCCACCCCGCGCTGCGCGAGTACACCCGCCGCCAGCTGGTCAGGCGCGGCGTCGACGTCCGGCTCGGCACCGCCATCGCCGAGATCACCCCCAGCCAGGTGGTGCTCGCCGACGGGAGCGTCCTCGCCAGCGACATCACGGTGTGGGCGGCCGGGGTGGCGGCGCCCGAGGAGGCCGGCACGTGGGGGCTGCCGCAGGGCAGCGGCGGCCGCATCCTCACCGGCCCCGACCTGCGGGTCCCAGGGCAGGACCGGATCTTCGCCATCGGCGACATCGCGCTCATCGAGGACCAGCCGCTGCCGCAGCTCGCCCAGCCCGCCCTGCAGATGGGCAAGCACGCCGCCGGCCAGATCCGCCGGCTGGAGGCCGGGCAGCCGGCAGTCCCGTTCCGCTACCGCGACAAGGGCATCATGGCCACCATCGGCTACCGCTCCGCGGTGGTCCAGCTCCCCCGTTTCCTGCGCATCCACGGCACGCTCGCCTGGCTCGCCTGGCTCGCGCTGCACCTGATCACCCTGCTCGGCGGCCGCAACCGGCTCACCGCCATGGTCAACCTGTCCTGGCGCTACCTCACCTGGCGGCGCGGCGGCGGCCTCATCGTCGGCGATGGCATGACCGGGCTGGTCCCGCCGTCCGGTGCCGCTGACCGGCAGGCGGGCGGCCAGCGCCCGCCTGCCGGCTAGGTCATGACCCCAGGACCTTGGCCTTCTCCCGCTCGAACTCCTCGGCGGAGATGACCCCCCGGTCGCGCAGGTCGGCCAGCTTGGACAGCTGGTCGGCGCTGCTGGCCGGTGAGTCCGCCGCGGCCTGCTGGACGTACTGGCGGAACTGCTGATCCTGCTGCTGCGCCTGCCGCACCGCCCGCTCGTGCATCGAGCCGCCGCGCACGATCAGGTAGACCAGCACGCCGATCAGCGGGATGAACAGCACGAACAGGAACCACAACGCCTTGCCCCAGCCCGACAGGTCATGGCTGCGGAAGATGTCGATGAAGATCATGATCAGGATCCAGATCCAGATCACCCACAGGAAGAACTCGAAAATCGTCCAGAACACGCTCAAGAGCGGGTAGGACGAAGCAGCTATTGGCATTCCTCCTCCTTCGCGGCAGAGTTGCCGCAAGCGATCGCGCCAGGGTGGCGTCAGCGATCCGTTACCTTAGCCCTTTGCCGTGGACAGGCCAAGCATTTGCCCAGCAATGGATCATCGGCATCACCCGGCACGGGTGGTGCAGGTGCCCCCTGAGCCCCACCCGCCAGCAGCCGAAATCCGTGGCGGCCCGGCCCCGCGGTCTGCCTGGGTGACCGGCAGCGCCAAGCACATCTCGGTGTACCAGCGGGACTGACCGGGCGGCGTCAGCCCGGCCGGCTCTCGACCGCGCCAGCGGCGATGGCGCGGACGAGCTGATCGTGGTCCCGCTCGTTCTGGTCGGCGTACCGGCGGGCGAACCCGGCGATCCCGGCGGTGAACTTCGGGCCCTTCCCGATGTAGCCGTCGATCGCCACCGGGTCCCCGGTGCGGGCGTGGGCGCGGGCCAGCGCCTCGCCGCAGGCGGTGGCGAACTCGGCGAGCCGCGGCGCGATCAGGTCCGTGCTCGGGATGATCTTCATGTCGCGGAACTGCCGCACGTAGTAGTCCTTGCCGTGCAGCGAGCCCCAGCCGACGAAGATGTCGGTGGCGGCCTGGACCAGCCGCTTGCCGCTGATCACCCGCTCGCCGTGGCTGCCGTGGCGGCTGGGTTGGGTGTGCGCCTCATACACCGACGGCCCGGCCTGCTTGACCTGCAGGAACAACGGGTCGGCGCCGGTCCGGCCCTCGAAGAGGACCAGGTAGACGGCCATCCCCACGCTGCCCACACCCACGACCTGGCGGACCGCGTCGACCTCGGTGAACCGGTCGAACAGGGCCCGCCGGTCCTCGGTGAGCGTCAGCCGGTAGGAGGCCAGCAGCTGGCCGGTGAGGTCGGCCTGCTCGTCATCGCCGAGCGTGACGCGCAGCGGGGGGTCGGGAGTGATCCGCGGGCGCCCGTGCGCCATCGCCGTGAGCTTGGCGAAGGCGCCCCGGCTGGTGCGGCGCTCCCGCTTGCGCTCGATGTGCACCGAGACCCGCCCACGGTCGGCCGGCTCGAAGTACTTCACCAGGCGGTCGGCGTGGATGGCGTCGTACCAGATGTCGAGCTCGGGCATGTCCCGGTACCGGCGGATGCGCCCGCGGTAGGCCTCGACGCCGGCGGTGACCGCGTCACCGGCCCTGGCCGGTGAGACCCGGTTCTCCCGCGCCGCCACCACCAGGCTGGCCGCGAAGCGCTTGACGTCCCACTCGAACGGGCCGGGCAGGGTCTCGTCGAAGTCGCGCAGGTCGAATGCCAGGTTCCGCTCCGGTGTGGCCCACAGGCCGAAGTTCAGCACGTGGGCGTCGCCGCACAGCTGCACCATCAGCCCGCTGTGCGGCTGGGAGGCGAGGTCGGCGGCCATGACCGCGGCGGCACCCCGGTAGTAGTTCCACGGGGAGGCCGCCATCCGCTGATGCCGGATGGGAACGAGCCCGGGCAGGCGCATCTGGTTCTGGGCCAGGATCGTCGCCAGCGCGTCGTGCCCGCGACCGTCCTCCTCCCAGCGGCCCAGCGCGCCCCGTCCTGCCCGTTTCCGCGTGGCCTTCCCCGCCGCCCGGCGCTCCTCGGCCGTGGCCGCCAGATCGTGCAGCGCGGCGGCCGGGCGTGGCCGCCGCGCTGCCACCTTCCCCCGGCCCTCAGACGCCTTCAACCGCTTTCAGCCG
>DATIXO010000155.1:0-4448 GCA_035518495.1 Streptosporangiaceae bacterium
CGGTGGCGGGCGCCGTGGCGTAGCGGAACGAAGCGGACGGGAGGACTGCCATGATCCCCGCGGCGCGGCGACGGAGTGCTGGGCGGCTCGCTGCGCGCCATGCTCGGCGTGGGCCTGGCCAGCCCGCCCGGCTCCGGAGCGTCCTCCCGGCTGTCGGCCCGCGCCTTCCGCGGCTCCGGCGCCCCGGCCGGGACGGCCGGTGGCGGGGGGTCACGCAGCCTGCTGGGCTCCGGCGGCCCGTTCGCCCGGCCCCGGCTGCGGTCACGCGCCTTCCGCGGCGGGCCCTCCGCCCTGACCGCCGCGGGCCGTGGGACGCCGGGCCGGACCGCCTCGCTGCGGCTGCGCAGCCGGCGCCGGGACGGCGTGCTGGGCGGCGGCGTGCTCGGCAGCCGGTCCCCGGGCGGCCCCGGGCCGCTGCGGCACGGCCGCGGCGCCGGTGCCGTTCCCCGGTTCCGGAGCAGCGGCCCGCGGCGCTGGGGCGACCGCCTGCTCCCCGGGCGCCGGGGATCGCTGCCGGGCGGGGCCGCGCCGCCTGGCCCGCCTGGGCGGCAGAGCGGGCGACGCCGCTGCGGGCCCGCAGCTGCAGCGGCCGGCGCCGGCTGACCCAGGGGCCGGCCTGCTGCCCGGGCCCGGTCAGGTGACCGCCGCTCCAGCAGTCGGACTGGCGCCCGGCCCCCGGGCGGAGCCGGGGCTCACGCCCGCTCCTGGTGTCCCGGACGGCGGCCCCGCCCGCCGCCAGGCCCGCCGCCGCCACGCCGCCGAGCAGCCCGGCGCCGGCCGTCTCCCGGCCGGCCAGCGGCTCGGCCTCGCGCCGGCCGGCCGTCGCCCAGCCCCGGTACCCGCCGAACCGGACCACGGCGTACAGCACGAACGGGCAGAGCAGGATGTCGTAGGCCACCGTGACGGGCAGCACCAGCCGCACCGACTGCCAGGTGATGTCCGGATCGCCGAATGTCATGCCCGCCAGCGCGTACAGGGCCTCGCCGGCGGCGACGCCGAGCACGACCACGGCCAGCGGCAGCCAGGCCGAGCGCTCCAGCGGGCCGCGCAGCCGCCCGCAGCCGTAGCCGATCACGC
Organism: Streptosporangiaceae bacterium; assembly: GCA_035518495.1. GTDB lineage: Bacteria > Actinomycetota > Actinomycetes > Streptosporangiales > Streptosporangiaceae > UBA9676. The sequence goes on from DATIXO010000155.1 coordinate 1,078, forward strand.
AGAACACCAGCGCGCTCAGCCCGAGCAGGTTGCTGGCGGGGGGCGCGATATCCAGCGCCAGCCCGGCACCGAATCCGATCAGCATGCCCTCCGTCGGGCCGCTGGCCAGCGCGAGCGTGACCACCAGCACCAGGACCAGGTTGGGCGCCGACCCGCCCGGGAGGGGCAGCCGGTCCAGCACGGCGGTCTGGAGCACGGCGGCGGCCAGGATGGCTACGAGGGCGAACGTGAGCCGCCGCACCTCAGCCCCCGGCACTTGCCGTTGCCGCCGGGCTGGGAGACCCGCTGGCGCGCCCGGCGCCCGGGCTGGCGCTCGGCGTGGCCGGCCGGGGCGGCAGCACCGAGTCACGCGGGTTCGTCCGGGGCGGGACGATCACCACCCCGACCATACCGAGGGAGCTGTCGTCGGCGTAGGGCCGGACCAGGGCGATCTTGGTGAGCGAGGTCGCGCTCGCCTGCACCTTCGTGATCACTCCCACCGGGACGCCGGGCACGTACGGCCGCCCGTGGACCGAGCCGAACGTGACCAGCTGCTGCCCCGGCTGGAGCACGGCGCCCGCGTCAAAGACCTGCAGCCGCAGCAGCGCGGCGCCGGGCCGGGACCGGCCGGTCCCGGTGACCGCCCCGATCTGCCCGGTGCCGGCCAGCCGCACTCCGACCGTGGATGAGGCGTCGGTGGTGAGCAGCACGGTCGACGTGCGCGCGCCCACCGAGGTGACGGTGCCGACCAGGCCGGACCCGTTCAGCACGGTCTCGTCCGGCTTGATGCCGTCGTCGCGGCCGGCGTCGATGGTGACCGAGCTGTTGTACCCGGGGCTGGCCGCGATCACGTTGGCGGCGACGATCCGGTAACGGCCCCGCCCAGAGATGGCCAGCAGGCGCCGCAGCTGGGCCTCCTGGGCCTGGCTGAGCCGGGCCTGGCTCAGCTGCGTCCGCAGCTGGATGACCTCGCGCTGCAGCCCCGCGATCTGCTGCTGCGAGGCCGGCGCGTCGGTGACGTGGCCGAAGAAGCCGGCCACCGGCCGGGTCACCGCGCCCACCAGGCTCTCGGCGGAGCCGAAGATCGTCCCGCCGACCCCGCGCAGGCCGGCCACGGGGCTGGCGGCGCCGGCCGCCCCGCCCCACGAGTCGAACGTGATCAGCGCCAGGGCCGCGGCCAGCAGCACACCAAGAATCAGGCGGGTCCGCCGACTGTCGTGCACCGGGCCTCCTCATCCACGCCGCTGCCGCGGCTGGCCGCCTGACTTCGCGGTCAGCGCCTCGACTCTGGTACCAGTACCTGCCGCAGCGTGTCGAAATCCTCCACGCACTTGCCGGTACCCAGTACCACGGAATCAAGCGGGTTGTCGGCCATGTGGATGGGCATGCCGGTTTCCTCGCGCAGCCGCTCGTCCAGCCCGCGCAGCAGCGCGCCGCCGCCGGTCAGCGCGATCCCCCGGTCCATCACGTCGCCGGCCAGCTCGGGCGGGCACTTGTCGAGCGTCGTCTTGACCGCGTCGACGATGAGCGCGAGCGGCTCCTCGATGGCCCGGCGGATCTCCTCCGCCGAGATCACGATCGTCTTCGGCAGCCCGCTGACCAGGTCCCGGCCGCGGATCTCGGCGTGCGGCTCGTCGGCCGAGGGGTAGGCCGACCCCAGCGCCATCTTGATCTCCTCGGCGGTCCGCTCGCCCAGCATGAGCGAGTACTCCTTCTTGCCGAAGGTGATGATGGCCTGGTCGAGCTCGTCCCCGCCGATCCTGATCGACGCCGACGTCACGATCCCGCCCAGCGAGATCACCGCGACCTCGGTGGTGCCGCCGCCGATGTCCACCACCATGTTGCCGGTCGGCTCGTTGACCGGCAGGCCGGCCCCGATGGCCGCGGCCATGGGCTCCTCGATGATGTAGACCCGGCGCGCGCCCGCCTGGTGCCCGGCCTCCTTGACCGCGCTCTGCTCCACCCCGGTGATGCCGCTCGGCACCGCCACCACCACCCGCGGCTTGGCCAGGTGGCTGCGCCGGTGCACCTTCTGGATGAAATAGCGCAGCATGCGCTCGGTCACGTCGAAGTCCGCGATGACCCCGTCCTTGAGCGGCCGGACGGCCACAATGTTCCCGGGCGTCCTGCCGATCATCCGCTTGGCTTCCACCCCCACCGCCACGATCTGGCCGGTGTTGGTGTTGAGGGCCACGACCGACGGCTCGTTGAGCACGATCCCGCGCCCGCGCACGTACACCAGGGTGTTGGCGGTGCCGAGATCGACGGCCATGTCACGGCCCAGGAAAGCCAGCGCGTTGCTCATGGGGAACGAGAACCTTCCAGATGGTCCTGCTCAGTGGTGTCCTATATGAGGCCACGGCTGCGGCCTACCGCGCGGTTCGAACGCGGCCCTGTGTCCTTCATGGACCAGGCCCGGGCCACCTAAACGAGGTCGGGAAAGAAGATCTTGATTTCCCGCTCGGCCGAGTCTGGCGAGTCCGATCCGTGCACGATGTTTTCCTGCACTTCCAACGCATGATCGCCCCGGATGGTGCCCGGGGTGGCGCGGACCGGATCGGTGGCGCCGGCCAGCCCGCGGAACGCCTCGATGGCCCGCGGCCCCTCGGCGACCAGGGCGACCAGCGGCCCGGAGGTGATGAACTCGACCAGGGAGCCGAAGAACGGCTTGCTGGAGTGCTCCGCGTAGTGCGTCTCGGCGGTGGCCGCTTCGAGGGTCCGCAGATCCATGGCGACGATCTGCAGCCCCTTGCGCTCGATCCTGGACAGGACGTCCCCGATCAGGCCCCGGCGCACTCCATCTGGCTTGATCAGGACCAGGGTTCGTTCAGTCAAGTAAATTCCCCCTCGCGAGCCAGCCCCGGCTGGCTGTCGCGGAATGATCAGCAGTGACTCGTGCGTGCGCAATCCTACCGGTGTGGCAGGGCCGCGAAGCGACGCCGGCGCGCCCGGATCTCACGCCGGACCGCGGACGTCAGCGGGCCGTCAGGGAGCCTCGCGGTACCGGAGCCCGAGCCAGATCGCGACGGCCCACAGGGCGGCGAAGACCGCGCCGAGCACGAACATCGCCGGGACCACCACGCCGGCCGCGATCACGGCCGCCTGCAGCAGGCTGCCCACGACCAGCGCCCACCCCTGGCCGGGCCGGCCGACCACCGCCGCCAGGAGGATCGCGACGGCCGCCAGCACCCCGCCCGCCACGCCGGCCGCCGCGTGCGGCTCGTGCTCGATGGTGATGGCCACCGGTATCGCAAGCCCGATCACGATCGCTTCGAAGATCAGCACGGTGGCGCACAGCCGCCTCATCCGGGCCGCCTCACCCCAGGTCAGCCCCTCCCCCGCGGCCGCCCGCCGTACCCTCGCCGGCGCCGAGCAGCGACCGCGCGTCCCCG
>DATIXO010000156.1:0-7645 GCA_035518495.1 Streptosporangiaceae bacterium
ACCTGAAGCAGCTGCTGCCCAGCCGGCCCGACCTGAAGGTCATCATCACCTCGGCGACGATCGACCCGGAACGCTTCAGCAAACATTTTGCCGGAGGCGAATCAAACAAGCAGAGTGCCGGAGGCGAATCAAACAAGCAGGGCAGCGGGGGCGAATCAAACAAGCAGGGCAGCGGGGCCGAATCAAACAAGCAGGGCAGCGGGGCCGAATCAAACAAGCAGGACGGCGGAGCCGAATCAAACAAGCAGGACGGCGGAGCCGAATCAAACAAGCATGACGGCGGCGGCGCTGGCCCGCGGAGCGAGGCCGCGCCGGTGGTCGAGGTGTCGGGGCGCATGTACCCGGTCGAGGTGCGCTACCGCCCGCTGGCCGACCCGGACCGGCCCGGTGACGAGCCGAAGGACCAGGCGCAGGGCATCTGCGACGCGATCGGCGAGCTGCGCGCCGAGGGGCCCGGGGACATCCTGGTCTTCCTCAGCGGTGAGCGGGAGATCAGGGACACCGCCGACGCGCTGGCCGAGCAGGCGGGCCTGGCGGGCCTGGAGGTGCTGCCGCTGTACGCCCGGCTGTCAGCGGCCGAGCAGCACCGCGTCTTCCAGCCGCATCAGCGGCAGCGCGTGGTGCTGGCCACCAACGTCGCGGAGACCTCGCTGACCGTGCCGGGCATCAGGTACGTGGTCGACCCGGGCACCGCGCGGATCTCCCGCTACAGCCACCGGACCAAGGTGCAGCGGCTGCCCATCGAGCCGATCTCCCGGGCCTCGGCGGACCAGCGCAAGGGCCGCTGCGGGCGGACATCCGACGGCATCTGCATCCGGCTCTACAGCGAGGAGGATTTCGGCTCGCGGCCGGAGTTCACCGACCCGGAGATCCTGCGCACCAATCTCGCCTCGGTCATCTTGCAGGCGGCCGCGCTCGGCCTCGGTGAGCTCGCGGACTTCCCGTTCGTGGACCCGCCGGAGTCCCGCAGCATCGCGGACGGCGTGCGGCTGCTGGAGGAGCTGGGCGCGATCTCGCCGGGCGGTACTGGCCCGGGGGGACGGCCCTCCCAGACCCCCCCGGCGGGGCATGGCGCCGGGGAACGGCCCCCCGGCACCTCCCGCCCGGGCGCGACCCGGCTGACGGGCGTCGGGCGGAAGCTGGCCCGGCTCCCGGTGGACCCGCGGCTGGGCCGGATGATCCTGGAGGCCGGGCACCAGGGATGCGTCCGCGAGGTGCTGATCATCACGGCGGCGCTGTCCATCCAGGACCCACGGGAACGGCCCGCGGACGCCCGCGAGGCCGCCGACGCGATGCACGCGCGCTTTGCCGAGCCGGGGTCCGACTTCCTGTCCTTCCTCACCCTGTGGGACTACCTGCACGAGCAGCAGCGCGAGCTGTCAGGCTCGGCGTTCCGCCGCATGTGCCGCCGCGAGTACCTGCATTACCTGCGGGTGCGGGAATGGCAGGACCTGCAGGGCCAGCTGCGGCAGGCGGCCCGGGACGTCGGCGCCGGCGCCGGACCCGGCGGCGGGGCGGCGGAACCGGGGGCGCGGCGGCGCCAGCAGGCCGATCCGGCCCACCAGGCACCGGCGAACGGGACACCCGGCCGCAAGGGGCCGGGCCGGGCGGCGGAGCCGGGCGCGCGGCACCCAGCCGGCGTCGCGGACCGGGTGCACATGTCGCTGCTGGCGGGGCTGCTCTCGCACATCGGGATGAGGGACGCCGAGCAGAACGCCGGGGGGAAGCGGCGCGGGCCGGCCGAGTTCGCTGGCGCGCGCGGTGCCCGCTTCGCCATCTCCCCCGGCTCGGTGCTGGCGAGGAAGCCACCGCAATGGGTGGTGGCGGCCGAGCTGGTCGAGACGTCCCGGCTCTGGGCCAGGGTGGCGGCCCGGATCGAGCCCGAATGGGCCGAGCCGCTGGCCGGGCACCTGGTCAAGCGCACCTACAGCGAGCCGCACTGGGATGCGCGCCGCGGTGCGGCGATGGCACTGGAGAAGGTGACCCTGTATGGGCTGCCGGTCGTGACGGCGCGGCGGGTCAACTACGCGCGCGTCGACCCCGCGGCAGCACGGGACCTGTTCATCTCCGGTGCCCTGGTCGAGGGTGACTGGCAGACCCACCACGCGTTCTTCCACCGCAACCAGCAACTGCTCGACGAGGCGCGGGAACTGGAGGACAAGGCCAGGCGGCGCGGCATCGTGGCCGACGACGCGGCCCTGTTCGACTTCTACGACCAGCGGATACCGAAGGACGTGACCTCGGCCCGGCACTTCGACACCTGGTGGAAGAAGGCGCGTACCGAGTCCCCCGGCCTGCTGACGTTCACCCCCGCCGACCTGGTGAGCCCGGCCACCGGCCAGATCCGGCCCGCCGACTATCCCGGCCGCTGGGGCGGGCTGCCGCTGTCGTACGAGTTCGCTCCCGGCGAGCCGGGCGACGGGGTGACCGCGGACATCCCGCTCAGCGCCCTGGCCCAGGTCAGCGCCGACGAGCTGGGCTGGCAGGTGCCGGGCCGGCGCGAGGAGCTGGTGACCGAGCTCATCAGGTCGCTGCCCAAGGACCTGCGGCGGCTGTTCGTGCCCGCGCCGGACACGGCCCGCGCCGTCCTCGCCCGGCTGGGTGAGCCGCACGGGAACCTGCTGGACGCGCTCGGCGCGGAGCTCGGCCGCCTCGCCGGGGTGCCGGTTCCGCGGGACGCGTGGGACCTGTCCCGGCTGCCCGCCCATCTGCGCGTCACGTTCCGGGTGATGGACTCCGGCCGCGAGCTGGCCAGCGGGAAGGACCTGGACGAGCTGCGCGAACGGCTGCGGCCCCGGCTGCAGGCGATGCTGAACGACGCGGCCAGCGACATCACCCGCACCGGGCTGCGGGACTGGAGCATCGGCACCCTGCCCAGGGTGATCACCCGCGGCCGGGTCACCGCCTATCCGGCGCTGGCGGACGCGGGGGACGCGGTCGACGTCCGGCTGTTCGACAACCAGGCGGAGGCCAGCGCGGCCATGCGGCGGGGCACCCGGCGGCTGCTCCTGCTGCAGGTGCCGTCCGGTGTCCGGTCCATCGCCGACCGGCTGTCCAACGAGCAGAAGCTGGCGATGAGCCGGAGCCCGTACCCGGGTATCGGCGCCCTGCTCGATGACTGCGCGGCGTGCGCGGCCGACCAGGTGATCGCCGAAGCTGGCGGGCCGGCCTGGGACACCGGCGGCTTCGCCCGCCTGGCGTCGGCGGCACGGGACGCTCTGCCGCTGGCGACCGCCCAGGTGGTGGAGGCCGTCGCCCAGGTCCTGGAGGCGGCGCACGAGGCCGAGATCAGGCTGCAGCGCGCCGCCAGCCCGGCGCTGGCAGCGGCGCTCGCTGACACGCGCGGCCAGTTCGCCGCGCTGATCTACCCGCGGTTCGTCAGCGATACTGGCCTGCGGCGGCTGCCCGACCTGGCCCGCTACCTGCGGGCCATCAGCCGGAGGCTGGACACCGCGGCGGCCGATCCAGGCCGCGACGCCGAGCGGACGGCGGCCGTGCACAGGGTGACCGACGCCTACCAGCAGGCCATCGCGGACCTTCCGCCTGCCCGGCGCTCCGGTGCGGACGTTCAGGCGGTCCGCTGGATGATCGAGGAGCTGCGGGTCAGCCTGTTCGCCCAGCTGCTGGGCACGTCCGGGCCGGTGTCGGAGAAGCGCATCCTGACCGCGCTCGACCGGCTGACCGGCGCGCGCTGACCACCCGCCGGGGTCGGCCCGTTCGCCGTCTGGGCTGCCACCCCAGACATCTGACGCAGCGCGATGTGCGACATGCTGGTGGTGGACGGCGCGTCCCCGGTCCCCCGATCAAAGGAGCAGCCAGCCATGACTTTCGGCGCAGTCACCGCAGACGGGCGCGCCCGCGTCCTGGCCGATGGAAACCAGATACCCATGCTCGGCCTGGGCGTCTGGCAGGTGCCCGACGGAGCGGAGTGCGTGAACGCCGTACGGTGGGCGCTCGAACTGGGGTACCGCCACATCGACACGGCCCAGGCCTACGGCAACGAGGAGAGCGTCGGGCGGGCGCTGCGCGACAGCGGCGTGCCGCGCGACGAGGTCTTTCTCACCACCAAGTTCTACCCGGGGAGGCGCGAAGACCCGGTTGCCACGGCCGAGGAGAGCCTGCGAAGGCTCGGCGTTGACCAGGTCGACCTGTACCTCATCCACTGGCCCGCTGGTGGCCCCACCTGGGCATGGCCCGGGATGGAGCGGGCACGCGATCGCGGGCTCGCCCGCTCCATCGGCGTCTCCAACTTCAGCGCCGGTGAGCTCGCTGACGTGATCGCGGCCGGGACGATCCCCCCGGCCGTCAACCAGGTCGAATTCAGCCCACTGGAATACCGCCGGGCACTACTTGACGCGTGCCGGCAGCGGAAGGTCGTGGCCGAGGCCTACAGCCCCCTGGGAACCGGCCGGCACCTGTCCGACGAAACGGTCACCCGGGTCGCGCGGCGCACCGGGCGGACACCGGCGCAGGTGCTGCTGCGCTGGTGCCTGCAGCACGATGTCCTGGTCATCCCCAAGTCGGCCCATCGCGAACGAATCGCCGAGAACGCGCAGATCTTCGACTTCGCCCTGTCCGATGACGACATGGCCGAACTCGACGCGCTCGACCGGACCAACGGCACCGACCGGGCCACGGAAGACAAGTGGTGGTGATCAGCCGGTGGCGTGCAGCCAGCGGACCGGGGCGCCGTCCCCGGCGCACCGGAACGGCTCGAGCTCGTCGTCCCACGGCTGGCCGAGCAGCCGGGCGATCTCCTCTTCCAGGCTGCTCATCCCGGCCGGGGACGATCCCGCCGCACCGGGCCGCGCGTTGCTCACGAGATCGGTGGCTGCTGCCACCATCATCGCGGCACGCAGGCGGCTCTCCGGGATGAGGATGTCACCGTTGGCGCTCGTGACCGCCGAGAAGACACCCAGATCCGGCGTGTAGCTGTAACGGATGGCGTCGCAGCCGGGACTGGCTTCCTCGGTCACCTCGAACCGCAGCCGGCTCCAGCCGGCCAGCGCCGACGTGATGGCCCCGGATGTGCCGGGGCTGCCCTGCCAGTCGAGCTCGGCACGCACCATGCCAGGCGCGGCAGCCTGATTCACCCACGGCAGGTTTACGGATACTCCAACGACCCCCGCCACGGCCCACTCCACGTGCGGGCACAGCGCCGGGGACGCCGAATGGACCTGCAGCACACCACGAACAGACACCAGACCCTCCCTGCGAGCGACCGAGGTGCGTCTTCCCCAACGACCTTGGCTCTCGCCCGGGCGGGCTTCCCGCATGGCAGGCGCCGCTAGTCCATCTGTTCGTATTCTGCCCTACCACCCATGCGCGGCACCAGCCCTTACCCTATATCGCCTGCGACGGGCAGAGCCGCCCCGGAGATCACCGGCCGCGCTGCCCGCCCCGTAGGTTGCCCTGGCCTGGCCTGCGGGGGACCATCAGGCAAAGGCTGGCCGACGACGTAAGGGCGGGCGGACGTGACAGGAGGGCAGCCGCTGGCTGTCGCGCTGGCACTGGCCGGGAGCGGCTGCTACGCCGTTGCCGCGGTGACCCAGCAGAGCGTCGCGTCGCGCCTGCCCTCGGGACGGGCGTTCGACCCGGCGGTGCTGCTCCGGCTGGTACGCCGGCCGGCCTGGCTGGCTGGCCTGGTGGCAGTCGTCGCCGGCTTCGTGCTGCAGGCAGCGGCGCTTGGCCTGGGCCGGCTGGTGCTGATCGAGCCGGTCCTTGCCAGCGGCCTGCTGTTCGCGCTGGCACTGGCTGCCTGGCGTGACCGGCGCTTTCTGAGCAGCGCGGAGTGGGCCGCCGCGCTGGCGGTCGTCGGCGGGCTCGCGATCTTCCTCGTGGTGGGCCAGCCCGCGGGCGGCCAGCGCACCGCCGGCGCGGCGGTGCTCGGGATAGCCGCTGCCGCGGCGGCCGCGCTGGTCGGGCTGTGCGTGGTCCTGGCAGGCCGGTTCACCGCCTCGCGGCGGGCGTTGCTGTTCGGCGTGGGCGGCGGCGTGGCCGCCGGGGTCACCGATGCGCTCATCAAGTCGGTGACGGTGCTCGCCACCGCCCACCTGCTGGCGCTGTTCGCCGACGCCAGGCTCTACGTGCTCATCGTGGTGGGCCTGCTGACCTACACGATCCAGCAGAACGGCTACCGCGCCGCTGGCCTCGCGGCCTTCCTGCCCGCGTTCTCGGTGCTGGAGCCGGTCACCGGGGCACTGCTCGGCCTGGTCATCTATCACGAACGGCTGACCGACGGGCCCGCCCAGATCGCCCTCGAGCTGGCCGCCTGCGCCGCTATGACCTGGGGTATCGTCCGGCTCGCGCGGTCTGACATGGTCAGCGGCGCCCATCCGGCCGCCGGCCCCGCCCCGCCCACTCCGCCTCCGCCTGCCCCGCCCAGCCCGGTCTACCGGCATGACCCATAGCGCCGAAGCCGATGTCATCGTGGTAGGCGGCGGCCTGGCCGGGCTGACCGCGGCCAGGCAGCTGCGGCGGGCCGGTCATGGCGTGCTGGTGATCGAGGCCCGGGACCGGGTCGGCGGGCGGGTACTGAACCAGAGCCTGGACGGCGGCCAGGTCGTTGACGTGGGGGGCCAGTTCGTGGGGCCCGCCCAGCGGCAGCTCCTCGAGCTGGCGGCCGAGCTGGGCGTGGCGACCCAGCCGGTCTTCACCGCCGGGCTGACGATCCTGGAGGCAGGCGGGAGGCGCCACAGCTACCGCACCATCCCTCGGCTGGGCCCGCTGCGGCTGGCGGATGCGGGCCTGGCCATCTTCGCCCTGGAGCGGATGGCACGGCGGGTCCCGCTGGACGCGCCGTGGCGGGCGGGCGGTGCGGCGGCCGCTGACTCCCGGACGCTGGCGGACTGGGCCCGGCGCAACGTCAGGACGCGACTGGGGCGGTTCGCGATCGAGGCGTTCAGCCGGGGAGTGCTCGCCTGCGAGCCTGGTGAGGTCTCGCTCCTGCACGTGCTGTTCTATCTGCGGTCGGCGGGGGGATTCCGCCAGCTCACCGAGGTCTCCGGGGCAGCGCAGCAGGACCGGTTCGCCGGCGGGTCGCAGCTGATCGCGATAAGGATGGCCGAGCAGCTCACCCCCGGCAGCGTCCGGCTCGGCGCCCCGGTGACGCGGATCGAACAGGCGCCGTCGCGGGTCACCGTGCACGCGGCCGGCCTGGTAGCCACCGGGCGCCGCGCCGTGATCGCGGTGCCACCCACCCTGGCCGGGCGGATCAGCTACGATCCTCCGCTGCCAGCCGACCGCGACCAGCTCACCCAGGCAGCCCCCATGGGCTCGGTCATCAAGTGCCTGGCCATCTATGACGAGCCGTTCTGGCGTTCCGCCGGGTACAACGGCCAGGCGACCTCGGACGGACCGGGCGCCCAGGTCACGTTCGACACCGGCCCGCCAGCAGGCTCCCCCGGCATCCTGCTCGGCTTCGTCACCGCCGCCGAGGCCCGCCGGCTCGCCCGGGCCGGCCCGGCGCAGCGGCGCACTGAGGTGCTCGCCTCCTTCGGCCGGTATTTCGGGCCCGCCGCGACCCGGCCAGCCAGCTACATCGAGCACGACTGGACGGCCGACCCCTGGACCCGCGGCTGCTACGGCGCCCACTTCCCGCCGGGCACCTGGACCCAGTTCGGGCCCGCGCTCCGCCGACCGGTGG
>DATIXO010000157.1:0-33194 GCA_035518495.1 Streptosporangiaceae bacterium
CTTAGCAAATCAGGCGACGGACGCTGCCTGCGCGGCGGACCAGGCTGCCCGGGTGAACACCGTGACCACTCCTGACGGAGCTGGCGGAGCTAACGGAGCTAACGGAGCAGCAGGCGGGCGGCGAGCTCGAGCTGGTTGCTCACGTCGGCGGCCGACGCCCGCCGGGTCACCCAGGCGACCAGGTTGGACAGCCAGACATCGCCGATCACCCGGGCGATGGCGAGGTCGTCGGCGGACGGCTCGCCGTCGTGCATCGCCCGGGTGAGCATGCGCTCCATCAGCCGCGCCACCGTGCCGACCTCCGCCGCCGCGCTCGGGTCGGCGAACATGAACGCCCTGGTCATCGCCTCGGTGAGCATCGGCTCGCGCTGCATCTTCCGGGTGATCCTGCCCAGCACGTACAGCATCCGGTCATAGGGGGTGTCACCGGGGATCGGGGTGCGGTCGAGCTTGTCCTGGTCCCGCTCGAACTCCCGGGCCAGGCCGGACACCAGCAGGTGGATCTTGGACGGGAAGTACCGGTACAGCGTCCCGAGCGCCACGTTGGCCCGTTCCGCCACCGCCCGCATCTGCACGGCGTCGTAACCGCCCTTGGACGCCAGCGCCAGGGTGGCATCCAGGATCCGCTGCCGCCGTTCGCGCTGAGCCGCCGAGCTGAACTCGGCTTCGGGGGCCGCCCCGGCGGTGGTACTTGTTCTCGGCGATGCCATCGAGGCCTCTCGTACTGGTGGGACGGAGCCAGCCTACCAACGGCGGCGAGGTAGCTGGCGTCCTGCGCTGAGACGGTGCGCCGGTCACCCGCCCGGGCCGCCCGCGGCCGCCGGGCACCCTGGCCGCCCGCAGGTATAACGTGTTCTAATTTTGTGACGCGACCCCGGCCCGCTGCCCCGGGCGGCCGGGCGCGCCGGAAGGACACGAGTGGACTTCACCCTCGGTGAGACGCAGCAGGCGGTCATCCGGGCCGCTGGCCCGGTGCTGGACCGCGGCCAGCCGTCACCGGCCGCGGGCGACCGCGCGCCGGGGGAGGCGCTGTGGAAGGAACTCGGTCAGGCCGGCCTGCTCGAACTGGGCGGCGACGGGCTCGGGCTGATGGACACGGCGGTGCTGCTGACCGAGGTCGGCAGGCGGGCGGCACCGGTTCCCGCGCTGGCCACGCTGGCCATGGGCGCCCTGCCCGTCATCCGCTGGGGTGACAGCCGCCTGCGGCGGATCCTGCTGGACGGCGTCGCGGCCGGGGACACCCTGCTGACCGCGGCGGTGCGCGAACCGTCAGACCCGATGCCGGCCGCGCCAGCCACCACGGTGGGCGGCGGCACCGTCTCGGGTGTCAAGGCCGGCGTCCCGTACGGCGCGGCGGCACGCTGGATCCTGGTGCCCGCCAGCTTCGCGTCCGGCGGCACCGGGGTGGCGGTGGTCGACCCGTCCGCGGGCGGGGTGGGGCTGCGGCCCACGCCGAGCTCGGCCGGTGGCCCCGAGTGCACGCTGCACCTGGACCGGGCGCCCGTGGCCCACCTGCTCGGCGACGGGGCGGACGGCGTCATGGACGACCTCTACCAGCTCACGCTCGCCGGGGCCGCCTGCCTGGCCGATGGCGCCCTGGCCGGCGCGCTCGCGCTGACCACCGCGCACCTGGGCACCCGCCAGCAGTTCGGCCGGCCGCTCGCCGCCTTCCAGGCGGCCGCCCAGCGGATCGCCGACGTGGCCATCGCGAGCCGGACCCTGCATCTGGCGGCCCTGTCCGCCTGCTGGCGGCTGGACACCGGGCGCGAGGCCGGCCCCGACCTCGACGTGGCGGCGTACTGGCTCGCCGAGCAGGCGCCCGGGGCGCTGCGGGCCTGTCACCATCTGCACGGCGGGACCGGGATGGACGCCAGCTACCCGCTGCACCGGTACTCGGCGCTGGTCAAGGATCTGGTCAGGCTCGCCGGCGGCGCGGACTACCGGCTCGGCCGGCTCGGTGCCAGGCTCGGCGCTGGCGCGGGCGGGTGAGAGGCAGCGATGTTCTGCGACCTGACGGACTCACAGCTGGCGCTGCGCGATGAGCTGCGGCGTTACTTCTCCGGCCTGCTCTCGCCCGGCGAGCGCGCCACGCTGCTCACCGAGCGGCACGGCGCCGTCTACCGTGACGTGGTGCGCCGGATGGGCCGCGACGGATGGCTGGGCGTCGGCTGGCCGGCCGAGTATGGCGGCCGCGGGTTCGGTCAGCTGGAACAGCAGATCTTCGTCAGCGAGGCGGCCCGCGCGGACGTGCCGCTGCCCGCCGTGACCCTGCAGACCGTCGGCCCGGTGCTGCAGGCCCACGGGACCGCGGCGCAGCAGGAGTTCTTCCTGCCGCGGATCCTGGCGGGCGAGGTGCACTTCGCCATCGGCTACACCGAGCCGGAGGCGGGCACCGACCTGGCGGCGCTGCGCACCCGTGCCGTGCGGACCGGGGACACCTACCTGGTCAACGGGGAGAAGGTGTTCACCACCGGCGCCCACGACGCCGACTACATCTGGCTGGCCTGCCGCACCGATCCGGATGCGCCGCGCCACCAGGGCATCTCCATCCTCATCGTCGACACCGCCGATCCGGGGTTCTCCTGGACCCCGATCATCACCCACGACGGCGCGCACCACACCAACGCGACCTACTACAGCGACGTGCACGTCCCGGTCACGATGCGGGTGGGGGAGGAGAACGCTGGCTGGCGGCTGGTGACCGAGCAGCTCAACCACGAGCGGGTGATGCTGGGCCCGGCGGGCAGGATCGCCGCCCTGTACGAGCGGGTGCTCGGCTGGGCGGATCGCACCGGGATTCTGGGCCAGCCCGACGTCCAGCGGGCGCTGGCGCGAACCTACACCAGCATGCGGATCAACGAGCTGCTCAACTGGCAGGTCGCGGCCGCGGGCACCCTCGGGCCCGCCGACGCGTCCGTCACCAAGGTCTACGCCTCCGAGCAGATCCAGCTGCTCGGCCAGCTGCTCGAGGAGATGGTCGGGCGGCACGGCGACCCAGCCGACCCGGAGACCGCCGCGCTGTCCCGCTGGCTCGATATTCAGGCAAAACGGAACACCGTGCTGACCTTCGGCGGCGGTGTCAACGAGATTCAGCGCGAGCTCATCGCCACGGCCGGCCTTGGGCTGCCCCGGGTGCCCCGGTGAGGCCCCCTGTGCGGCCCTTGTGCGGCCCCGGTGAGGAGAATGGCCGGGTGACGGGAGCCTGCCGTTGAGGTGAGCTGGCGGTGAGCGGGTTCGGCGAGAGTGTGGTTCCTGGGGGCGGGCTTGCTGGAGAGCTGGCTTGCTGGAGAGCGGAGGCGTCAGGTGACCGCTGACGACGCGGAAGCGGCGATCAGGCAGGCCGCCGCCCGGATAGCGGCGCTCGGTGAGAGCGGCCCGCGCCCGGGGCCGGACCCGGTGAACCTGCCCATGATCCGGCACTGGGTCCAGGCGATGGGCGACACCAACCCGGTCTACACCGACGCCGGGGCCGGGGCCCGGTCGGTCCACGGCGGTCTGGTGGCACCGCCGGCGATGACCCAGGTCTGGACCATGCGCGGCCTGCGGCCGGCCAGCAGCGAGGATCCCGGTGACCCGCTGGGCCGGATGTCGGCGGCGCTCGACGAAGCCGGCTACACCTCGGTCGTGGCCACCAACAGCGAGCAGGAGTACTTCCGGTACCTGCGTCTCGGCGAGCAGCTCACCGTGCGCTCCAGCCTGGAGGAGGTGACCGGCCCGAAACGGACCGCGCTCGGCGAGGGCTGGTTCGTCACCACCCGGAGCACCTGGTATGTGGGGACAGAGGCGGTCGCGTCGATGAAGTTCCGCATCCTGAAGTTCCGGCCGGCCGGCCCGGGACCGGAGGAGCCCTCCGCGCCCGCCGCCAGCGTGCTGCGGCTGGTGACGCAGGAGCCGGGAGAGCCGCCGGAGCCGGACGGGCCGCCAGGGCCGGGGGAGCTGGCCGGGCCGCCGGAGCCGGCCGGGGCCGCCGCCGGTGTGCTGCGGCCGGTTGTCTCGCCGGACACGGCCTTCTTCTGGGAGGGCACCGCCCGTCACGAGCTGCGGATCCAGCGCTGTGGCGGCTGTGGCACGCTGCGCCACCCGCCGGGCCCGATGTGCCCGGTGTGCGGCATCGCCAGGCGCGAGTACGACGTCGCCGCCGGGACCGGGGAGGTCTACAGCTACGTCGTGCACCACCATCCGCCGGTGCCCGGCCGGCAGCTGCCGATCGTGATCGCGCTCGTCCAGCTGACCGAGGGCGTCCGCATGGTGGGTGAGCTGCTTGACGCGGATCCGGAGCGGATACGCATCGGCCTGCCGGTGCGCGTCACCTTTGCCGAGGTGGACGGAGAGCTGACGCTGCCAGCGTGGCGGGAGGATCAGCGATGACCCTCGAGGAGGGCGCCGGCGGCCCCGGGACCGTGCTGCCGGAGCTGGTGATCGACGTCACCCCGACGTTCGTGATCGCCACCGCGATCGCGACCAGGGACTTCACCGACGTCCACCACGACCGTGACCGGGCTGTCCAGCGCGGCGGGAAGGACATCTTCGTCAACATCCTCACCACCACCGGCCTGGTGGAGCGGTACGTCACCGACTGGGCGGGCCCGGATGCGATCGTGCGCCAGATCGCCATCCGGCTCGGCGTGCCCTGCTACGCGGGCGACAAGCTCACCTTCTCCGGGAAGGTGACCGAGGCCGGGGAGAAGGAGCGGGTGGTGGAGGTCGTCGGCCGGTGCAGCCTGGGCGATCATGTCACCGGGACGGTCCGGATCGGGCCGGGCGGGAGCGCACCGTGATCTCTGAGGAGTCGATCTTTGGGGAGGTGGCGATCGCCGGCATCGGCGCCACCGAGTTCTCGAAGAAATCGGGACGCAGCGAGCTGCGGCTGGCGGCCGAGGCGGCGACCGCCGCGCTGGCCGAGGCCGGGCTGGCCCCCAGCGACGTCGATGGGCTCGTGACGTTCACCATGGACAGCACCGCCGAGATCGCGCTCGCCCGCGAACTGGGCGTCGGCGACCTGCGGTTCTTCAGCCACGTGGGCTACGGCGGCGGCGCGGCCTGCGGATGCGTGCAGCAGGCGGCGATGGCGGTCGCCGCCGGGGTCGCGGAGGTGGTGGTCTGCTATCGCGCGCTGAACGAGCGCTCCGGCCACCGTTTCGGCCAGGTGTCGCGCGCCGCGGCGCAGGCGCCGACCTCCGCCGGGGTGGACAACAGCTGGCACTACCCGATGGGGCTGTCCACCCCTGCCGCGACCGTGGCGATGATCGCCAGGCGTTACATGCACGACTACGGCGCGACCAGCGAGGACTTCGGCCGGGTCACGGTCGCGGACCGGCGGCACGCCGCGACCAACCCGAAGGCCTGGTTCTATCAGCGGCCGGTGACGCTCGCCGAGCACCAGGCGTCGCGGTGGATCGCCGAGCCGCTGCGTCTGCTGGACTGCTGCCAGGAGAGCGATGGCGCCGTCGCCGTGGTCGTGACCAGCCTCGACCGGGCCCAGGGCCTCCTGCAGCCACCGGCCGTGATCCGCGCAGCCGCCCAGGGCAGTGCCCCCGGTCAGTTCACGATGACCAGCTACTACCGCGACGAGCTGGGGCTGCCCGAGATGGGTGTGGTGGCCAGGCAGCTGTGGCGGCAGGCGGGGATCGGCCCGCAGGACGTCCGGGCCGCGGTGCTCTACGACCACTTCACGCCATACGTGCTGCTGCAGCTGGAAGAGCTGGGGTTCTGCCCGCGCGGCGAGGCACGGCACTTCATCTCCGGCGGGGCGATCGAGCTGGACGGGAAGCTGCCGGTCAACCCACACGGCGGCCAGCTGGGCGAGGCGTACATCCACGGCATGAACGGCATCGCCGAGGCCGTCCGCCAGGTCCGCGGCAGTTCGGTCAACCAGGTCAGCGGCGACGGGCCGGTACTGGTCACGGCGGGCACCGGGGTACCGACCAGCGGCCTGATACTCGGCCCGGCCTGACTGCCTTCCCCCATCCTCTGGGTACGGCAAGGACCTCACCAGCGTCCGCAAGATTCTGCCGGGATTTCTGGTGGCGACCGCTCACCGGGGCCGGAATTGTCGGCACTGATGAGTATGGTCGAACTAGACATCGAATTAACGACTTGGAGTTGATAGTTCAGTAACAACAGGGTGGAGGTGATCAGCGTGTGTGAAGTGCAGGAGCCCCTCAGCGTGGGCGATGCGCTGGCCATGCTGGACCGTGCCCTGAGTGCGCTGGCCGCCGCGGACGCCGGATCGCTGCCAACGGCGGTGCAGGCGCAGGCGCTGCGGGCGCTGGAACGGGCCGAGGCCCGGCACACGGCGGCGCGGGCGCGGATCCTGGCGGCCTTCAGTTCCCGGGCCGGCTGCGAAGACGACGGGCAGGGCAGCGCCCGGATGTGGCTGAAATGGCAGACCCGGGTGACCAAGGGCGCTGCGGTGGCGGCGGTCGGCTGGGCGCGGCGCCTGGCCGCTCACCCGGTGATCGCTCAGGCGTTAGCCGACGGGGAGATCTCAGCTTCCTGGGCGCGGGCGATCTGCGGCTGGAGTGAGCGGCTGCCCGAAGCCAGGCGCGAAGACTCCGACCAGATCCTGGCCGGGGCTGCCGCCGGCGGCGCGGAGCTCACCGACCTCGCCGGGCTGGCCGAGCAGATGTATCAGCGCAGCCGCCCGGATCCGGACGGCGGCCCCGATGACGGGTTTGACGACCGGCGCCTGTGGCTGGACCTGACATTCGGCGGAGCGGGCCGTCTCAACGGCGATCTGACCCCGGGATGCGCGGCCGCGCTCGCCGCGGTGCTGGAGTCGCTGGGAAAGAAGGCCGGGCCAGAAGACATCCGCACCGCTACCCAGCGGCGCCACGACGCGCTGGAGGAGGCATGCCGGCGGCTGATCGCCTCCGGCATGCTGCCCGGCCGGGCCGGGCAGCCAACCCAGGCCCAGGTGCATATCACCCTGTCCCAGCTGCGGGCCATGCCCGGCGCATCCGAGGCCGAGGCTGCCTGGCGCGCAGCCGCGGCGACCGGGCATGGCTGGCTGGCCGGCCCGGACGCCGAGGCCGCCGCCTGCGACGCCACGGTGGCCCCCGTCGTGACCGGGCACGTGGACGCGACCGCGCTGGACCGTCTGGTGGAGGTGTTCCTGGCCGGCCACCGGCTGCCAGCTACCGGCCTCCCCGGTCCCGTCGGCCTTCGGCCCAGCACCAATGCTGCCTGCGGCTGCACCTGCGGCCGCTGCACCTGCCCCCCGCGCGTGCCTCTATCGGCCCAGACGCTGGCCCGGCTGCGCGGGTCGCTGCTGGCGATGGCCGCCGACGTGCTCTCGGGCCCCGGCGGCCTGGCGTCATGGCTGCGCCAGTCCCAGCTCACCGGCGGTCTTGCCGCGGGCGCCAGCCTGCCCCTGGACATCCCCCTCCCACTCGATGCCGGCGAGGCCGAGCCGGCGATCCCGGCGCACCTGCGCCGCGCCGTCGCCACCCGCCATCCCTGCTGCGCCTTCCCCGGCTGCGACCAGCCAGCCAGCCTCTGCCAGATCCATCACCTCATCCCTCGTTCCCAGGACGGCCCGACCGCCCTGCATAACCTCGTGCCCCTGTGCGCCTTCCACCACCTGACCGTGATCCACCACTGGGGCTGGCGCCTGCGCCTCAATCCCGACGGCACCACCACCGCCACCAGCCCGGACGGCCGCATCCTGCAGAGCCACGGACCGCCCGACCAGGGGCCGCCGGGCCACGGACCGCCCCGGCAGGACCGGCCCGGCCGGCCTGTGCCGGACCGCCACCCACCCGGCCAGGCTGCCTGAGGCACGGGGCACCCGGGACGTCAAGGGCGCGGGCACCCGCGCCGGCCCAGGCCGGGTCAGCCAGCGCCAGCGAGGTGGAGCGCGGCCAGGTAGCCGAACGTCATCGCGGGCCCGATCGTCGCGCCCGCACCGGCGTAGCTGTGACCCATCACGGCGGCGCTCGTGTTGCCCGCCGCGTACAGGCCCGCGATCGGGGTGCCGTCGCCGCGGAGCACCCGGGCCCGATCGTCGGTCCGCAGCCCGCCCTTGGTGCCGAGGTCACCCGGAACGATCTTGACGGCATAGAACGGCGGCCT
The DNA here is from genome assembly GCA_035518495.1 of Streptosporangiaceae bacterium. GTDB lineage: Bacteria > Actinomycetota > Actinomycetes > Streptosporangiales > Streptosporangiaceae > UBA9676. The sequence continues at coordinate 8,074 of DATIXO010000157.1, forward strand.
GTCCAGCGGCGCCAGGCACGGGTTGGGCCTGCGCCGTGGGTCGCCGTAATAGCGGTCGTAGGCCGACTCGCCCCGGTGGAAGTCCCTGTCCTTGCCGGCCTGCGCGAACTCGTTGAATCTGGCGACGGTCCTGGCCAGGGCCGCCGGGTCGATGCCGACCTGGCCGGCCAGCTCCGCGATGGTGGGCGCGCGGTGCACCGCGCCCGCGGCGTACCAGCGGCGGGGCAGCTGCTTGCCCGGCGGCAGGCCAGCGAAGACGTAGCTGTCGCGGTAGCGCTGGTCGGTGATCAGCCAGGACGGGATGTGCGGGACGCCGGCGCAGTGACCGTCGTACATCGCGTGCACGGCATCGACGTACGGGGCGGACTCGTTCACGAACCGCTGGCCCGCACCGTTGACCAGCAGGCAGCCGGGCAGGCTGCGCTCGGCCAGGCAGAAATACGGGCCGCCGGACAGCGGTATGGACGGGCCCCACCAGGCGTCGTCCATCAGGTCAAGCGCCGCCCCGGCGGCCTCGCCCGCGGCGATCGCGTCGCCGGTGTTGCCGGCCGCCCCGGTCGTCCACTCGGTGCCGACCGGCTGGCGCTGGTAGTGCTGCCGCATCTGCTCGTTGCGCTCGAAGCCACCCGCGGCCAGCACGACGCCGCGGCCGGCCCGGATGAGGGCGGCCCGGCCCTCGCTGGTCACCTCGACCCCGGCGGCCCGGCCGTCTGTCATCCGCAGGCCGGTCATCGGCGTGTCCAGCCAGACCGGCACTTCCTTGGCCATCAGGCCGGCCCGCAGGCCTGCCGCCAGGGCCTGCCCGAGGCTGAGCATCGGCTGCCGGAGCAGCCGGGTGCGGGCCGCCCGGCCGAGGATCTTCGTGGAGGCGAGGATGGCCCGCGGGTGCCTGGGGCCCAGGCTCAGCCACCGGTAGTCGGCCTGGGTGATGGTGATGCCGTTCGGGGCCGGGACGTACGGCGGGTTGAGATGAGCCAGCTCGGCGCCGAGGACCCGCCCGTTGAGCGGCACCGGCTCGATGCTGCGCCCCTGGGCCAGCCCGCCGGGAGCCTCGGGGTAGTAGTCGGCGTAACCCGGCACCCAGGCGAACTCGACCGGGGTGCTGGCGCGCACGAAGGCGAGCATGGCCGGGCCGTGCTCCAGCAGTGCACGCTGCCGCGCCTGATCACCGTCCCCCGCCACGTACGCCAGATAGGCGCGGGCCTGCTCGGGGGTGTCACGGACACCGGCCTTGCGCAGCACCTCGTTGCCGGGCAGCCAGAGCCCGCCGCCGGAGCGGGCGGTGGAGCCGCCGAACCGGCCCGTCTTCTCGATCACCACCACGCGCAGGCCATGATGGGCGGCCGTGAGCGCGGCGGTCATGCCAGCGGCGCCGCTGCCTACCACCACGACGTCGAACCCGGCCGGGGCCGGTGCCTCGCCCGGCCCGTCCGTTGTCATGGCACCTCCCGGGCGCTCATACTAGAACACGTTACAGTTTTGACTGGATGGGCGACAGCGGGAGGCGCCCGTGCCGCAGGATCAGGCGCCACAGGATCCGGCACCGCAGGATCCGGCACCGCAGGATCCTGTCTGGGACGTCCTGGCCGACGTCGTCGTGGTGGGGTTCGGGGCGGCGGGGGCATGCGCCGCGCTGGAGGCCGCGGCCGCGGGCTGTGACGTGGTCGTGCTCGACCGGTTCGACGGTGGCGGCGCCACGGCCCTGTCCGGCGGCGTGATCTACGCCGGCGGCGGTACGCCGTACCAGCACGACGCGGGCGTGCGCGACTCGCCGGAAGCCATGTTCAGCTACCTGAGCCTGGAGGCCGGCGACGCCGTGTCACCGGCCACACTGCGTGAGTTCTGCCAGGGAAGCGCGGGCATGCTGGCCTGGCTGGAACGCCACGGCGTGCCGTTCGAGGGCAGCCTGTGCCCCGACAAGACCTCCTATCCCACCAACCGCCATTACCTGTACTACTCCGGCAGCGAACTGTCCGCCGCCAGCGCGGCACCGCCGGCGCCGCGCGGGCACCGGGTCCGCGGCCGCGGCACCTCGGGCAGGCTGCTGTTCGCCCGGCTGGCGCGGGCGGTGAACGGGTCCGGCGCCCGGGTGCTGGCGCAGACCACCGCGCACCGGCTCATCACCGACTCCAGCGGCCGGGTGACCGGTGCCGAGTGCCGGACGCTGCGGCGCTGGCCGGGTGGGCCAGCAGCGCCGGGTGGGCCAGCAGCGCCGGGTGGGCCAGCAGAGCCGGGTTCGCCGGCCTGGGCGCGGGCCGCGCACCGCGTCCTGCACCGCTGGTCGGCCAGGCCGTACCTGTACGCGCCGAAGCTGGGCCGCGTCCTGCACCGGCCGGTGGCCTGGCTGGAGCGCCGCCACGGCCGGCCGCTGCTGGTCGGCGCCCGCCGCGGGGTGATCCTGGCGGCGGGCGGGTTCGTGGCCAACCGGCAGATGATGCGCGAGCACGCCCCGGCCGGCCGGGGCGGCCTGCCGCTCGGGACGCCCGGCGACGACGGCAGCGGGATCCGGCTCGGCGTGCGGGCCGGCGGCGCGACGGCGTTCCTCGACCGGGTCTCGATATGGCGTTTCCTCAGCCCGCCGCCCGCCCTGCTGAGCGGCGTGCTGGTGGACCGCGCCGGGCGCCGGGTCTGCGACGAGTCCCGATACGGCGCGGCGATCGGCGAGGCCATCGTGGCTGGGCACCAGGGGCAGGCGTGGCTGCTCGCCGACCGCGACACCGTGGCCCGGGCCCGCCGCGAGCTGCGCCGGAGCACCCTGTGGTTCCAGCGGCTGCAGGCGCTCTACCTGCTGACCGCGGGCCGGGTCAGCGCGCCCACGGTCGCGGGGGTGGCGGCGCGCGCCGGCATCGACCCGGCCGGCCTCACGGCGACGCTGGCCGCCTACAACGCGGCGGCGCCGGGCGAGGACCCGGCGGGCAAGCCCGCGGACCTGGTCCGGGCGCAGGACCGGCCGCCGTACTCACTCATCGACTGCTCGGTCCGGCCCCGGCTGGCCTACCCGGCGCCGGTGCTCACCCTGGGCGGGCTGGTGGTGGCGGAGGAGACCGGCCAGGTGCGCCGGGCCGGTGGCACCGTCGTGCCCGGTCTGTACGCGGCGGGCCGCAGCGCGGCCGGCCTGTGCTCGCGCTCCTACGTCAGCGGGCTCTCCCTGGCCGACTGCGTCTTCTCGGGCCGCCGGGCGGGGCGGCATGCCGCGGCGGCCGAGCCGGTGGCGTCAGCGGGCGGGCCAGCGCCGGCCGTGGACCGGCGGCGGTGAGCCGGTTCGCCGCGCCACGGTCACGAGTAAGTGATGCCGACCTCCGGCGTCAGCGCCAGCGCCTGGCAGGCCAGGATGTAGCCATCGGCGAGGTCCTCCACCGCCAGCACCTCGTTGTGGGCCATCTCCACCTCGCCGCCGGTGAGCTGGCACGCGCACGCCCCGCAGATGCCCTCGCGGCAGGAGAACGGCGGGTCGAGGCCGGAGTCGATGAGCACGTCGAGCATCCGGGTCCCCGCTGGCCACGGCACCTGGCGGGTCTCGCCGTCCAGGCAGACCTCCAGGGTCGCGGCCGTGCCCCCGGTCGGCTCGGAGGCCTGGAAGGGGTTCTCCGCCAGCGACACGAACCGCTCGATGTGCACGCTCTTCGCGGGCACGCCCAGCTGGCCGAGCGCCTGCCGGACGACCGCCAGGTAGGGGTCGGGGCCACAGACGAACGCCTCGGCGCCGGCGTAGGGGCGGGCCAGCGCCGCCAGCGCGGCCGCCGTGGGCTCGCCGTGCAGCGAGTCGAGCCAGTGCACCACCAGCAGCCGGTCCCCGGCCAGCCCGCGCAGCTGGGAGGCGAAGATGACCGCGTGCTCGTCGCGGTTGGCGTAGACCAGGACGATCCGGCCCCGGCCGGCCGCCAGCGCCGACTTGAGGATCGAGATGACCGGGGTGATCCCGCTGCCGCCAGCGAACAGCAGGAAGTCACCCGCCAGCGATTGCGGGCAGAACGTGCCTGCCGGTGGCAGCACGTCCAGCAGGTCCCCGGGCCGGATGTTGTCGGCGATCCAGTTGGAGGCATGACCGCCGTCCGTCCGCTTGACGGTGATGGCGGGCGGCTCCCCGGCGTGCGGCGAGCTGGACAGCGAATAGCAGCGGGCCACCGAGCCGCCGCGGCCGTGCGGGACCCGCACGGTCAGGAACTGGCCAGGACGGTAGGAGAACACGCCGGCCAGCTCCGGCGGGATGGCCAGCACGAGCGAGCACGCGCTGGCCGTCTCACTGATCACCTCGGCTACCCGCACCTGATAGTGGGCGCGATGGTGGGCGCTCAGCCCGGTCAAGGCGGAGACACCTCCAGGCGGCCCTGGCTCACCGCGCGGTCGATGGACTCGCGCAGGCTCACGCAGGTGTCGATGAGGGCGCTCTGCTCACCCTGGGCCGCCCGGGCGCTGAACTCGGCGCAGGCCCGCACGGATGCCGGGCTCCACTGCACACTCGTGTGCTGCAGGCTGAACTTGACCACCAGCACCGCCGCGGCGCAGCGGTCGCACTCGACCCGCCGGAACCCGGTGTGCCGTTCGTCGGGCCAGCCAGCCCCGTTCCCGGACGGCATGGTCAGCTGGTCCGCCGCGCGGCGAGGTTCTCCGCGACCTCGGCCTCCCACTCGGCCACGGCGCGGGTGGTGTCCACCTCGAACTCGTACCGCGCGACCATCTCGGGCGTGATGTCCTCGACGTCGGTGTAGAACTGCTCGTACCAGCGGCGCAGCTGGTAGACCGGCCCGTCGTCGGCGCACAGCAGCGGGTTGTCGATCCGGGTCTTGTGCGTCCAGATCTCGACGTCCTGCTGGAAGCCGAGGCCGACGAACTCGGCGAACTTGGTGGCGAACTTCCCGGCGTCGGCGTCGGAGAGGCCGGGCAGCCGCTTGACGATCACACCCCACTGCAGCAGGAACGAGGTGGGCGTGACCGGGTAGTGGCAGTTGATCAGCACGCTCTCGATCGTCATGCCGTGGTAGTCGTGCCAGAGGTTGTCGATCATGTAGGACGGCCCGAAATACGAGGCTTCGGAACGCAGCGTGGAGTCCGGGCCGCCGGAGTAGTTCGAGCCGGCCTGGACGTCGGGCCGCGCCCGGGTCCGCAGGTACTGCGTGGCGATGTGCCCCTCGAGCACGTTCTTGAAGGAGGTGGGGAAGGCGAAGTGGATGTAGAAGAAGTGCGCCATGTCGACCACGTTGTCGACGACCTCGCGGCAGTTCGCCCCCTCGACCAGGATCGAGTCCCAGGTCCAGCTGCTCCACTCGGCGGAGTACGCGCCCTCGACCCGCGGGATCGTCACATGCCCGGGCGGCGGATTCCCCTGCGGGTCGTGCCACACGAACAGCTGCTGGTTCTGCTCCAGCGTGAGCCAGGAGCGCGTCCGCGCGGCCGGCGGCACCCGCCGGGAGTAGGGGATCCGCTGGCACCGGCCGTTCCCGCCCCAGCGCCAGTCGTGGAACGGGCAGGCGATCGCGTCGCCCTTGACCGTGCCGCGGGTCAGGTCGCCGCCCATATGCCGGCAGTACGCGTCGAGGACGTGCAGCTGCCCCGCCGAGTCCGCGAACACCACGAGCTTGGTGCCGAACGCCTGCACCGCGTGCGGCCCGGAGTCGCGGAACCGCTCGGCCAGCCCCAGGCAGTGCCAGCCGCGCGCGAACCGGTCCGGCGGCGCGCCGCGCTCGATGGTCCGGACACCGGCGGTGTCATTCATCCGGGCCCTCCAAAACTCCAGGCGTATCACTAGACTAGAACATGTTCTACTCTAAGGGCGATGGCGAATGGATGCCGGAGGCAGATGATGAGCGTCGGGCAGGCGGTGGTCGCCGGGGTCCGCGACCTGCTGCCGGTGCTGCGGGAGCGGGCGCAGGAGGCCGAGGACGCCCGGGACGTGCCCGCCGAGTCGGTCAAGGCGCTGACGGAAACCGGGTTCTTCCGGCTGCTCCAGCCGGCCGCCCACGGCGGGTATGAGGCCGACCCGGTCACGTTCCTGACCGCGGTCCGGCTCATCGCCAGCGCCTGCGGGTCGACCGGGTGGGTCGCCTCGGTCCTCGGCGTGCACCCCTGGCAGCTGGCCCTGTTCCCGCCCCGCGCGCAGGACGAGGTCTGGGGCGCCGACCAGGCAACCCGGATGTCGTCGTCCTACGCGCCGACCGGCCGGGCCGAGGCGACCGGCGGCGGTCACCGGCTCACCGGGCGCTGGAGCTTCTCGTCCGGCTGCGGCCACGCCACCTGGGTGCTGCTGGGCGCGATCGCGGGTGAGGCCGACGGCAGGCCGCCCGACTTCCGCACCTTCCTGCTGCCGGCCAGCGACTACGTGATCGACGACGTCTGGGACACGGTCGGGCTGCGCGGCACCGGCAGCAACGACATCGTGGTGGACGGCGCGTTCGTGCCGGAGCACCGCTCGCTCAGCTTCACCGACGTCTTCCGCTGCGCCTGCCCCGGCCACGCGATCAACCCGGCGCCGCTGTACCGGCTGCCGTATGGGTCGCTGTTCTCCTACTCGATCACCACCCCGATCATCGGTATGGCGACGGGCGCCTACGACGCGCACGTGGCGTACCAGCGGGAGCGGGTGCGCGCCGCCTACACCGGCCAGAAGGCGAAGGAGGACCCGTTCGGGCAGGTGCGGATCGCCGAGGCCGCGGCCGAGCTGGACGCCGCATGGCTGGCGGCGGAGCACAACATGACCGAGCTCATGGCGCACGCCCGCGCGGGAGAGAAGATCCCCCTCCCGCTGCGGCTGCGGGTCCGGCGCGACCAGGTGCTCGGCACCGGCCGGGCGATCAGCGCGGTGGACCTGCTGTTCGAGAACTCCGGTGGCCGGGCGCTGAAGACCGGCACACCGATCCAGCGGTTCTGGCGCGACGCGCACGCGGGCCGGGTGCATGCCATCAACGACCCGGAACGGGCGCTGTCGATGTTCGGCCGCGGCGAGTTCGGCCTCGACCTGCCGCCCGAAGCGATGCTCTGACGGGAGCAGGCGATGACCATCGCACCGGCGGATTTCGCCTCCACGAGCCGGTTTTGCACAACGAACGGGATGCGGCTGCACTATCACGAGGCGGGGCCCGACAGGGAGGACGGGGCGCCGCCGGTGGTGCTGCTGCACGGCGGCGGGCCCGGCGCGTCCGCGTGGGCCAACTTCGGCCCCAACCTGCCGGTGTTCGCCGGTCACTTCCGCACGCTGATGGTCGACATGCCCGGCTTCGGCCGCTCCGACAAGCCGCCGGTGACCGGCAACTACTTCACGTTCGCCGCCGGTGCGCTGGCGGGCCTGCTCGATGAGCTGGGGATCGGGCGGGTGCGTCTGGTCGGCAACTCGCTCGGCGGCGGCACGGCGGTCCGCTTCGCGCTGGCCCACCCCGAGCGCGCCGGCCGGCTGGTGCTGATGGGCCCCGGTGGCCTGAACCTCAACGTCTTCGCCCCGGACCCGACCGAGGGTGTCAGGGCGCTGGCCGCGTTCCCGGCCGGCCCCACCAGGGAGAAGCTCGCCGCGTTCCTGCGGACCCTGGTGTACGACCAGCGGCTGATCACCGACGAGCTGGTGGAGGAGCGGTTCGCGGCCGCCAGCGACCCGGCGGCGCTGGCGGCCATGGCCTCGCTGGGCGCCTCGTTCTTCGACCCGGACACGGCCGAGCAGGGGATGCTGTGGCGGGAGGCGCACCGGCTGAGCGCCGAGGTGCTCCTGGTCTGGGGCCGGGAGGACCGGGTGAACCCGCTCGACGGCGCGCTGGTGGCGCTCAAGCTCATCCGCCGGGCGCGGCTGCACGTGTTCGGCCGGTGCGGGCACTGGGCACAGCTGGAGAAGTTCGACGAGTTCAACCAGCTCGTGATCGGTTTCCTGAAGGAGGATTCTCGATGAGGCACCCGGCATGCCGCAGGCGCCGGGCCGCCGTGCAGCCTTGCGCGCCTCCGGCACGACCACGCGTCAGCGGTGTCCCGGCGCCGAGGACCAGCCTCCCCACCGCGCCATCTGGCGCGCTTCCGGCACGACCAAGCGAAGCGCCCGCGAGGGAGGCAGAAATGAGAGAAGAATGAGCCTGATCCGCAGCCTGGGATATCTGCGTATCGAGTCGCCCGATGCCGGGGCCTGGCGGGAGTTCGGCGTCCGGGTGCTCGGCATGGCCGAAGGGCGCGGGCCCCAGGACGGCGCCGTGTACCTGCGGATGGACGATTTCCCCGCCCGGCTGGTGATACTGCCGGGTGAGCGGGACCGGCTGCTCGCCTCCGGCTGGGAGGTGGCCGGGGACGACGCGCTGGCCACGGTGGGGCGGGCGCTGGCGGACGCGGGGGTCGCGGTCAAGGCGGGCACGCCCGCGGAGCTCGCGGAGCGCCGGGTGGGCGGGCTGCTGCGGTTCGACGACCCGGCGGGCAACGCGCTGGAGGTGTTCGCCGGCGCGGCACTGGAGCACCGTCCGGTGGAGAGCCGGTACGGGAATCGTTTTGTCACCGGCCTGCTCGGGCTCGGCCATGTGGTGCTGCCGGTATCCGAGGAGGAGCCCACCCTCGGCTTCTACACCGAGGTCCTGGGGTTCCGGCTGCGGGACTCGATGCGGATGGCGCCGGAGCTGTTCGGCCGTCCCGCCGGGCCGCCGCTGTGGATGCGGTTCCTGGGCTGCAACCCGCGGCACCACTCGCTCGCGCTGGCGCCGTTCCCGGCGCCGGCCGGGATCGTGCACCTGATGATCGAGACCGCCACGCTCGACGACGTCGGCCGGGCGATGGACCGGTGTGCCCGGCGCGGCGCCACGGTCAGCGCGACACTCGGGCGGCACGCCAACGACGAGATGGTGTCCTTCTACGCGGCGGCCCCGGGCGGGTTCGACATCGAGTACGGCACCGGCGGGCGGCTGGTCGACGACGCGACCTGGGTGTGCCGGGAGACCACCGCGGTCAGCCTGTGGGGGCACAGTTTCGGCGCCGCTCACTGAGAGACCGGCGCGGCGCGTTAGGTTGCTGATGTGGATCAGCTCAGCCTCGGGGTGATGGCGCGGTCGCGCAAGGAGCACGAGCACCGGCTGGCCATCCACCCGCAGCACGTCGGGCGGATCGAGGCGGGGCTGCGGCAGCGCATCTACCTCGAGCACGGCTACGGTGAGCGGTTCGGCGTGCCGGACAGGCAGCTGGCGGCCCAGGTCGCTGGTTTGCGCACCCGGGACCAGCTGCTGGCGGACTGCGATGTCATCCTGCTTCCCAAGCCGCTGGCGGACGATCTGGCGGAGATGCGCGAGGGCCAGATCCTCTGGGGCTGGCCGCACTGCGTCCAGAGCGAGGACATCACCCAGCGGGCCATCGACCGCCAGCTGACCCTGATCGCGTTCGAGGCGATGAACCACTGGTCCGCCGACGGCTCGTTCCAGCTGCATGTCTTCCACAAGAACAACGAGCTGGCCGGCTACTGCTCGGTGCTGCACGCCATGCAGCTCATCGGGATCACCGGCGAGTACGGGCGCGCGCTGAGCGCGGGCGTCATCAGCTTCGGTGCGACCGGCCGGGGCGCGGTGACCGCGCTGAACACGGCCGGCGTGCACGACGTCGCAGTCCTCACCCACCGGGACGTGACCGCCGTCGCCTCGCCGATCCACTCGGCCCGCATGGTGCACTTCGAGCGCGACGCCGATGACCCGGCCCGGTGCCACGTGCTGGGCGAAAGCGGCCGGGTGCCGCTGGCGGCCTATGTCGCCGGGTTCGACATCGTGGTCAACTGCGTGCTCCAGCACACCAGCGCGCCGCTGATGTTCGTCACCGACGCGGACCTGGCCGCGTTCCCGCCCGGGGCTCTCATCGTCGACGTGTCGTGCGACGAGGGGATGGGGTTCAGCTGGGCCCGGCCCACATCGTTCGCGGACCCGATGTTCACCGTGGGCGGCGGCATCCACTACTACGCCGTGGACCACAGTCCCTCGCTGCTGTGGGACTCCGCCACCTGGGAGATCAGCGAGGCGCTGCTGCCGCACCTGGGGACCGTGCTCGGCGGCCCCGGCGCCTGGGACGCCAGCCAGACCATCCGGCGGGCCATCGAGATCCGCGGCGGCCACATCCAGAACCCGGACATCCTGGCCTTCCAGCACCGGGCCGAGCAGTACCCGCACCCGCGGGCCGGCCAGCTGGGTTAGCGGGCCGGCCAGCCGCCAGATGGCCAGGCGCACACCGGCTCGCGAACCGTGAGCGTGACCGCTGAGCCGTGCATGAGCTGCGGGTTTCCGTGGACACGGACCAGGGTTGGTGACGGCATGCTCTCGCTGCCGCAGCTGATGCTGATCACGGTGTCGTGGCCATGGAAGCTGGTGCTGATCACCCGGCCATGAGCGCCCTGGCCGTCCGTGCCGGGGTGGACATCGAGCTGTTCGGGGCGGATCAGCACGGTGACCGCCTGGCGGGGCTCGCCCAGGTCACCGCGGACGGCGAGGGTCCCCAGCGGGGTGTCCACCAGACCACGCCCGGCGACGCCGTCCAGGAGGTTCGCGTCGCCGACGAACAGAGCGAGGTCGGCATCGGCGGGGTGGTGGTAGAGATCCTGGGGCGTGGCGCACTGGGCGATCACGCCGCCGCGGATGACAGCGACGTAGTCGGCGGTGGACAGCGCCTCGTCCTGGTCGTGGGTCACCAGGATCGCGGTCGTCGCGGCGTCGCGCAGGATCGCCCGCACATCGGCGCGGACGGCGGCCCGCAGGTTCGCGTCGAGCGAGGCGAATGGCTCATCGAGCAGGACCACCCGGGGCGCGACGGCGAGGGCGCGGGCCAGGGCCACCCGCTGCTGCTGGCCACCGGAGAGCTGATGGGGATAGCGCCGGGCCAGGCCGGTGAGAGCGACGGCGTCGAGCAGGTCGCCGACCCGCCCGCCGCGGCGCTGCCCCCGGGGAAGGCCGAATCCCACGTTCGCCTCGACCGTGAGATGGGGGAAAAGACTCCCTTCCTGGGAGACATAGCCGATGTGGCGCCTGTCCGCGGGCAGATGGCACCGGCCGTCGTCGACGGTGACCCCGCCGATGGTGACCGAGCCGCGGTCGGGCCGGTCGAAACCGGCCAGGATCCGCAGCAGCGTGGTCTTGCCACTTCCGGACGGCCCGAGCACGGCCGTCAGGGTCCCGGCCGCCACCGTCAGGTCCAGGCCGGCCAGCACCGGGTGCCGCCCGAAGGCCTTGTGCAGCCCGGCCACTGCCAGGTCGGCCGGTGGCGCTGGCGGGGTGCTGGCCGGCGGAGCGCTCACAGCGGCCTCTTCGCCCCGGCCGGCAGCCGGTCGAAGTAACGCCCGAGCGCGTAGCTGGGCACGGCGGCGATGGCGATGATCACGAGCGCGAACGGTGCGGCCTGCCCGTAGGACAGGTTCTGCTGGTACGCCCAGAACTGGGTGGCGAGGGTCTGGACGCCGGTCGGTATCAGGACGAGGGTGGCGGTGAGCTCGGTGACAGCGGCGAGGAAGACCAGGCAGAAGGCGGCGGCGAGCCCGGGGGCGACCAGCGGGAGGGTCACCCGGCGCAGCAGCGCCGGCCGCCGCTGCCCCAGCGAGGCGGCGGCTTCCTCCAGGGCCACCGGGGCGCGGATGACCGACGCCCGGACCCCGACCAGCGCCAGCGGGAAGAACAGGATGATGTACGCGGCGACCAGCAGCGGGGAGGTCTGGTAGCCGAGGCCGTGCGCGTAGCGCTCGGCGAAGTAGCCCAGGGCCAGGGCGATGACCAGGCCGGGCATGGCCAGGACCAGGTAGGTGCTGCGCTCGAGCAGGCGGCTCGTGCGGCTGCCGTGCCGCACGGCCAGCAGCGCGACCGGCAGCGCCAGCAAGGTGGCGGTCGCGGCAGCGGCGGCACCGTACAGCGCGGTGTGCCAGCCCGCGTCGGCGACGGAGACGCCGGCGATCGCGTGCGCGCCGCCCTCGAACACCCAGTAGACGCTGGCGCCGACCGGCACGCCGAGCGCCAGGCCCACCAGGGCGGTGAAGCCGGCCAGCACCGGGATCGTGGCCCGGCCGAGCCGCTGCCGGCCGGGCACCCGCTGGGCGAGCGCACCGGTGCGCACCGCGCGGCCCCGGCCACGGGCGGCGGCGTCCCCGCCGAGCACCATGACGCTGAGCGCGATGAGCACCAGCGACAGGGCACATGCCGTCGGCACGTTGAACGAGAGCTGGAACTCGCTGAAGATCTCCGTGGTGAAGGTCTGGTAGCCGAGGATCTCGAAGGCCCCGTACTCGGCGAGAAGCACCAGCGCGACCAGCACGCAGCCGCCGAGGATGGCGCCGCGCGCCTGGGCCACGGTCACCCGCAGGAAGGTGGCGACCCGGCCGAGCCCCAGGCTGCGGGCGGTCTCCTCCTGGCCCGGGTCCGCGCTGCGCAGGCTGGCCGCCACCGGCAGGTACACCAGCGGGTACGCGGCGAGGGTCATGACCACCACGGCGCCGCGGAACCCCTGGGCCCAGGTGGTCAGCGACGCCCACCCGAAGCTCACGACAAAGTCCGGGATGGCGAACGGCACGACCACCAGGACCGCCCAGGCGCGGCGCCCAGGCAGGTCGGTGCGCTCCACGCACCAGGCGGCCAGCGTGCCGATCACCGCGCAGGCCGCGGTCACCACCACCAGCAGCCGGATGGTGTTCCACAGCAGGGTGGCCGTCAGCGGCCGCCAGATCAGCCCGGCGATCGTCGCCAGCCCGGCGCCGTGCGCCTCGATCAGCAGGAAGACCAGCGGCGCGAGCATGACGGCGGCAACGGCCGTGCTCGTACCGAGCAGCACCCACGGCACGGGTGCGCGGCGGCCCCGGACGGTCTCGCCCACCGGGGGGCGGCGCTGCCGCGCGCCCGGCCGGGCCTGGGTGGCGGTCACAGCAGCCCGGCCTGCTTGAGCAGCGCGATCGCGGCCGCCCCGTCGCCGAGCTCGGCGATCGTGATCGGATACGGCCGGAGCTGGTCAAATGGCGTCTCCGGGGCCAGGGTCGTCACCCCGGAGGCGATGGGGTACTCGTAGCTGATCGACTTGGCGGGGTTCGCGATGACCTGCTGGCCGGCCCTGCTCACCAGGTAGGCCAGGAACTTCTGGGCGGCCGCCTGGTGCCTGGATGACCTCAGGACCGCAGCGCCCGACACGTCGATGACGTAGCCGGGGTCGCCGGGCGCGAGCGGGGCGATCTGCGAGTGCACCTTGGACGCGCCTAGCTCGGCGCGCATCCGGTACCAGTAGTACTGGTTGATCAGGCCGAACGCGACGCTCCCGCGGTTCACCTGGTCGGCGATGGTCTCATTGTCGGGATAGGTGTGGCCGGCCGCGTTGGCCTCGATGCCCTGCAGCCAGCTCAGCGCCCGCGCCCGGCCGTACCTGCGCATCACCGCGGTCACGATCGGCTGGAAGTCTGTCTCGGCGGGGGCGATGGCGAGCTTGCCGCGGTAGCGCGGGCTGGCCAGCTGCAGGACCGAGGCGGGCAGCTGGCTCCTGGCGATCAGGCTGGGATCGTAGGTGAGCACGCTGACCCGCGCCGAGACGCCGACCCAGTCCCCGTCGGGTGAGTTGTACCGGGCGGGGGTGCGGGCCAGGGTGGACGCATCCACCCTGGCGAGCAGTCCCTTGCCCTGCAGGTACTCAAGGGCGGGGGAGTTCTCGGTCCAGATGACGTCGGCCGGCGAGGCCGGTCCCTCGGTGACGATCTGGTCGGCCAGCACGTCCTCGTCATCGCTGCGCACGCTGACGGTGATCCCGGTGGCCCGCTCGAACCCGGAGATCATCGCCTCGGCGGTCTGCACGTGCTGGCCGTTGTACAGCGTGATCGCCAGGGCCGATCCCGACGCCGGCGATCCGCCGCAGGCCGCCAGGGTGCCCACGGCCATGATCCCGGCGGCCGCCGCCGCCCACCGGCGGATCGCGCTGGCCAGGGAGCCCCTAGGCACGCAGGGGTACAGACGACGCATCCACGCCTCCAGGAGGAACCGGCCGGCAAGGGGACCCGGGCCGGGGCGCCGGGCGCCCGGGCCGCTACCGCACGTGCGGGCCGATGGTGAAGCTATCCGGCACAACTGTTAGTTAGGTAAGACTAACCTTATTCTAGGGGTCGCGTCCTGGTTACCGGGCACCGGGCGGCCCGGTCCGGCGCGCGAGATCCGGGCCCGTCCGGCACGACAGCATCAACCAGGGGGCGGCACCGGCGGGATCTGCCGGTGCCGCCCTTCGTTATGAACGCCGGGGCGTTCGCGTCCCGCGGCCGTTACCCGGCGAAGTCCGCCGCCAGCTGGCTCAGGTTCGGGATGCCGAGGCCGTTCCCCTCGTTGAACAGCGCACCGGGGTTGCCGGTGTAGTAGAGGTTGTCGCTGCTCGTGCCGCTGGCCTGCAGCGGGGTGAACGGCGAGTTGCTGCCGGCCGCGAAGGCGTAGATGGACGGGTTCCAGAATCCGACCCGGTGCCCCAGGAAGGAGTCGATGACCGCCGTCGAGCCGTTCAGCTGCGGGGCCACGAAGCTGGTACCGCCCCAGCCCCCTTGCAGTACGGGCTCATCGACGCCAGCGAACGACGGCTCGTACAGCAGGTAGCCGCTGTACGGATCCGCGTTGGTCGACAGGTCCGGCAGCGCGCGCCCGGAACCCTGGCCCTGGCTCACAGCCGGGGTGGGGTTGATGGTCCACGCGGTCGGCAGGGTCAGCCCGGGGGCGAAGGACTGGAAATCGGTCGGGGTCAGGTACTGGACGGCGTGGAAGCTCTGCGTGCCCGACACGCCCTGCTGGTAGGAGGGAGTCGGCTCGATCGAGCTGAAGCCGCCGCCGCTGCCGCCGATGTTCGCCTCCGCGGTGTCCAGCAGCGACGTGCCGCTGATCGTCGCGATCGGCTGCCACAGGTAGTCCCAGCCCCAGGTGCGCTGGGCCGGCACGGTCACGGTCACGGTGCCGTCGGGGCCGGTCAGCTGCCCGGTCCACGGCAGGGTGGTGCCGCCCGCGGCGGTGATGAACGGGCTGTCGGGCGACACGTCGACCGACAGGTTGGTGGTGCCGAGGTCGTCGCTGGCGTCGTAGGCGCCCGCGTCACCGGAGGCGTCGAAGGCGGACTGTCCCTGCGCGGCCAGCTCCAGGAAGGCCTCGTCGAACGCGGCCGCGTAGGCGGGCGTCTCCTGGCCGGTCGCGATCAGCGCCTGCAGGATGGTTTCGGACGCGCCCCAGCTCGTCGACACGGTGCTGGCGGTGTTGTCGCTGGCCGCGGAGAAGAAAGCGTCGGCGAAACCGGGGTCGGTGTTCGGCGCCTGATAGACGATCACGTTGGCACCGGGAGCCAGCGCCCCCGACTGCTCCACGTCGAGGTCGGTCTCCCCGCTGCCGGAGCCGTCGCTGGGCGCGCCAGGACCGCCGTCCACGTTGACCACGGTCACGGTCCGGCCGGTGCTCGGCACGTCCGCGATGTGCTTCCAGAAGTACTGCGGCGCACCCGGGTCCAGGGCGGCCAGGGTGACGATGGCGATGGTCTGCCCGGCGCCGGTGGCGCCCGCCTTGTACAGGGGGTTCAGCCCGTAGTCGGCGGCGAAGTCGGACGGCAGGTTACATGCGCCGGCCAGCCCGGTGAGCGCGATGCAGCTGTTCGCGTTGCCCGCCTTCGGCTGCACGACGCTCTTGTTCACGTGCACCGCCTGGCTGCTGTACGGACCGTAGTTGGTCAGGCCGAGGATCGCCAGCACGTACCGCGCGATGCTGCCGGGCAGCATCGGCGACTGGGAGGTGCCGTGCACGGTCTGGGCCGGGATCGTGGCCGACCCGTGCCCGGACATCTGCGGCACGTGGAACTGCCGCTGCTGGACCGACAGCGCCTGGTCGAACTGGCCGGCGGTGCCGTTGGCCACCACGTCCACGTTGTCCGCGTACGCCTGGGTGCTGATGCCGAACTGCGCCAGGTAGCTCTCAAGCTGGGCGACGTTGGCCGGGGTCTGGCCGTAGGTGGCGGCGAACTGGCCGACCGACAGGAAGTTCGTGATCCCGTGCTCGACGGCGGCCTTCAGCTGCGGCAGGTTGCGCTCACGGAGGATGAAGGACACCGTTTCCGGGGTGCTCGGCGGGGTGTCCCCGAAGGCCGTCACCCCAGGCAGCGCTGCGACGTTGACCCCCTGCTGCACCGGCGCCTGGGCGCCGGGGCTGGGGCTCGGGCCGGGGGTGGCGGCCCGCGGCGATGCCGAGGCGCCGGGGGCCATGATCGCCATCGTGGCGAGCGCTGCGCCCGTCAAGAGGCTTAAGTAGAAGGAGCGGGTCATAAGCACGGCACCTCTTTCTGGTCCTGCCGCTGCGTTGCGGCCAGCCCTCCCGGCGTCTTGGCAGCCTGCGCCAGGGAGAGAAGCGCGGGCAGTGTATCGGATGCGGCTGAAGGTTTCCGGAGGGGCGGGGGTGGCAGTTGCGAAGGGCTGGGCGGCCGTGCTAACCGAGCAGGTAGCGGCGATTCAGCGGCACCTCGGAGACCGGTTCGGCGGCCAGGACGCGCCCCTGCAGTCGCACCGTCCCGTCGGCGAGGTCCACCTCCACCGGGGTGACGGCGGTGTTCGCCAGCAGGGCGGCGCGCGAGACCTGCCGGGTGCCGCGCACCGCCACGAACCGGCGGTGGCTGCCCAGCCGGCGCCCGATGCCCGCGGCCTGCGCCGCCGCGGACACGAAGGTGGTGGACAGCGCGGCGGAGGCTGTCCCCTGGCCGGCCCAGTGCGGGCCGTAGCGGCGGGGCTCGGCCCCCTCGACCGTGGCGTTGCCCGCCCCGATCGGCCCCCAGGCGAACCAGCCGCCCTTCAGCACCAGCTCGGGGCGGACGCCGAAGTGCGTCGGGCGCCACAGCACGATGTCGGCGAGCCGTCCCGGGCGCAGCGACCCGACCTCCTGCTCGATGCCGTGCACCCGCGCTGGCTCGGCGGTGTACTTGGCCAGGTACTGGAGCACGCGCTGGTTGTCGTCCTCCCCGGCGGCCGGCCCGCCGGGCCAGCCCTGGCCGGCAGCGCCCTGGCGCCAGAGCTTCATCGCGTGTGCCAGCTGCCAGGTCCGGCGGATCGTCTCGCCGATCCGCCCCATGCCCTGGGAGTCGCTGTTGATGATGCTGATCGCGCCGAGCTCGTGCAGCGGCCCCTCGGCGGCCATCGTGGCCGGGTGGATACGCTCCAGGGCCGCGTCGACGTCGTCCGGCACGCCCGCGGACCCGCCGTGCACCGCCAGGATCATCTCCAGGTGCTCCGCCGCGGTCGCCAGCCCGTAGGGGATGGTCGGGGTGGTCGAGGAGCACACCACGTTCGGCACGCCGGTGATCCCGATCAGGTCCGGGATGTGGCCGCCGCCGGCCCCTTCCACGTGGTAGGCGTGGACAGCCCGGCCGCCGATGGCCTCGACGGTGTCCGCCAGCTCGCACGACTCGTTCAGCCCGTCGGTGTGCAGGCACACCGTCACGTCGTGGCCGTCGGCGAGCCGCAGCGTGGCGTCGATGATCTCCGGGTAGGCGCCCCAGTCCTCGTGGATCTTCAGCCCGCAGGCGCCTGCCTCCAGCACCCGCTCGACCTGGCCGCCGACCTCGGTGCGGGCGCTGGCCTGCAGGCCCAGGTTGACCGGGAGGAACTCGAACGCCCGGAGCGTCTTGTCCATGACATACGGCGGCTCCTCGAAGCCGGCGGTGATCAGCGTGGTGATGCCGGCCGACAGGGCCACCGGGACCAGCCGGGGGGTGATCAGGTGCACGTGGCTGTCGATCCCGCCGGCGGTGGCGATCAGCCCGTAGCCGTCGACCGGCCAGGTACTGGGCCCGATCGTCAGCTCCACGCCCGCGGTGATGTCGGGATTCCCGGCCCGGCCGATCCCCGCGATCCGCCCGTCCTTGATCCCGATGTTGGTCTTCACCACGCCGAGGAACGGATCGATCACCACCACCCCGGCGATCAGCATGTCCAGCTCGCTGTCCGGGGTGGCCCGGTCGAACTGCGCCTGCCGGGAGCGGAAATTCTTCGCATACCCCCACACCGGCTCGTCGCCGTAGCCGACGTCATCCCGGCCGACCCGCACCCACAGGCCGGTGTCGGCGAGGCGGACGAGGTCACCGGTGGTGGGCCCGAAGCGCCGCGCGTACTCCTCGCGTGACAGCCTCACCGCAGGGACCCCGCCGGGACCTGCTGGGTGATGCAGTGCGGCCCGCCGCCGCCCTCGTTCAGCGTGCTGCCGGGCACCGGGACGATCTCCCGGTCGCCGAACACGGCCGCGATCTGGGCCAGGGCGGCGTCGTCCTCCGGCGAGCCAGCGACCGGGACCACCACGCCCCCGTTGGGGAGGTAGAAGTTCATGTACGAGATCCCGCCCGGGGACCCGCAGTCGAGCTCGATCACCTGCAGGGGGCGGCCGCGCGCGTCGGTCGCCGCGGCCGCCCGGGCGGCGTTGTCCCGGCCGCGGTCGTGGTCGGGGTCGGTCTGCTCGCGCGGCGCCTGGATCATCACCACGCCGGGCCGGACGTACTGCGCGACCCCGTCGATGTGGCCGTCGGTGTCCCGGTCGGCGGAGTGCCCCAGCCCGAGCCACACGACCACCTCGGCGCCGAGGTAGTCCCGCAGCCCCTGCTCGATGCCGGCCCGGGACAGTCCCGGGTTGCGGTTGGGGTGCAGCAGGCACTGCTCGGTGGTGAGCAGCGTGCCCTCCCCGTCCACGAAGAACGACCCGCCCTCCAGCACGAACGGGGCGGCGTAGCGGCGGACGCCCAGATGTGCCGCGATCGCGGCCGGGACCTGCGCGTCGCGGTCATACGGCAGGTAGCGCCCGCCCCAGGAGTTGAACCCGAAATGCACGAGCGCGAGCCGGCCCTGCGGGCCGGAGACGAAGACCGGCCCGTTGTCGCGCATCCAGGAGTCGTCGATGGGGACCGGCAGGACCTCGACGCCGGCCCCGCAGTGGTCATGGGCCTCGCCGGCCTGGGCCGGGTCGGCCACCATGATCACCGGCTCGAAGGCGGCGATCGCCCGCGCAACCGTGGCGTAGTCGCGCTTGGCGTCCTCGAACAGCTCTCCCCAGATCGCCGCCCGGGTGAGCGTCGGCCATTCCATCAGGCACGCCTGGTGCGGGGCCCATTCGGCCGGCATGGCGAACCCGTCCTCACGCGGTGTGCTCATCGTCATCTCCGTAGCGCACGAGCTCGACCTCTTTCACCTCACCGGGGGCCCAGCGCACCGAGGAGCCCGCCGGGATGTCGAGCCGGAGCCCGCGGGCCGACTCGCGGTCGAACTCCAGCCGCTGGTTCACCCGCCAGAACGGGTAGTGCGAGGAGATCCGCACCGGCCGCGCCGATCCGTTGCGCACCGTCAGCCGCTGCCGCTGCCGGCCCTCGTGCAGCACGACCGGCTCGCCTGCGTGCCGGGTGGCTCCCGGCGGGTCCGGCTCCGGCTCCCAGGGCTGGCGCAGCACCACCAGCCGGCTGCCCTCGTCCAGCAGCACCTCCAGCCGGATCTCGTCCACCAGGTCCGCGACGCCGGGCAGCAGCGCGGCCGATGCGGCGGCGCGGCGGCCCGCGGCCAGCACGTCGGCGAACGAGCCGCCGGCCCGCGCGGCCAGGTGCATCTCGTCGCACACCAGCGCGACCGCCTCCGGCGCGTTCAGCCGCAGCCCGCGGGCGATCGTGCGGCGCGCCAGTTCCGCCGCCGTGAATACTGCCAGCCGGTCCTCATCCGCCGGGCTCAGGTACATCGCTCACTCCGGGATCTCGTGTGGCGCTGGCCGTCGCCGTCCAGGATGACGCACGGCCTCCCATCCGGTCCCCGGCGGGTCGAACCGGCGCGGGCGCGGGCACGTTTGGATCGGTGTGGGGACATTGGTGGCGGGGACGCCGCACCGTCGCGTGGCGGGGTAGGCCGTGCTTGTCCTGCGGCTGGCCGCCTACCTGCTGTGGATACCTGGCCTGTTCGCCGTCATCGCGGCGGTGATCCTTCCTGTCGTCAGCCACGGGCTGTCGCGCCGCGGCCGGGTGGCCGCGGCCTGGCCGCAGATCGGCTGCGGGCAGGTCCGCGCCGGGGGCGCGGGGGGTGTGGGCGACGTGGGGGGCGGCCTGGGCGGCGCCCCGGCCCAGCCTGTCCATGTGCATGGCGAGAGCGCGCCGGGGCCGGCCGGGCCGCTGCGCGGGCGGCTGTCGGGGTCGGAGTGCGTCTGGTACCGCATGCGGGTGCTGCGGCGGTTCCTGGTCAAGCAGATCCGCTACACCAGCGACGAGTGGCAAGAGGTCGATGTGCTGGTGGAGGAGCAGATCTGGGGCTGGGACTCCGGGCCGTTCGCGGTCCGGGACTCCACCGGCAGCGTGCTGGTCGCCCCGGCGCTGCTCAAGCACACCCTGAACGCCCTCGGCCACCCCGCGGAGCTGCAGCTGGTCGACGAGATTCGTGATGAGGGCGCCGACCCGTGGCATTACCAGAGCGGGAAGCTGGGTGTGCTGCTCGCCGACGGCGTGCTGCCGCCGGGGCTGCTCGAGAGCTTCACCGGCCCCGGCAGCCGGACCTCCGGCTACCGCGTGCAGGAGGACATCCTGCGGCCGGGAAAGCAGTTCTACGTGTTCGCCGTGCCGGGCGAACTGGGCGGCGAGCCCATCATGGCAGCGCCCTTCCAGGACGTCTGGGCGATCTCCGCCGATCCCATGCCGGTGTCACTGGCCCGCGGCGGACGGCGCACCAGGTCGTGGGCGCTCAGGTTCGGCCTGGCCGGCCTGGCCCTGTTCACCGTATCCGCGCTGCTGCTGATGCAGGCCGGCCGGCCACCCGGCTGACCCGGCGGAAGGGCTGGCGTGATGAGGCCACAGGACCCCGCCGAGCTGGGCTACCCGGGCCCCACCCGGTACGTGCTGCGGCGGCGTGAGCGCGGCGCGTTCTGGACCGCCATCTTCCTGTACGTCTTCGGGGTTTCCATGGTGACGCTGACCTCCGTCAGTTACGCGGCCGGCAACAGCGCCTGGGAGGAAATAATCTATTTCGGGTTCTTCCTGCTGCTGGCGGTGCCGGTCGGCATCTCCATGCTGCGGGACCGTGCCAAGGTCGCCGGCCAGGTACTGCTGGTGATCGGCGACGCCGGCATCTACCTGGTGGACCCGCCCCGGCGCGTTTCGTGGCCCGAGGTCGCGGGCCTGGTCGCGTTCCGCTCCCGGGAGGACGACGACGAGGACGAGGGCACGTGGCTCTCGCGCCTGGTGGTCGTGCGCCACGGCCAGGAATGCCTGCCCGGCTCGGCGGCGCTGGGCCTGTCGAGCCCGGACCAGTGGGGTGAGGTGGTGGAGCTGCACGATGAGAAGCTCCGGCTCCGCAAGCTGGCCGCGGCGGTCCACACCTACGCGCCGGGCCTGCCGGTGTGGGACGCCGGCGAGGTCAAGAGCATCGAGGGCACGGGCCGGGCCTAGCCTCTCAGCCCAGGCTTAGCCCTTCAGCGCGTAGACCTTGCCGTCGTTGCTGCCGAGGTAGGCGATGCCGCCCGCCACCGCGATCTGCGATTCCACCGGGCCGCCCGCGGCGAAGTCCCAGAGCTGGCTGCCGTTGCTGGCGCGCAGCGCGTGCACGATGTAGTCGTTGCCGCCGGCGTACACGAGCCCGCTGGCCACCGCGATGCCCGACGCCACCGAGCCGCCGGTGGGGAAGTCCCACAGCCGGTGTCCGTCGGTGGCGCGCAGCGCGTACACCTTGCCGTCGTTGCTGCCGGCGTAGACGTCGCCGCCGGCCACCGCGATGCCCGATTGCACCGGGCCGCCGGTGGGGAAGTCCCACAGCCGGTGTCCGTCGCTGGCGCGCAGCGCGTACACGGCGCCGTTGCCGCCGCCCGCGTAGACGGTCTCGTCGGCCACCGCGATCCCCGTCACCCCGGCGATGCCGGTGGGGAAGTCCCACAGCGGGGCGCCGTCGCTGGCGCGCAGCGCGTGCACCGCGTCGCCGCCGCCGAGGTAGACGGCGTTACCGGCCACCGCGATCGCGCCCGCGCCGCCGACGTCAACGCCCCACAGCCGGGCGCCGTCGCTGGCGCGCAGCGCGTACAGCAGCAGGTTCTCGCTGCCCGCGTACACGGTGCCGCCGGCCGCCACGACCGCTGACTGGACCGGGTCGCCGGTGGGGAAGTCCCACAGCCTGCTGCCGTCGCTGGCGCGCAGCGCGTACACCTTGCCGTCGTTGCTGCCCGCGTAGACGGCGCCCCCGCCGGCCGCGATCCTCGACTGGACCGGGCCGCCGGTGGGGAAGTCCCACAGCCGGTGTCCGTCGGTGGCGCGCAGCGCGTACACCCGGCCATCGGTGCTGCCCGCGAACACGCGGCCGGCCGCCAGTGCGATCCCGGTCACCATGCCGCCGGTGGCGAAGCTCCAGACCGCCGCACCGGCCTGCGCTGCGCCCGCCCCGCTTGAGGCGCCCGGCTGGGGCGCCGGGCTGCTGTGCCCCGGCTTCGCGCCAGCCGGGCCGGTGCTGGCCGGGTGCTGCCGCGAGCCCTGATGGCTGAGCTCCCAGCCGGCGCCGGCCAGCCCGGCACCCGCCACCACGGCGAGCCCGATGATCATCCGCCGCCGGGTCACGCCGTGCCCGGCGCGGCTGGCCGGTGCTTTCCCGGTGACGAAGTCCGCGGGCATGGCCGGCCCGTGGTCCCCCGGGCGCCCACCGTCCGCGGCGTGCCCACCGTCCGCGGCGTGCCCACCGTCCGCGGCGTGCCCGGTGGCCGGGCCGTCGTCCGCGCGGGCGGGAACCGTGGCAAGGGCCGTTGGCTGGCCCGCGGGCGGGGTGACGGGCGGGGCGGGCTGAGTGCCGCCGGCCGGGGGGCCGGTGGCCGTCCCGGCGTTCATGGCCGGCAGGCCGTCCGTGGCTGGCAGACCGGCCGGCTCAACCGCGACCGTCGTTCCGGCCAGCACCGTTGCCGGTGCCGTTGCCTTGGCGGCGGCCGTGGCGCGGGACTGCTGAGCTGTGCCGCGGGGCGGCTGAGCGGTGCCGCCCGTCGCCTGGACCGAGCCGCCCGGTGCGGCCGGCGCGCTTGGCCCCGGTGTCCGTTCCCGCATCTCGGCGGTGAGCCGGGCCTGGTGGGAGCGGATGAGCCCGGTCACCGGCACCGGCCAGAACGAGGTCAGCGCGTCGCCTTCGTCCGGCGCCCGGCCCGCGGCCGTCGCCTCCACCAGCGCCGCCACGTCCGGCCGGTCCGCGGGATCCTTTTCCAGGCAGGCCGCCGCGAGCTCACGCAGCCCGCCGGGCACCTCGTCGAGCGCGGGCGGCGCGTGCACGACCCGGTACAGCATGGTCGCCTGCGGGCCGCTGCCGAACGGCCCCCGCCCGGTGGCGGCGAAGACGATCACGCAGCCGAGCGAGAACACGTCGCTGGCCGGCCCCACCCGCGCGTCCCGCGCCTGCTCCGGCGACATGAACGACGGCGTGCCCACGATCATCCCGGTCGAGGTCATCGCGGTGTTCTCCGCCGCCCGGGAGATCCCGAAGTCGATCACCCGCGGCCCGTCGAGGGCCAGCAGCACGTTCGCTGGCTTCAGGTCCCGGTGCACCAGGCCCGCCGAATGGATCGCCTGCAGCGCCTCCACCAGGCCGGCCGCCAGCTTCCACACCGACACCGGGGGCAGCGGGCCCGCCACCGCGACCGCCTCGGCCAGCGACGGCCCGGGGACGAACACGGTCGCCAGCCACGGCGGGTCGTCATCGGGTCCGGCCGCGGTAACCGGCGCGGTGTAGGCGCCGCTCACCGCCCTGGCAGCGGCGACCTCCCGGCGGAACCGGGTGCGGAACTCCGGGTCGCGGGCCAGTTCACGGTGGATGATCTTGACCGCCACGGCGCGGCCTGCGGGCGAGTAGCCCAGGAACACCTGGCCCATCCCGCCCGCTCCCAGGCGGGCACGCAGCCGGTACTGCCCCACCTGCCGGGGGTCTCCCGCCGCCAGTGGCTCCACAGTTCTCCCCGCCAGCCCCGGCAACCCGGCCCACGGGTTACCCCGAATGCCAACTACACGTTGCCGGGCTCCGGGAAGTTCAACCCGCGGGTTCCCCGGCTCCGCTTGATGGACGACAGGGTCAGATGCTGCCAGTCCATCCTCTGCCACCGAGGAGTCCGGCGACGGACTACCGATTCTGCCGATGTGAGCGAGTTCCGCCATCGCATTCTTATACAGAGGCCAGCATCTCCATTCGTGATCAGCAAGGCCGTGAGAGGTACGTGGCTGGGCGCTGGTACCCGTCCTCGGGTCTCCCTGCCGACTCGGAGCGGGTCGGTCATCGACCGGTCGCGAGGCAGCAGCTGCCCATATCCTCCAGTTCGGAGTGGGTGACCGGGCAGGTCACTGTCCCGGGCAGGTCACGGTGTCCTGCTGGTCATCGGTGGTGAGGTCGTCGAGGGTGCACCCGCCTCGGCCGCGGTTTGCGTCGGCTTGGGTTGATCACCGCGTGCCCGGGCGTGGCCGATCGCCTCCCGCAGATCTCCGGTGCCGTAGGCCGGGGTCGCGGTAGCAGGCGAGCTCGCCACTGCCGTCAGCGCCGTCGCGGTCGTGTCCGCCGCCGGTGGCTGTGCCCTGGGTGTCTTCGGCGGCGGCCTTGCGGGCCATGGACTTTTCTGCGGCAGCCGGGTCACAGCTCTTGGCCCCGGCGGCCTTGGCCAGCTGCTCATCGGCCACGTGGGCGCGGTAGCTGTCGCGGCGGCCCGGGTGGGGACTTGCGGGTGTACCGGGCATCGGGGTCCGCGGCCGGGCTCATCTGGTCTTCAGCGGCCTTGCGGGCGATCCGCCACCGCCCATCAGTCCCATCCAGCAACTTGACCGGCGCTCTAGCAGGAGCCCTGGCTTTCGCGGTGATGGCTGCCCGAGTCATTGTGCCGCCACGGGCGGCGCCGGAGGATCTCACTGCGCCAGGACGGTCCAGATGGCGGGGCTGGCGGCGGCCGCGCTGGCGGTCAGCTTGGGCGGATCAGGCCGCTGCTTGCCAGGTAGGCGCCCAAGAGCAGGGCGATGGCGGCCTTGATCCCGGTGGCGCGTGCCAGCTGCCGGTGCAGCCTGACGTGCCGCTGGTAGGCGGCAGCGCCGGCCGCGATCGGGTAGGGGCCGCGGACCAGCTGAAGCTTCGGTGAGACCTCACGGTAATCCAGGTCCGGATCGTCACCGCAATCGCAGCAGATGATCTCATAAGCGTCGGCGTAGCCGCCGCCCTCTGGCCGGCCGTCCACGATGCGGGC
>DATIXO010000158.1:0-2319 GCA_035518495.1 Streptosporangiaceae bacterium
CGTCCTCGCTGGTCACGAAGAAGAGCTCGTCGCCGGCCTGTAGCGGGTCATCCGGGTGCGGGACCAGTACCCGGCCCTCGCGCAAGATGGCCACCAGCGACGTGTCGGCGGGCCAGTCGATGCCGCCCACGCGCTGGCCGACCAGTGGCGCGTCGTCCGGCATGGTCAGCTCGACCAGGCTCGCCTCGCTCTGCCCGAACGTCATCAGCCGCACCAGGTCACCGACGCTGACCGCCTCCTCGACCAGGGCGGAAAGCAGTCGCGGGGTGGACACGGCGACGTCGACGCCCCAGGACTCGTTGTACAGCCACTCGTTGCCCGGGTGGTTCACCCGGGCCACGACGCGCGGTACACCGTACTCGGTCTTGGCCAGCAGGGACACGACCAGGTTCACCTTGTCGTCGCCGGTCGCGGCGATCACCACCTGGCAGCGCTGCAGCGCTGCGTCGTCCAGCGAGCTGATCTCGCACGCGTCGGCGAGCAGCCACTCGGCCCTGGGCACGCTATCCACCTTGATGGCCTTGGGCGAATTGTCGATGAGCAGCACCTCGTGCCCGTTCTCCAGCAGCTCGCCGGCGATGGAGCGACCCACCGCCCCGGCCCCCGCGATCGCGATACGCATCAGTGCCCGCCTCCCCGGGTGGCGAAGGCCGCCGTGATCCTGTCCAGGTCGCTCTCCCTGGCCATGACGTGCAGCACATCCCCTTCCTGCAGGGCCGTGCCCGGTTCGGGCACGAACGCCTGACCCAGCCGGTCGATGAAGGCGATCCGGCTCATCGTGCTGCTCTCGAGCGATTTCACCTGCTCGCCGATCCAGGCCGGCGAGAATCCCACCTCGGTCAGCACGATCTTGCCGGTGGGGTCGCGCCAGAGCGGCTCGCCGCCTTCAGGGACGATCTTGCGAAGCATCTGGTCGGCGGTCCAGCGCACCGTGGCCACGGTGGGGATGCCGAGTCGCTCGTAGACCTCGGCCCGGCGCGGGTCGTAGATCCTGGCCACCACGCGCTCCACGTTGAACGTCTCGCGGGCCACCCGGGCCGAGATGATGTTGGAGTTGTCGCCGCTGCTGACCGCGACGAAAGCATCGGCGTTCTCGATGCCCGCCTGAATGAGGACGGCCCGGTCGAAGCCGATGCCTGTGATTTTGTCGCCCTTGAACGACGACCTGAGCCTGCGGAATGCCTCCGGATCCCGGTCGATGACCGCGATGGTACTGTCCCGGTCCTCGAGTATGTGGGCGAGAGTCGACCCGACCCGACCGCAGCCCATGATTACGATGTGCACGACCGTCCTCCCACGATGAGCAGGTCACTGAGCAAAGCGGCGCCTCGCCACCACACCAGCACCACAAAGGTATGCCCTCAGTTGGCCTCCTCCCTGCCTGGAAGGCGCGGGATTTTCTGCCCGACTCAGGAAGGAGCGCGCGTTGACATCGCCGATCGCCCGCGCCGGCCACGTTCCGGCGTTCCCGGTGGCCTACCAGAAGGGTCAGTTGATCCAGCTGACGATCGTCGACGTGGCCCATGGCGGCTGGTGCGTGGCCCGGCCCGATGACGGGCCTGTGGTCTTCGTCCGGCACGCGCTGCCCGGCGAGACAGTCCGCGCCCGGGTCACCGAGGTCACGTCGCGGCTGGCCCGCGCGGAAGCGGTGGAGATCCTGACGCCGTCACCGGACCGGGTCGAGGCGCCCTGTCCGCACGCCGGCCCGGGCCGCTGCGGCGGCTGCGACTGGCAGCACGCGGCGCTGCCCGCCCAGCGATCACTCAAAGCCGTCGTGGTCCGCCAGCAGCTCAGGCGGCTGGCAGGCCTCGACCGCGAGATCATCGTCGAGCCGCTGCCCGGTGACGAGGAGCCAGGGGCGGGCCTGGGCTGGCGGACCCGCGTGCAGTTCGCGGTGCGGCCGGACGGGGTGGCCGGCCTGCGCGCGCACCGCTCACACGAGGTGATCGACATCGGCGAGTGCCTGATCGCGCATCCCGGCCTCGCCGACCTCGGCGTGCCCGCCCGGCGGTGGCCGGCCACGTCGTCGGTCGAGGCCCTGACCTCGGCCGGTTCGGGGGAGCGGGCCGTGATCATCAGCCGGTCCGGCGGCGGTCCGGCGGGATCGGCCCGGCCAGACATCCCCGGGGCTGACGCCGTGCTGACCCGGGCCGGGCGTCGCCTGACCCCCGTGCGCGGCCGGGCCTACCTGAGCCAGCGCGCCGCCGGGCGGGACTGGCGGGTCAGCGCGGGCGTCTTCTGGCAGGTCCACCCCGGCGCGGCCGACGCACTGACCGATGCCGTCATGATCGCGCTAGAGCCGCGGCCGGGGGATGCCGT
>DATIXO010000159.1:0-24593 GCA_035518495.1 Streptosporangiaceae bacterium
CAGCCCCCGCAGCACGAACGGATCGTACACGGTGCCGACCGGGAGCAGCGGCTGGTCGGACAGGTCCCAGGCCAGGCCGAGCTGGCCGAGCAGCAGGAACAGGTTCATCTCGCTGATGCCCAGCTCGATGTGCTGGCCCTCGGGGCCCTCGGACCACTTCAGCGCGGCATCCTCGCTCCACGAGCGGCGCGGGGCCGGGCTGAACACGCCCGTGCGGTTGATGAAGCCGGCCAGGTTGGTGGAGGTGGCGACGTCCGGCGCCGTGGTGACCAGGAAGGGCGCGACGGCCTCGTCCCTGGACAGGCCGACGAGGATCCGGCCGAGCGCCTCCTGGGTCGAGATCGGCCGGCCGGCGCGCAGGCCAGCGGAATCGGGCACGGCCACGGCCGGCGAACCGCGCCGCGGCGCACGGGCCAGGTGCTCGCGGCGGGCCGCCACCCACTGCCCGGCCGTGGTCATCGGGTCGAGCCGGTCCCATTCGCTGGCCAGGGTCAGGCCCAGCCGTTCCCGCATCTGGTCGATCTGGGCGGTGGAGAGTAGCGCGGAGTGGTTGCGCGGGTTCCCGGCGATGGGCAGGCCCCAGCCCTTGACGGTGTAGGCGAACACCACGCTGGGCCGGTCCTTCTCGGCGTCGCACTCACCGAAGGCCTCCAGCAGCGAGCGGAAGTCATGCCCGGCCAGGTCGGTGACCAGGCCGGCGAACTCGCCGTCGCCGGTGATCCCGGCGCAGAAATCGCGCACCTCGTCCGGGGCGCCTTCGAGGAACCGCTGCCTGACCGCCTGCGGCGGCAGCCCGAACAGCGACTGGTAATGCTCGTTCGGCATCGCATCGATCCACGCCCGGAGCACCTGCCCACCCGGGCGCGCGAACGCCGCCTGCAGCCGGTGGCCGTACTTGGCCTCGGCCACATGCCAGCCGGCGCCGGTGAACTGCTGCTCCCACTGGGCGATCCGGATGCCGGGCACCACCCGGTCCAGCGACTGCCGGTTCACATCGACGATCCACAGCACGTTGCCCAGGCCGTCGGTCGCCGGGTCCGAGACCGCCTCCCAGATGTTGCCCTCGTCCAGTTCGGCGTCACCGATCAGCGCCACGAACCGGCTGCGGGGCCTGGCGCCGAAATGGGCGTCCACATAGCGGCGGGCCGCCGCCGCGAACAGCGGCGCCGCGGCGCCGAGGCCCACCGACCCGGTGGAGAAGTCAACGGTGTCGGGGTCCTTGGTGCGGCTCGGGTAGGACTGCAGCCCGCCGAACGCCCGCAGCATCGGCAGGTAGGCGCGGTCCAGGTTGCCGAGCAGGTACTGGATGGCGTGGAAGGTGGGCGAGGCGTGCGGCTTCACGCTGACCTTGTCCGCGGCGTCCAGGTGCGCGAAGTACAGGGCGGTCATGACGGTCACCAGGCTGGCGCTGGAGGCCTGGTGGCCGCCGACCTTGACGCCGTCACCGGTGTCGCGGTCGTGGTTGGCGGCGTCGACGATGCGGGTCGCCAGCCACAGCACCCGCTGCTGGATCGTGTCCAGGACGGCCAGGCCGGGGCCCGTCCCGGCCGGCCCCGCCGCGGTGTCGGTCATGCCGTGCTCCCTGCCGCTCCTTGCCCCGGATCCGCGCCCCGCCCGGTCAGCGCGCTGACGCCGGGCGCAGTGGGCGGTTCGCTGCTCTCATCGCAGTTATGCCCAGCGGGGCAGTCAAATTGCCCTGACATAGCGGCCTCATCCGGCTCCGTCCGGCGCCCCGGGTGCCGCCCGACGCGGCCGCGGGCCGGTGGGTGTGCGGTGGGTGCGGCCGTCTGGGCCGCGGCCAGGGTCAGCCGGGGAAGATGGGCCCGGACTGGTAGACCGGCGTGCCGTCGATCACCGTGGCCAGGACCCGGATGCCGCCGATCCGTTCTGCATCTGTTTCGAGCGGGTTGGCGTCCAGGACGGTGAAATCGGCGAGCTTGCCGGGCTCGAGCGAGCCGATCTCGTCCTCCCGGTGCATGGCGAAGGCGGCCGCACGGGTGTAGAGCGCAAGCGCGTCCCTGACTCCGATGCGCTCCCCCGGGCCGAGCACGTGGCCCCCGGCGGTGCGGCGCAGGACCGCATCGCGGATGCCGATCAGCGGGCTGGCGGTGATGACGGGCGCGTCGGACGATCCGGCGGCGGTGATGCCAGCGCGTTGCCAGGACGCGAAGGGGTAGAGCTGATCGCTGCGGTCGGGGAAGGCCTCCACGAACCCGTCGCCCAGGGTGGAGAAGAACCCGGGCTGGCTCACGACCACGATCCCGAGCTCCGCGGCCCGGGAGATCAGCGGCGGGTACATCGCGCCGCCGTGCTCGATGCGGTGCCGGCGCGGGTTGGCCGGGGACCCGGCCAGGACCGCGGCATAGCAGTCGAGGACCGTCTCGATGGCCCGGTCCCCCTGGGCGTGGATGCAGACCTGGA
Source organism: Streptosporangiaceae bacterium (assembly GCA_035518495.1). GTDB lineage: Bacteria > Actinomycetota > Actinomycetes > Streptosporangiales > Streptosporangiaceae > UBA9676. Next base: position 2,422 of record DATIXO010000159.1, read on the forward strand.
ACCCGCGGGCATCGAGATCACGGACCAGCTCGGTCAGCTCGCCGCGCTCGAAGTACAGGATGCCGGAGCCATACGGCGGCACGGGGTAGGTGCCGTGGATGGCCGCGGTCCGGCTGCTCATCCCGCCGTCCGACCAGATCTTGACGGCCTCGGCCGCCAGCCGGTCCGAGCGGCGGCCCCGCAGGCCGGACGCGATGAGCCAGTCCACCTCGTCGTGGACGACCAGCCCGTAGATCCGCTGGCTGAGGGCGCCGCCCGCGTCCGCCTCGGCGAAGGCGGCGTAGGTGTCGCGGCGCAGGTCCGCGTCGCAGGCCGCGGTCACGCCGAGCTCCGCCAGGTACCGCCCCGCGCCCGCGATGAGCCTGGCGCGCTGGCCAGCGCCCATGCGGGCGAGGTCATGCCGCAGGTTGCGCTCGAGCAGCGCGAACATGGGGCCCTCGTACACCACGCCGTCGAGCCGGCCCTCGCGGTCGCGGCCGAAGGCACCGCCCGGCGGGTCGGGCTGCCCGTCCTCGAAACCGGCTTCGGCCAGCGCGGCCGTGTTGAGGACGCAGGCGTGCAGTGAGGTGTGGTACAGCACCGCCGGACGGTCCGGCACGGCTTCGTCGAGATCTGCCCGGGTCGGATGCCTGCCCTCGCGCAGCTTGTACTCCACATATCCGCTCCCGGTCACCCAGGAGCCCTCCGGCGTCTTGCCCGCGGCTTCCCGCAGGCGCGCCTGGATCGCCGGGATCCCCGGTGCGGACGGCTGGCTGCAGTCGGCCCCGGCAGCCAGGTAGCCGATGTCGGCGATATGGCAGTGCGCGTCGATCAGCCCAGGGACGACGGCCGCGCCGTCGAGCCGGACCACCGCGGCGGCCGGCGATGCCACGGCATGGATCTCATCGGGCGGCCCGACGGCGACGATACGGTCGTCGCGGACCAGCATGGACCGGGCCGGGCCGGTGCCCGCGGCCATGGTGACCACGACGGCATCTTCAACGATCAGCTCCATCGGCCAGCCTCCGATGCCGTGCCCGCCGGCGGGCGCCCGATGACCACGGCTGCGCGCCTGGTGAATGATCCTACCGAGGGGCGGCCGTGGCAGGCCGGCCCGCACGCGGCGGGGAATAGCCCATCGGCTAAGTTAGTTTGCATTAAGCAACTACCAACTTCCCCGCCACGGGCCCCGGCCGCGGGACGACCCGCGCTGGCGGCCAGCGCCGATCATGGAGGAACACCCGTGCCGTCCGCTCCCGCGAGGACATACACGCCAGGACCCGCCCGCGCCAGCCGCACCGGCCCTGCCCGCGGCGGCGCCAGCCAGCCGGGGACGGGGGTCCATTACAAGTGGATCGCGCTGTCCAACACCACGCTCGGCATGCTGATGGCCACCATCAACGCCTCCATCATGCTGATCGCGCTGCCGGACATCTTCCGCGGCATCGGCGTCAACCCGCTGCAGCCGGGTAACACCAGCCTGCTGCTGTGGCTGATCATGGGATACCTGGTGGTCACCGCCGTGCTGGTGGTCAGCTTCGGGCGGCTGGGCGACATGTTCGGCCGGGTCAAGATGTTCAACCTCGGGTTCGCGATCTTCGCCGCGTTCTCCATCATGCTGTCGCTGACCTGGATGCACGGCACCGCCGCCGCCTGGTGGCTGATCGGGATGCGGATCGGCCAGGGAGTCGGCGGGGCCATGCTGATGGCCAATTCCAGCGCGATCCTCACCGACGCCTTCCCGCACGACGAACGTGGCCTCGCGCTCGGGCTGAACCAGGTGGCCGGGATCGCCGGCTCGTTCATCGGCCTGGTGCTCGGCGGCCTGCTCGGCCCGATCAGCTGGCGCTACGTCTTCCTGGTGTCGGTCCCGTTCGGGGTGCTCGGCGCGATCTGGTCGTATCTGAAACTCCAGGAGCGGGGCATCCGCCGGCCAGCCCGGCTGGACTGGGCGGGCAATCTGACCTTCGCCGCCGGCCTGATCGCCGTCCTGGTCGGCATCACCTACGGCATCCAGCCCTACGGCGGGCACACGATGGGCTGGACCAGCCCGCTGGTGCTCGGCCTGATCGGCGGCGGGCTGGCGGTGCTCGCGATCTTCTGTGTGATCGAGACCCGGGTCGCCGAGCCGATGTTCCGCCTCGATCTTTTCCGGATCCGCCCGTTCACCGCGGGCAACCTGGCCAGCCTGCTGTCGGGCCTGGGCCGCGGCGGCCTGATGTTCATCCTGATCATCTGGCTGCAGGGCATCTACCTGCCCATCCACGGCTACAGCTTCAGCCAGACGCCGCTGTGGGCCGGCATCGCCATGCTCCCGCTGACCGTCGGCTTCCTGGTCGCCGGGCCGGTCTCCGGCTGGCTGTCCGACCGGTACGGCGCCCGGCCGTTCGCCACCGGCGGCATGGTGCTGGCGGCCATCTCCTTCGCGCTGCTCGAACTGCTGCCGGTCGACTTCACCTACTGGCAGTTCGCGGGCATCCTGCTGCTCAACGGGATCGGCATGGGACTGTTCGCTTCCCCGAACCGGGCCGGCATCATGAACAGCCTCCCGGCCGAGCGGCGAGGCGTCGGCGCGGGCATGAGCGCGACGTTCCAGAACTCCGCCATGGTGCTGTCCATCGGCATCTTCTTCACGCTGATCATCCTCGGCCTGGCCTCGTCCCTGCCGGGCGCGCTCAGCCATGGCCTGATCGCCCAGGGCGTGCCATCGGCGGACGCGGCCCGGGTGGCCGCGCTGCCGCCGGTCGCGATCATGTTCGCCGCCCTGCTCGGCTACAACCCGGTGCAGACGCTGCTGGGGCACACCATCAGCAAGCTGCCCGCCAGCCATGCCGCCTACCTCACCGGCCACACCTTCTTCCCCTCGCTGATCTCCCCGGCGTTCCAGCACGGGCTGGCCATCGCGTTCGACTTCGCGATCGCGGCCTGCCTGATCGCAGCCGTGGCGTCGCTGCTGCGTGGCAGCAGGTACGTCCACGAGCTGCATGCCGCATCCCCGGCGCCGACCGCGGCGGCACAGGGCACCCTTTGAATACTGAGCCCGCAACACGGCTCGGCTCACAGGCCACAGCATGCTGTAGGCAGGGTGGGCGCAGTGCAGGCGCCGGGGCAGGGCTAGACAGGGAAGCATTTGGTCGAGACACCAGCGGCGGGCGGGCTGAAGCTCCCGCACGGGTACACCAACGTGACCACGCTGCGTGCCGACGTCGTGGGCAAGTCGTATCTCGGTCCCGCCGCGCGGCAGCGGTTGCGGGTGGAGCGTGCCGCACTCAGCGGGCTGGCGGGCCGGTTTCCGGTGCCAGCCATCGTGCCGGGCGGAGACGGTGAGCTTCATGTCCAGGCCGTAGCCGGCTGGCACGGGCAGGAGGCGCTGGCGGACAGCCGTCACGCGCCAGCCGTGCTGGGCTTGTGTGGCCAGTTGCGGCGGCGCCTGTCCGGCATCGACCCGGCCACCGTTCCCGGCCTGCCCGGCAGCGGCGAGGTGATCGTGCATGGTGACTTCGGCCCGCAGAACCCGCTGCTCAGCAGCGATGCCCGGGAGGCGCTGGCGGTAGTCGACTGGGAATGGTGCCATCGCGGCTCAGCCGTCGAGGATCTCGCCTGGGCCGAGTGGATCGTGCGCATGCATCATCGCGCAGCCCGGCCTCACCTGGGTGAACTGTTCGCTGGCTACGGTGACCGCCCGGCCTGGCCCGAGCGGAAGGCGGCGATGCTGCGCATCTGCCGGCGCTATCGCGAGTTCAGCCGGCAGTGGCCGAACCCAGATGCGGCGCGCATGTGGGAAGAGCGAACCGCGACCACCGAAGCCTTCCGGCAGTGAGCCTGCCGCCCCCCGGGCGGGGCCACCGGGCATGGCATCACAGGCAGGTGGTCCGCCCAACAATCAGGCGCCGACTCTGGTCAGCGGAAGCCGGATTGTGCCTTTCAGCACGCTCCCTGTGTTGTCATGGACGCCTATGACGCAGCGGGTCCCCGGTCAGGCCCACCGTTGCGCCGGTCACACCGGACAGCCCGCTGCGCTGCTCATTCAAGGCTGATGTTGACTTGACTAGACTAGACCACAAATGTGCTAGACTGACCTTATGCCCGAAAGCGTGAACGTCTACCAAGCCAAGACTCACTTGTCGCAGTTGCTGGATCGCGCCGCCGCGGGCGAGGAGATCGTCATCGCCCGAGCAGGCCGCCCGGTCGCGCGTCTCATGCCCTTGGCCGATTCGCCGTCACGCCGGCGGGTGCCTGGCGGATGGCGCGGCCGGGTCAGTATCAGCACCGATTTCGACGAACTGCCAGCCGAGATCGAAGCCGCCTTCCAAGGAGAGCGGCCGTGAGGCTCCTGCTGGACACGCACGCCTTGCTCTGGTGGCTAGCCGATGAAGCCCTGACCCCCCAGGCGCGGGATGCCATCGCGGATCCGGCCAACCTGGTCGTGGTGTCCGCGGCGAGCGCGTGGGAGATCTCGATCAAGAAGGCGCTGGGGAAACTCACCGCACCCGATGATCTTGAGCAGCAGATACAGGCAGGTGGGTTGGAGCCGTTGCCGATAAGCATCGCTCACGGCATCGCGGCAGGGCAGCTTCCCCGCCATCATGAAGATCCTTTCGACCGCATGCTGATAGCTCAGGCGTTCGCGGAAGGACTCACGATCATGACGCGCGATAAACGCTTTGACGACTATGGCGTGGCGCTGCTGCCCGCCTGACGAACTTCCAGCAAAGTCCCCTGCGACAGCCCTTTGAGCACACGAACTCGGGAACACGCAGCGGGCGGGGCACCGTATAGCGGCTGGGCCGGGGGCCGTGTAGCAGGATGGGCACATGCTGGTCGTTCACGTTCACGCCAGGGTCCGGGCGGAGCGGATCGGGGATTTCCTGGCCGCCACGCTGGTGAACGCGCAGGCATCGCTGGCCGAGCCCGGTGTGCTGCGGTTCGACGTCATCCAGGACCAGGCGGACCACGCTCATGTGGTCCTGGTGGAGGTCTACCGTGACGAACAGGCCCCGGCGGCGCACAAGCTGACGCCGCACTACGCGGCCTGGCGCGACGCGGTCGCGGAGATGATGGCGGAGCCGCGGGCGTCGGAGAAGTACACCGCGCTGTTCCCGGCGGCCAGCGAGGGCTGGGCGGCCGGGCCACCCGGCCCACCTGGCACGGCCGGGCCACCCGGCCCGCCGTGACGCCAGTGGCCTTCGAGTTCGCCACCGCCGGCCGGATCATGGCCGGCGCCGGCCGGGCGGCAGAGCTGCCGGAGGTTCTCGCCGGGCTCGGCTCCCGGGTGCTGGTGTGCACCGGCGCGGACCCCGCCCGCCACGCCGGGCTGCTGGCCGGGCTGGACCTGCCGACTGAGGTGTTCCCGGTGGCCGGCGAGCCCACGGTCGAGCTCGCCCGGGCCGGGGTGGCCGCCGGGCGCGGGCACGGCGCCGATGTGGTCGCCGCGATCGGCGGCGGCAGCGTCATCGATCTCGGCAAGGCCGTGGCCATGCTGCTGGGCAACGGCGGCGACCCGCTCGACTACCTGGAGGTCGTCGGGTCCGGCCGCAAGATCGGCCAGCCGGCCGTGCCCTGCGTGGCCGTGCCCACCACCGCTGGCACCGGGGCGGAGGTGACCGCCAACGCCGTGCTCGCCTCACCGGCGCACCAGCTCAAGGCGAGCCTGCGCAGCACGCTGATGATCCCCAGGGTCGCGCTCGTCGACCCCGAACTCACCGTGTCCTGCCCGCCGCCGGTCACCGCGGCCAGCGGCCTGGACGCGCTGACCCAGTGCCTGGAGCCGTTCGTCTCCGTCCGGGCGAACCCGCTGACCGACGGCCTGGCCCGGGAGGGGCTGCGCCGGGCCGCGGCAGGCCTGCGCGCCGCGTATGCCGACGGCAGCGACCTGGCGGCCCGGGCGGATATGGCCATGTGCAGCCTGCTAGGCGGGATGGCGCTGGCCAACGCGAAGCTGGGTGCCGTCCACGGCCTGGCCGGTGTCATCGGCGGCACCGCGGCCGTGCCGCACGGCATGGCCTGCGCCGCGCTGCTGGCGCCGGTGATCGAGGCCAACGTGGCGGCGCTGCGGTCCGGGCCGCCGGGCCAGCCTGCCCTGGACCGGTACGCCGAGGCGGCCCGGCTGCTGACCGGGAACCCCGCCGCATCCGTCGAGGACGGCCTCGCCTGGATCCGCGAGACCGTCACCCTGCTCGCCGTGCCCGGCCTGGCAGCGTTCGGCGTCCGGCCGGAGCACACCGGTGACATCGCCGCCAAGGCCGCCAGGTCAAGCAGCATGCAGGGCAATCCCGCCGCACTGAGCGACAGCGACCTGCGCGCGATCGTCCTCCAGGCGTTGTAGCTGCGGCAAACTGCCTGCCCAGACTGCCCGTGAGCGTGATCACTTATGTCCGCCGAGTAGCAGGCGAGGCAGCGGCTCCCTTCTCTCTGGGCCTGCCGCGGATCTCAGGCGGTGGCGAGGAACCGGGCCAGTTCGTCCTGGGTCGGCGCGGTGGCCGGGCCGCGCCTGGTGACCGCGAGCGCGGCTGCCGCGTTCGCGCTGCGGGCGGCGGCGGTCCCGGCCGCGCCCGCCGCCAGCGCGGCGATGAAGACCCCGGTGTGGGCGTCACCGGCACCGTTGGTGTCCCGAACCCGCACCGCAAACCCGGGGACGTGCACCACCCCGGCGCCCGGCCGGCCGATCAGGCAGCCGTCCGGGCCGGTGCGGACCAGCACCTGGGACCGGCTGGCCCGGCCGGCGAGCGTGGCCGCCGCGGCCCGCGGATCCGCGGCGCCGGTGAGGATGGCGGCCTCCCGCGCATTGCAGGTCAGCCAGTCCGCCCGGTCGAGCACGGTGGCGAGCGCGCCGGCCGGGATGGCCCCCACCAGCGGGCCGGGATCAAAGAACATCAGGTTGCCGCCGCCCAGCCGCGGCAGCCAGCCGAGCAGCGCGGCCCGGTTGCTGTCGTGAACCAGGCTGTAGCCGGACAGATACACCGCATCGCGCGCGGCCGGGTTGACACGGTCGAGATCGGCGGCGGTCAGCGTGGCCTCGGCGCCGCGGCTGGTCACGAAGGTCCGCTCGCCGCTGGCCTCCACCAGGGTGAGCACGAAGCCGGTGTCCAGGCCGGCCTTGGCCGGCTGGATGACATCGACGCCCTCGCTGGCCAGCGCGGCCCGGGCCAGGGTGGCGAACGGGCCGGTGCCGTGGGCGCCCGCATAGGCGGTCCGCAGGCCCTGCCGCGCGGCAGCGGCCAGCACGTTGAAGCCCCCGCCGGCCGCCGTCTCCGCCCGGCCCGCCAGCACGTCGCCGCCCCGCTCGGGGAGCGCGGGCACCGCCAGCACGACGTCCACGACCACGTTGCCGAGGTGGAGCAGCCGGCCGAACCGGCCGGGCTCGCCAGCGGGCGGCCGCCGGCTACCGTGCCGCATCGCCTTCGGCCCGGGACGCGTCGCCGCCCGCCCGGGAGGCGGCCGCGGCCCGCACCTCCAGCAGGCCGGCCGCCAGCGCCTCCAGCCCGAGGTCGTTCACCCGCGCCACCGTGGACCGCGCGTCTTCGGGAAATGCCGCCACCCCGTGACAGGCGCCGCAGATCGCCCCGGTCATGGCGGCGATCGTGTCGCAGTCACCTCCCAGCGAGGCGGCCATCCGGCAGGCGAGCCAGGGGTCGGCCGGGCTCGCCGCCGCCATCGCGAACGCCGCTGGCACCGACTCCTGGGTGGCCAGGCTCGATCCCACCAGCCGGTAGACCACGTCCATGGCCTGCTCCGGGCCGAGCCCGGTGACCAGCCCGGCCGCCCATCCGATCCGCGATGCCACATCCGCGCCCGCCGCCCAGTGCCCGCGCCGGGCGGCCGCGGCCGCCGCGGCCGCGCCGAGCCGGACAGCGTCGCCGACCGTGGCACCGTCGACCCCGGCGCTGACCGCCGCCGCCACGGCCGCCGCGCCGGCGAGCGCGATCCCGGTGTTGTGCGTCACCTTGCTGGCCGCCACCACCCGGTCCACCAGCAGGCCACGATCGCCGGATGGGGTCGCGATGCCCACCGGTGTGATCCGCATCGCGGCGCCGTTGGTGCTGCCATACCGGCCGGGGTCCTCGGCGCCGGCCCCGGCGGCGACCGCGCTGAGCGCCCGCCGGGTGGACGGGCCGAGCAGGTCGAGCGAGCCGCGGGCGCGCATCGACTCCTCCCAGGCCAGCAGGCGGTCCGCCAGCGCGGCCGGGTCGACCTCGCCGCGGCCCTCGATGACCAGGCGTGCCAGCAGCACCGCCTGCTCGGTGTCGTCGGTGACGGTGCCCGCTGGCAGCCCGGCGGCCAGCGGATGACCCGGCGGCCCCGGCTCGAAGGCGCCCAGCAGGCTGCCGTACCGCGACACGATGTCAGGCCGGGAGCACGCCTGCGTCGGCATGCCCAGCGCATCGCCGGCCGCCAGCCCGTACAGGGCCCCGAGCGCACGCGCGGGCAGCCGCTGCCGCCCGCCGGGCTCATGCATCAGGGCGCGGGCGCGGAGCGGGGCGCCTGCCCGATGGCTTCGGCCAGGCTCACCACCTCCACCAGCGGGCTGTAGAGGCGCAGGATGTCCAGCGTCTTGGCATGGGTCTCGTCGTTGAGGCCCGCGCACGCGTCCGCGACCACCTGGACGTGGACCCCGTCATCGGCGGCCGCCAGCGCGGTCGACAGGACACAGCAGTCGGTGGAGACACCGGCCAGCACCAGCCGCCCGCCCCCGGTCAGCGCGTACAGCTGGTCGCCCACTTTGCCGAAGGTCGTGGCGTCCACCGTCGGGCCCGGCTCATCAGCGAACTCGTCCACGAGCTCGTAGATCCGCGCATCGGGGGGCTGCAGCGCGAACGGCCAGAGCTCGTAGTAACGGCGCCACGCCCCGGCGGGGACGGCGGGGGCCACGAACCTGGTGAAGACGACCCGCGGCCGGTAGGCGTCGACGAGCCGCTGGATGGGGCCCACGATCTCGGCGAACCTGGGCGTGAACCAGGGGCTGTCGCTCTCACCGAACACCCGCTGCATGTCGATGACCGCGAGCGTCGCCTGCCGCTCCCCCGCAGCGCCCCCCGGGCTGGCCGGGCTCGCCGGGCTGGTCATGTCTGGGCGGCGGCTGGCTCCCGCGGCGCCACTTCCTGGGCCCGCACGGCCGACCGGCCGAACAGCCAGGTCACGACGAACCCGAGCACCAGCGCCACGAGCACGCCCAGGTTGGCGTAGGCCCAGGCGCCGCTCTTCCCGCCGAGGCCGAACGGGCCGAGGAGGTAACCCTGCCAGCTGAGCCAGCTCGCGAAGGTGTTGGTCACCAGGCCCCAGCCGACCACGGTGGCGACGATGACCACCCCGACCTGGAGCCACCGGACGTCGCCGTAGCGGCCGGCCGGGTCGTACAGCTCGGGCTCGGCGTAGTCGCGCTTGCGCAGCGCGATGTCGGCGAGCATGACGCCACACCAGGCGGCGATCGGCACCCCGAGGGTGATCAGGAAGCCCTCGAACTCGCCGAAGAAGTTGCCGGAGATGAACACCACGTAGATCGTGCCGAGGGTCATCACCGTGCCGTCGATCAGTGCCGCGACGTAGCGGGGCACCCGCAGCCCCAGCGAGAGCAGGGCCAGGCCCGAGGAGTAGATGTCCAGCACCGCGCCGCCGATGAGGCCGAGCACGGCCACGATGGCGAACGGGATCAGGAACCAGGTCGGCAGCAGGACGGCGAGCGCCCCGATCGGGTCGGCGCCTATCGCCGTGCTCAGCCCCTTCGAGGAGCCGGCCAGCAGCAGCCCGAAGATGAGCAGCACGACCGGGGCCACCGCGCCGCCGAAGGTCGTCCAGCCGGCCACCCCGGTGCTCGAGGACCTGCGTGGCAGGTAACGCGAGTAGTCGGCGGCCACGTTGACCCACCCGAGCCCGAAGCCGGTCATCATGAACACCAGGCCGCCGATGAGCGCCTCCGCCGAGCCGCCCGGCAGCGCCGAGACCGCGGACCAGTGGATCTTGCCCGCCACCAGGATGATGAACATGATCGTCAGGACCCCGGTGACGATCGTGATGGCCGTCTGCATCCGCATGATCAGGTCGAAGCCCATCACGCCGCCGAAGATGGTCAGCGCCACCACCACGATCATCGCGACGACCTTGGTGGCGGTGCCGCTGGGCCAGCCGAGGTGGCCGAAGACGGTGGCGATCGCCAGCGTCGCCAGGATCATCAGGATGGTCTCCCAGCCGACCGTGAGCAGCCAGGAGATGACCGTCGGCAGCTTGTTGCCGCGGACGCCGAACGCCGCCCTGCTCAGCACCATCGTCGGCGCCGATCCGCGCTTGCCGGCGATCGCGATGAACCCGCACAGCAGGAACGAGATGACGATCCCGGCCAGGCCGACTATGACCGCCTGCCAGAACGAGATCCCGAATGCCAGCAGGAAGGCCCCGTAGCTCAGGCCGAGGACCGAGATGTTGGCCGCGAACCACGGCCAGAACAGATCGCGCGGATGCCCCTTGCGCTCGGCATCGGTGATGACGTTGATGCCGTTCGCCTCGATCTGCAGCGGATGCGATCCGGCCTCGCCGCCCGAGACGGCAACCCCGGCACCTTGAGCATCAGCCATGGCAAACCCTCCCCTACCGCCTGTACTGCCTAACCATGCTGGTGGGCGCTGTGGTCGTCACGCCCACCCCGGAACCGGTGAATGTCATCTGCGAACCGCTCACTGATCCATGACCGCCTTGCGCTGGGCCCCGTCGATGGGGATGTGGGCGCCGTTGATGAAGCCGGCCCGGGGCGAGGCGAGGAAGGCCACCAGCGCCGCGACCTCGCCCGGCTCGCAGATGCGGCCGAAGGGGATGGAGCGCTCGGCCAGTTCGTGCGCGCGCTCCTGGGACACCCCCTTGTCGCGGGCGAACGCCTTCTCCAGCGTGTCCCAGCGGTCGGTGTTCACCGGCCCCGGGTTGACCGTGTTGATGCGCACCCCATGGCGCCCGTACTGCTCGGCGACCGAGGACGCGAAGTTGATGTCGGCGGCGTTCGCCACCCCCGCGGTCATCTCCCAGTAGCTGGGCTTCAGGCCGTCGTTGCCGACGACGAGCACGATGGCGCCTTCCCCCCGCTCGCGCATGTGGCCGATGACCGCGCGCACCGAGCGGACGTAGCCCATGAACTTGAGGTTGAGGCTGGACATCCACTGCTCTTCGGTCAGGTCCTCCAGCAGGCCGCCGGGCGAGCTGCCCGCGCAGGTGACCAGGATGTCGATCTTCCCGAACCGCTCCAGGGTGGCGGCCACGCAGCGCTGGACGTCCTCGGTCACGCTCATGTCGCCCGCCATCGGCACCACGGCGCCGCCCGTTTCCGCGGCGATCTGCTTGGCGGCCGCCGCCAGCGGCTCTCCCGTCCGGCCGGTGATGACCACGTCGGCGCCCTCGCGCGCGAGCTGATCAGCCACCGCGCGGCCGATCCCCTTGCTCGCGCCGGTGATGAAGGCCACCTTCCCGGCCAGCTGCAGATCCACCGCGACCCCCTTCGCCCCTGGCGGGCGGCAGGCACCAGTCTCGCGTCAGCCGCGCGTCGGCATCCCGCCTCAGCCGCGGGTCAGCTCGCGCCCGCGGGCGCCGCCGGCAGGGGGCCACGCCCGGCCTGGCTGGATGGTATACCAAATATCACCACCCGGGAAGGCTCGCCGCGCCCCTTCCCTACGGGGGGGTGAGGGCGCTGCGGATGATCTTGCCGACGTGGTTGCGTGGCAGGGCGCCGGCCTCGAATACCTGCTTGGGGCACTTGTAGGGGGCCAGGGCCGTGCGGGCGTGCGCGATCAGGGCGCGCTCGTCGAACTCGCGGCCCGGGCGCGTGACCACCCACGCGGTCACCTGCTCCCCCCAGTGCTCGTGCGGGACGCCGGCCACCGCGGCTTCCGCGACCGACGGGTGGCTTTCCAGTACCAGCTCGACCTCCCGCGGATAGACGTTCAGGCCACCGGTGATGATCATTTCCTTGCTGCGGCCGAGGATGGCGAGCTGGCCGTCGCGCGGGTCCACCCGGCCGATGTCGCCGGTGCGGAACCAGCCGTCGCCGGTGAAGGCGGCCACGCTGGCGGCCGGGTCGTGCCAGTAGCCGCCGAAGACCTGGGGGCCGCGGAGCTGGATCTCCCCCTCCTGGCCCGCGGGCCGCTCCGCGCCGTCCGACCAGATCCGTGCCAGCACTCCCGGAAGCGGGACGCCAACGCTGTCACCGCGCGGCGCGCCGCAGGTGTTCGAGACGTTGAGGCCGGTCTCGGTGGTGCCGTAACGGACGAGGGGCAGGCCCCCCAGCACGGCGGGGAGCCGCTGCGCCAGGGCGGGGTTCAGCGGCGCCGAGCCGCAGACGGCCAGCCGCAGGCCCGCCAGCACCGGGCCGCCGGCCGGGGCGCTGGCGCGGGAGGGCGGGACGCCGCCCGCGGACGGCACACCGGCCGCGGCCAGCAGCGCCTGGTACATGGTGGGCACGCCGAGCAGCACGCTCGCGCGGGCTGCCCGGACCGTCTCGATGAGGTCGGCGGGGCTGAACCTGGAGCGGACATGGCCCGTGGCTCCGGCGATGAGGGTGGCGTGCACTCCCCCCAGGCCGTGCTGGTGGTACAGCGGCAGCGCATGCACGACCACGTCGTCCGCGCTCCACCGCCAGGCCGCCATCGCCGTGCGGATCGAGGTGAGCAGCTGGCGGTGGGTCAGAGGGACGCCCTTCGGCCGCCCGGTCGTGCCCGAGGTGTAGGCGAGCAGCGCGGTGTCATCCGGCGCGGCCCGCACCTGCTGGCCGGCCCGGCCCGGTGGCCCGGGCGGCAGCCAGCTCGCGTCGACGGTCAGCGGCGGCGCGGGCAGCGCGGCGAGCAGCCGCGCGGGACCGGGGCCGGCGAAGGCGACCGCGGCGCCGGAATCGGACACCAGGTGGGCCAGCTCGGGCGCGGTATAGCCGGGATTGGCGAGCACCACCACCGCACCCGCCCGCAGCGACCCCAGGTAGCAGCGCAGGAACCCGGGTCCCGGCCCGGCGGCCAGCAGCACCCGGTCCCCCGGCTGGATCCGGCGGGCCAGCCAGCCCGCTACCTGCGCGGCACCGGTGTCCAGCTCCCCGTGCGTGACCGGCTCGCCGTCCACGGTGATCGCCACCCGGCCGGGCACCCGGCCCGCGGACGCGGCGGCCAGCTCCGGGATCGTGGTCTCACCGAGCCGGCCGGCCCAGGCGGGCACGTCATCGGTGCCCGGCAGGTGCGCCCGCCACCCGGCCCGGCTCCAGTCTTCGCCGGCGCTCATCCGGTGGCCGGTGCGGTCGCCTGCGCCCAGGCGGCGGCGTTCGCGCGCCGTTCGGCATGCAGCCGCTCGAGCAGACCGCCGGCCGCCGCCACGCTCTTCACCCGGGCGGGCGCCTGCGGGCCGCGGGCGGCCAGTTCGGCGGCGATACCCGCCGCGACCTGGCCCGGGTCGTCATCGACCCGGTTGACCAGGCCGATGGCCAGCGCCTCCGCCGCGCCCACCCAGCGCCCGGTCAGGGTCAGCTCCATCGCGGTGCCGCGGCCCACCAGGTCGGTCAGCACCCACGCGCCCACGGCCAGGCCGCGGCCGGGCGGCCCGGTCCAGCGCAGCTTCGCGGCCGGTCCCGCGATCCGCAGGTCGGCCGCTGCCGCGAGCTGCGCCCCGCCGCCCACCGCTGGCCCGCCGACCACCGCGATCACCGGCCCCGGCCTGGTGACCATGATTTCGTAGCAGTCGTAGAGCAGGTCGGAGACCTCGGCCCGGCCGGCGTCGGGCAGATCCAGGTCGGCGCCCGCGCAGAACACCGCCGGGTCGGTGCTGCCGAGCACCACCGGGGCGCTCTCCTCACGCCCGAGGGCGTCGCGCAGCGCGCGGGCGAGCCCCACATCCAGCGCGTTGCGGCGCTCCGGGCGCGCCAGCAGCAGCCGCCGGTAGCCAGCGGGGCAGTGCTCCACCCGCAGCTGGAAAGGTGCCATGCGGGGCTCCCGGTGGACGGCCGGCGCGGTGCTGAAATATGGTATACCAAGCGGCCTGGACGCCCCTGAGCGGCGGGAACTCCCAGGTTGCTGACAACTTTCCCGGGAGAGCCAGCCAGCGCGCACGGGAGGACCTGCGGTGAAGCCTGCGCCGTTCGCCTATCACCGCGCCGGCAGCGTGGAGCAGGCGGTGGCGCTGCTGGCCGGGCTCGGGGACGAGGCGAAGATCCTGGCGGGCGGGCTGAGCCTGGTCCCGATGATGAACCTGCGGCTGGCGCGGCCCAGCGCGCTGGTCGATGTGACCCGTGTGCCCGGGCTGAGCTACCTGCGGGCCGGGGCGGACGGCCTGCACATCGGCGCGCTGACCCCGCACCGCGCGGTCGAGATGACCTGTGACCCCGCGGTGCGGGAGGGGTTCGGGGTGCTGCCCCGGTCGGCCCGGTGGATCGGGCACTACCCGATCCGGGCCCGCGGCACGTTCGGCGGCAGCATCGCGCACGCCGATCCGGCCTCGGAGTGGTGCCTGCTGGCCCTGCTGCTGGGGGCGAACATCGTGCTGCAGGGGCCGGCCGGGCGGCGGGCCCTGCCCGCCGCCGAGTTCCTCCAGGGCTTCTACACCACGGCCGCGGAGCCGGACGAGATGATCACCGAGGTGTGGTTCCCGCGGCCCGCGCCGCGGGCCGCGCTCACCGAGTTCGCCGAGCGCCAGGGCGACTTCGCGGTCGTCGCCGCCGCGGTGGCGGTGGACATCGACGACGGCATCTGCCGGTCGGCACGGGTGGTGCTGGGCGGCGTCGGGCCGCTGCCGGTCGAGGTCGGGGCCGGGGCGCTGGCCGGCCAGCCCGCCGCGCCGCAGACCTGGCGGGCGATGGGCGAGCATGCCGCGGCCCAGATCGAGCCGCCGTCGGACGCGCACGGCAGCAGCGGGTTCCGCAAGAAGCTCGCCGCGACCCTGGTGTCGCGCGCGCTGGCAGAGGCGGCCGGGCTGTGACCGGGCCGGCCGTCCACCGCTCCTGGCCCGGCGCCGCGCTGGCCGACGGCGGGCCGGAGGAGCGCACGGCCGGGCGGGGGCAATGGGTCGGCAGGGCGATGGCCCGTAAGGAAGATCCCCGGATGCTGCGGGGCCGGGGCCGGTTCGTGGGCGACCTCACCCGGGCGGGGCTGCTGCACGCGGCCTTCGTGCGCAGCCCGTTCGCCAGCGCCGTGGTCTGTTCGGTCAGCACCGGGCCCGCCCTGCGGGCACCGGGTGTGGCCGCCGCCTTCACCGCGGCGGACCTGGGCGACCCGTTCCTGCTGGCCACGCTGGAGCGCGACGAGTTCGTGCCCACGCCGATGCCGCTGCTGGCCGGGGACCGGGTGCGCTTCGCCGGTGAGCCGGTGGCGGTGATCGTCGCCGATGACGCCTACCTGGCGGAGGACGCCGCCGAGCTGGTCGAGGTCGAATGGGATCCGCTGCCCGCGGTCACCGGCATCTCCGCCGCCACCGGCGGCGCCGCGCCGGCCGTGCACGAGGGTGTGGCGGGCAACTGCCTGGTGGACCTGATGATGTTCGACGACGAGCGGCTCGGCGAGATCTTTGCCAGCGCCCCGCTGACCGTCAGCGGCGTGTTCACCAGCGCCCGGCTGGCGGCGCTGCCGCTGGAAGGGCGCGCCTGCCTGGCCGAGTGGGACGACCGCGACGGGCAGCTGGTGATGCACGTCTCCACCCAGGTCCCGCACCAGGTCCGGTCCGCCGTCGCGCAGGCGCTCGGCCTGCCCGAGCGGGCGGTGCGGGTGATAGCGCCCGACGTCGGGGGCGGGTTCGGCCTGAAATGCGTGGTCGGCCGGGAAGAGGTGACCGTGGCCGCGGCCGCGCTGCGGCTGCGGCGGCCGGTGCGCTGGGTGGAGGACCGGCAGGAGAACCTGACCGCCTCGTTCCACGGGCACGAGCAGCGGTACCAGGTGCGCGCGGCGTTCGGCGCCGACGGGGCGATCCTGGCCCTGGACGCGGACATCGAGTGCGATGTCGGCGCCTACTCCGCATACCCGTTCACCTGCGCGGTCGAGCCGCTGATGGCCGCGAGCGAGCTGCCGGGCGTGTACAAGGTCCCGGCGTACCGGGCGCGCGGCCGGGCGATCGCCACCAACAAGGCGCCGACGGCGCCGTACCGCGGCGTGTCCCGGCCGCAGATCGTGCTGGTCATGGAGCGGCTGATGGAAAAGGCCGCCCGGGCGCTTGGCACCGACCCGCTGCAGCTGCGCCGGCTGAACATGATCAGCCCCGGCGAGTTCCCCTACACCGGGGTCAACGGCATCACCTACGACGAGGGCAGCTACCGCGAATCGCTGGACCTGGCCGAACGGCGGGTGGCCGGGAGCGGCTGGCACGCCGAGCGGGACGCGCTGCGCGGCGCGGGGATGTGGGCCGGGATCGGCTACGCCTGCTTCTCCGAGCGGACCGGCTACGGCACGCCCACCATGTCGCTGCGGCGGATGCGGATGACGCCCGGCTACGACACCGCGATGGTGCGCATGGACCCGACCGGCGAGGTCATCGTCACCACCGGCACCTGCGGTCACGGCCAGGGCCATGAGACGACGTTCGCGCAGATCGTCGCCGACCGGCTCGGCGTGCACCCGGACCAGGTCCGGCTGCGCCAGGGCGACACCGACCTGGTCGCCTACGGCTGGGGCACCTTCGCCAGCCGCTCGATCGTGATCGGCGGGGGCGCGGCCGCGCGCGCCGCGGACCAGGTCGCGGACCAGCTGCGGCAGGTCGCGGGGGCGCTGCTCGAGGCCAGCGCCGCCGACGTCGAGCTCCGCGAGGGCTGCGCGCGGATCCGGGGCGACCGGCAGGCCGCGATCGGCCTCAGCGAGCTCGCCCGGGTCGCCTACTTCCAGACCCATACGCTGCCGGAGGCGCTGCGCTACGGGCTCGAGGCGCGGGCGTCCTTCGACCCGCCGGGCACGTTCTCCAACGCCTGCCACGCGGCCATGGTCGCGATCGACCCGGGCACCTGCGCCATCCGGCTGCACCGGTACCTGGTGGTGGAGGACTGCGGGGTGGTGATCAACCCGCTCATCGTGGATGGGCAGGTTCTCGGCGGCGTCACCCAGGGCGTGGCGGCCGCGCTGCTGGAGCGGATCCGCTACGACGACCAGGGCCAGCCGGCCAGCGCCACCCTGATGGACTACCTGCCGCCGACGGCGGCGGAGATGTGCCCGCTGGACATCGTCCACCTGCAGACCCCGTCGCGGCTGGACGACACCGGCGCGAAAGGCATGGGCGAGGGCGGCATGATCGGCGCCCCGGCGGCCGTGCTGAACGCGGTCAACGACGCGCTCTCCCCCGCGGGCGCCGAGTTCGACCACATCCCGGTGCTGGCCGGCGATGTGTGCGCCGCGCTCGCCGCCGCGGCCACGGGCGGCACGCCCGGCGGGGAGGGCGCCGCGTGAAGGACATGCACCGGATCAGCCTGCGCGTCAACGGCCGCGGGCACGAGCTCGCCGTGGAGGCGCGCCGCACGCTCGCCGACATGCTGCGCCACGACCTGGGCTACACCGGCACGCATCTGGGCTGCGAGCACGGGATCTGCGGCGCCTGCACGGTGCTGGTGGACGGCTGCCCGGTGCGCTCCTGCCTGATGTTCGGCGTGCAGGCCGACGGCACCGAGGTCAGCACCGTCGAGGGCCTGTCCGCCGGCGAGGACCTGTCCGACCTGCAGCAGGCGTTCAGCGACCATCACGCGCTGCAGTGCGGGTTCTGCACGCCCGGCTTCCTGATGCTCGCCGAGGCCTACCTGGCGCAGCGGGACGCCGGCGGCTCCGGCCCCCCCACCGAGGCCGAGGTGCGCGAGCTGGTCGCCGCGAACCTGTGCCGCTGCACCGGCTACCAGGGCATCATCGAGGCCGTGCTGGCCACCGCCGGCGGGCGCCAGCGGGCGGCCGGCCCGCCGGGCACCGCACCGGACACGCCGCCCGCCGCCGCACCGGACACGCCGCCAGGCGCCGCGGCCAGCGGCCCATGAGCGTGATCGGCACCCGGGTGCCGCGCAAGGAAGACCCCCGGCTGCTGCGCGGGCGCGGCCGGTTCGGGGACGACTTCAGCGCCGCGGGCCAGCTGTGGGCGCGGGTGGTGCGCTCCCCCATCGCCCACGGGCGGGTGCGGCGGGTCGACCTCAGCCGGGCCAGGCGGGCGGACGGGGTCGCCGCGGCCGTGGCCGCCGCCGACCTGCCGCCCGGGCTGGCCATCCCGGTGCGGCTGGCCGTCCGCGGCATCGACCTGTCCGGCTACCTGCAGCCGGTGCTGGCCACCGGCGTGGTTCGCTACGTGGGGGAACCGCTCGCCGTGGTGGCCGCCGCCGACCCGTACGCCGCCGAGGACGCCGCCGAGCTCGTCGACGTCGAGATCGACGAGGCGCCGGCGGTGCTCGACGCCGCCGCGGCGGCCAGCGCGGACGCGCCGCGCCTGTTCCCCGGCGGGAACGTGGCCGCCGACTTCACCCTCGGCTACGGGGACACCGAAACCGCGTTCCGCCGGGCCGCGCACGTGGTGGAGATCGAGGTCGCGATCGGGCGGCACAGCGGCGTGCCGCTGGAGGCCCGCGTCCTGCTGGCCGACCCGGACCCGCGCACCGGCTCACTGGACATCTACGGCATGACCAAGGTGCCGGTGTTCAACCGGGACGTGCTCGCCGCCATGCTCGGGATCGAGGCGGCCCTGATCCACGTGCACGCGATCGACGCGGGCGGCGGGTTCGGGGTGCGCGGCGAGTTCTACCCGGAGGACTACCTGGTGCCGTGGCTGGCCCGCACGCTGGGCCGGCCGGTCAAGTGGGCGGAGGACCGCGCCGAGCACCTGGTCGCGGCGAACCACTCGCGGCAGCAGTCGCACCGGATCGCCGCCGCGTTCGACTCCGGCGGCCGGATCACCGCCCTGAC
Organism: Streptosporangiaceae bacterium; assembly: GCA_035518495.1. Classification (GTDB taxonomy): domain Bacteria; phylum Actinomycetota; class Actinomycetes; order Streptosporangiales; family Streptosporangiaceae; genus UBA9676. The sequence goes on from DATIXO010000159.1 coordinate 21,252, forward strand.
CGACGAGGTGGTGCACGACAACGGCGCCTACTGCCGCACCCACGGCATCGCGGTGCCCGAGCTGACGGTGGCGATGCTGCCCGGCCCGTACCGGGTGCCCGCCTACCGCGGCCACATGCGGGTCGTGCTCACCAGCAAGACGCCGTGCGGCACCTACCGGGCGCCCGGCCGGTACGAGGGCACCACCGCCCGCGAGCAGCTGCTCGACGTCGCCGCCGACCGGCTGGGCATCGGCCGGATCGAGCTGCGCGCCCGCAACCTGCTGGGCCCGGGAGAGCTGCCGCACCGCCGCCCGATGACCACCCTCGGCACCGACGTGGTGCTGGACGCCGGGGACTATCCGGCGCTGATGGCGGCCGCGGCCGCGGAGATGACCCGGCTCGGCTACCGCGCGCAGGCCAGCCAGCCCGGGCACACCGGGCGCCTGCGCGGGCTCGGCGTCGCCGTGTTCCTGGAGAAGAGCGGGCTCGGGCCGCATGACACGGCCGACGTCACCGTCAGCGAGACCGGCGCGGTGCTGGTGGCCTCCGGCGGGACGTCGCTGGGGCAGGGCATCGAGACCGTGCTCGCCCAGATCGCCGCGGACGCGCTCGGCGTCGGCCCGCGGGACGTGGAGGTGGTCAACGGGGACACCGACCTGCAGCCGTTCGGCACCGGGTCGTGGGCGTCCCGGTCGACGGTGGTGGCCGGGAACGCGGTGCACAGCGCCGCCTGCGCGGTCAGGGCCCGGGCGGTCCAGCTCGCGGCGCGGATGCTGGAGGCGGCCGAGGACGACCTGGTGGTGACGGGCGGCACGGTCAGCGTCCGCGGCGACCCGGCGATCGCGGTCGGCCTGGGCGACATCGCCCGGGCGGCCGCACCGGCCAGCCCCCACCTGCGGCCCGGCGAACCGGCGGGGCTGGCCGCGCGCCGCCGTTTTGACGTCACGCACATGACCTATCCGTACGGGGTGCACGCCGCCCTGGCCGAGGTGGATCCCGGCACCGGGCGGGTGCGGGTGCTGCGCTACCTGGTGGCCAGCGAGGTGGGCCGGGCCGTCAACCCGGCGCTGGTCGAGGGGCAGCTGCGGGGCGGGGCGGCGCAGGGCATCGGCGGGGCGCTGCTGGAGGAGTTCACCTACGACGAGACGGGCCAGCCGCAGGCGACCACGTTCATGGAGTACCAGATGCCCACCGCCGCCGAGATCCCGCCGATCGACGTGCTGCTCGCGCAGGCCGCGCCCTCGCCGGGCAACCCGCTGGGGGTCATGGGCGCGGGCGAGGGCGGCATCAGCGCCGCGGGCGCGGCGGTGGCCAGCGCCGTGCGCGACGCGCTGGGCCTGCCCGGCGGCGTGGTGCGGCTGCCGCTGACGCCGCAGCGGGTGTGCGGCCTGGCAGCGGACGGGCGCGGCCGGAAACCCGGCGCTACCATGACGACCAACCAGCGCGCCATCGGCCCCGAGCACGGGAGGCGTAGTGTGCGACCCGCATCGCTGATGCGTGTGGACCTGCCGCACATCGCGCTGCCGGGCTTCACCAGCAAGACCGACATGGTCGCCGCCCTCATGCGCCAGCTGATCATCACCGGGGACCTTCCCCCGGGCGAGCAACTGCGCCAGCGGGACCTCGCCAAGCGGTTCGGGGTCAGCCAGACACCGGTCCGCGAGGCGCTGCGGAGGCTGGAGTCGGAGGGCCTGGTCGTCGGCGACACCCACCGTGGATTCACCGTGGTGGAGCCGGACGACGGCCCGGCCGGGGAGAACTTCCAGATCCGGGCGGCCCTGGAATCGCTCGGCGCGTCACTGGCGGCCCGCAAGATCGACGCCGCCGGGATCGAGATGCTGCGGGGCCTCAATGACCAGATGCGGGCGCTCACCGACGACGACCCCAGCTACGCGGACCTGAACCGGGACTTCCATTTCACCGTGTACGAGCACGCCGGCAGCCCGCTGCTGCTGTCGCTGATGCGGCTGCTGTGGGCGTCGCTGCACGGCGGCCCGCAGGCCTCGCGCACGCACGCCGAGTCGGCCCGCCAGCATGACGCGATTATCGACGCGCTGAGCGCCGGGGACGCCGACGCCGCGTCCGCGCGGACCTACCAGCACATCATGAGCGCGGCCCCGGCCGGCGGGCGGTAGCGCCGGCATGCCAGCGATCGCGGCCGGCGACGGCGTGACGCTCCATGCCGAGGTCACCGGGGACGGCGCGGCGTTGCTGTTCATCCACGAGTTCGCCGGTGACCACCGGAGCTGGGAGCCGCAGGTGCGGTTCTTCTCCGGCAGCTACCGCTGCATCACCTACGCCGCCCGTGGGTACCCGCCGTCGGACGTGCCCGCCGATCCGGCCGCCTACTCGCAGCAGCGGGCCGTCGCCGACGCGGTCGCGGTGCTGGACGGGCTCGGGGTGGACCGGGCGCACGTCGCCGGCCTGTCGATGGGCGGGTTCACCGCCCTGCACCTGGTGCTGCGCCACCCCGGCCGGGTCGCCTCCGCGGTGGTCGCGGGCACCGGGTACGGCGCACAGCCGGAGCGGGCGGAGGCGTTCCGCGCCGAGAGCGAGGCCATCGCCGCCGCGTTCGAGACCGAAGGCGCAGAACGAGTGGCCGCCCGCTACGCGGTCGGCCCGGCGCGGGTGCAGTTCCAGAACAAGAACCCGCGCGGCTGGGCGGAGTTCGCCGCCGCGCTGGCCGGGCATTCCCCGCTCGGGGCCGCGCTGACCATGCGCGGCGTGCAGGCGGCCCGGCCGTCGCTCTACGGCCTCCGGGACGAGCTGGCGCGGGTGCGCACGCCGGTGCTGCTGATCACCGGCGACGAGGACGAGGGATGCCTGGAACCGGCGCTCATGCTCAAGCGCACCATCCCCACCTCGGGCCTGGCCATCCTGCCCCGGACCGGCCACACCGCCAACCTCGAGGAACCGGACGTGTTCAACGCGCTGGTGGACCGGTTCCTCGCCGCCGCCGCGCGCGGCGCCTGGCGGCCGCGCGACCCCCGCTCGCAGTCGGCCTCGATCACCGGGATGCAGCCGCCGCCCTGACCCGCCGCCCCGTCAGGCCGCGGTGCGGCGTTCGCCGAGGGCCTGGCCGTCGCGGGATCCGCGTTCGCGGCCGGCCCGGGACGGGTCAGGGCGTGGTCCCGGCCACCTGGTGCCGCCGCGGGCCGGGCCTGGAACGCGGCCAGGGACCCGGCGGTGCGGACCGGGTCAGGAACGTCGCCCACATGACCTTTCCCGTGTCGGTGGGGGTGCAGCCCCACCCGTCGCTGAGCGCGGCGATGACATGCAGCCCGCGGCCCGTTTCCCCCAGGTGCTCTGGTTGCTGGAGGACCGGTGCCACCCGGCTAGGGTCGGCGACCGCGCACATCAC
>DATIXO010000160.1:0-2361 GCA_035518495.1 Streptosporangiaceae bacterium
CCAGCATCCGGCGGGCCAGCGCGATCCTGGCCGCCGTCGTGTCGAAGACCTCGATCATCGCCCATCCCGCCAGGATCGGCCCGGCCGTCTCGTCCGCACCAGGGGCAGCTGGTGTTGCAGCCTGCCACCCGGCGGCGGCCCGCGCAACCCGGGACGGCCCGCCCGCCCGGTACCGGCACCTGGCCGACGCCGGGACCCGCCGCCCGCGCGCCAGATTGCAGGTCACTAACACCCCGGATCGTTCATCGGCACGGTGCCGCCGCCAACGAACCCACCCGGCCCGGGGGCACCATCGGCGTGCCCGGTGCCGCTACAGCCGCTCGCCATGGGAATCCTGAGCGCCGCTCAACACTGATCATCGCCAGCGTCACCGCCGACGGCACCGGGCCGCCCTGCCCGCTGCTCATAACGACGGCTGCCACCGCCTGTACAAGGCCGCCCGGCTCGGCCAGGAGCAGATGCCGTCTCTCGTGCTGACCGCCCCCGAGACCCTGGCCATCCGCCGCGACGCGGTCCTCGGCCCGCCCCGGCGGGCCGGCGGAGCGGAGGACCGGCCATGATCACGGTCTCCGCCTGGCACAATGTCGCGCACGACGCGGAGGGCCGGCACACCGCGATGCTGGACGGCTACCAGCCCGGCCATCCCATGGTCCGCGTCTTCGCCTACCAGGCCGGCCCCGGCGGACGGGCCCGGTGGCGATCGCCGAAGAGGCGTTCACCATCTGCAACGGCCACCCCCGCGACGCCGGTGGCGAGGAGCTGTCCCGCCGCTACTACGCACGCGAGCTGCGATCGCTATCGGTCGGCGTCGTTGTCGGCGAAGTCCCGCTCGCGGTCGGCCGCTTCGGCTGGATCCTCGTCCGCGGCGGCCTGAACGAGACCCGCATCGGCGAGCACGGCACCCGCCCCGCTGCCCGCGCCGGCCGCGCCCGGCAAACCCCTGTCCGATTCCCCCGCGAAGGAGCACCGCGATGAGCGTCCTTGAATCCCGTGACTACCAGGCCGCCCGCGACCGGCTCAAGGGCCACCCGATCGTCAGCATGATGGCCGCCGGGGTGGTGACCGTGCCGCTAGCCGAACTGGCCCACCAGGACGGGACGCCCCGCTCCCGCCTCATGCACCAGGCCAACCACGCCTTCGACGACGCCGAGGCCCGCAACAAGGCCAACCCCGCCTACCAGCCGTACCCGCCGGACGCGCACAGGCACCTCGGCCTGATCGCCGAGGCCGTCCTAGCCGAGCGCGCGGCGATGCGCGAGGCGGTCGCCTCCGCTATGGCCGCCCCCGGCACCCACCCGGAGTCCGACGAAGTGACCGCGATCATCGAGCGGCTGCGAGCCGGCGAGTCGGCCCTGCAGATCGCCCGCCAGACTGGTGCCATCGCCGGGCCAGGCCCCGGCCCGCTCCCGTCGCCCGCCCCCGCCGAGAGCGGCGGCGGCGCGGCATCCGGCGAACCTGAGCAAGGAGTCATCTGATTACCGCAGAGAAGACCGCTCCCGCCGGCACGGCGGGAGCGGGCAAGGCATCTGGCGCGGCCGGGACGGGCAACGCGGTCGCCCGCCGCGGTGACCTCGTCGTCATCCACCTGCGCCACCGCGACTGGCAAGACGGCCAGCCCCGCGAGTACGACGATTTCTGGCTCGGGCAGGTCACCAGCGTCACCCGCGCCGGGCTGGTCCGCCTGTACCGGCCGCCTCGCCTGCTGCCAGGCCAGGCCGGGCCATCCCGCCAGCGCGGCGGGCGGCCCGACCTCTTTTTCACGTCGGCGGGCGGGTGAAGCCCACCACGGGCGACAGCCCTCCCTTGGAACCCGGGAGCCCGTAGGTGTCTTCTTCCACGGGGTAGGCGCTGGTGTAGGCGTTGATCATGGTGTGCCTGGCGGGGTTGAGGACGATGCCGACGTGCCCGGGGGCGGCCGGGGTCCCGTCGGCTCCGGCGAAGAAGACCAGGTCGCCCGGCTGGACCTGGCTGGCAGGGATCTGGGTGCCCCAGTCCCACTGGGCCTGGCTGGTGCGCGGGATGGTGATCCCGGCGGCGCGGTAGGCCATCATGGCCAGGCCAGAGCAGTCGAAGGCGTCCGGTCCGGTCGCTCCGTACTGGTAACTCTTTCCGAGCTGGGCTTCGGCGTAGGCGAGGATCTTCCCGGCGGTGCCGGCGGGCAGCGGGCCGAGGTCTTCCTGCTGGCATACGGCGCTGTCGGCGGCGGAGACCGCCTGGGCGCCCCCGGCGGCGTAGCGGGCGGCCTGGTCCAGGACGTCGGTGACGTATGACCCGGAGTGGTTGTAGGCGAAGACCGCCTGCTGGAGGTTGCCGGGCGCGCCGTTCGCGGCCAGGAGGCGGGCGGCGGCGGGGATGGCGTCG
>DATIXO010000161.1:0-3014 GCA_035518495.1 Streptosporangiaceae bacterium
GCTTACACTAACGGCGGCGATGAGGCCCGCCTGAACGCACGCCGGGTGCTGATGGTCTCTGCGAAGGCAAACGTCACGCGGAGGCAGGCATGCTCAGACGTTCGGCTACCCGGGCCAGGTCAGGCCGGGCAGGCATTTCCAGGATCCGGCGGGTGCCGCTGCCCCGGGCGGCACGGATAGTGCCGGGGGCGGTGACGACATGTCGCTGACCGGTGGTGACCTGGTGCTGGTGCTGGTGGTCGGGATAGTGGCGCTGCTGGCCCTGGCGGTAGCCGGTATCTTGTTCCGGTGGGTGCTGGCGGCGGGGCAGGGCACCGAGAGGATGCAGGCGATCGCGCGCGGGATCCAGCAGGGCGCGGCGGCGTACCTGCGCCGCCAGTTCCGGACGCTGGCGGTGTTCGTGGTGGTGATCCCGTTCCTGCTGCTGCTCCTGCCTGCCGACAGCACCGGGATCCGGGTGGGCCGTTCGGTGTTCTTCGTCGTAGGGGCGGTCTTCTCGGCGACCGTCGGATACCTGGGCATGTGGCTCGCGGTACGCGGCAACGTGCGGGTGGCCGCGGCGGCCGGCGAGGCCAGCCAGAAACGGGCGGTGCAGCTGGCGTTCCGCACCGGCGGCGTCACGGGGATGCTGACTGTCGGCCTGGGGCTGCTGGGCGCCGCACTGGTGGTAGGCGCCTACCGGGGGAACGCGCCGGGTGTCCTGGAGGGCTACGGGTTCGGCGCGGCGCTGCTGGCGATGTTCATGCGGGTGGGCGGCGGCATCTACACCAAGGCCGCCGATGTCGGCGCAGACCTGGTGGGCAAGGTGGAGCAGGGGATCCCGGAGGACGACCCGCGCAACGCGGCGGTCATCGCTGACAACGTCGGCGACAACGTGGGCGACTGCGCGGGCATGGCCGCCGACCTGTTCGAGTCCTACGCCGTGACACTGGTCGCCTCGCTGGTCCTGGGCGAGGCCGCCTTCGGCACCGCCGGCCTGGTCTTCCCGCTGCTGATCCCGATGATCGGCGCGGTCACCGCGGTGATCGGGATCCTGGCGGTCAGCCCCCGCGACCGGGACCGTTCCGCCCTGACCGCGATCAACCGCGGCTTCTTCGTCTCCGCCATCATCTCGGCGGGCCTGGTGGTGGCGGCCGCGTTCGCCTACCTTCCGGGCAGCTTCGCCAGGCTGCGCGGCATCAGCGCGCAGGTCGCCACGGTGCACGGCAACCCGCGGCTGGTCGCGATCGTCGCGGTGCTGATCGGCCTGGCGCTGGCCAGCGGCATCCAGCTGCTGACCGGTTACTTCACCGAGAACACCCGGCGACCGGTGCGCGAGATCAGCCGCAGCTCGCTGACCGGCGCGGCCACCGTCATCTTGTCCGGGGTATCGGTGGGGCTGAAGGGGTCGGTGTACTCGGTGCTGCTCATCGCGGCCGCGGTGTTCGGCGCGTTCGCGCTCGGGCTGGGCAACGTCACCCTCGCCCTGTTCGCGGTCGCGCTGGCCGGCACCGGGCTGCTCACCACGGTCGGCGTCATCGTGGCGATGGACTCCTACGGGCCGGCCACCGACAACGCGCACGGCATCGCCGAGATGTCCGGCGACGTCACCGGCGCGGGCGCCGAGGTGCTCACCCACCTCGACGCGGTGGGCAACACCACCAAGGCCATCACCAAGGGCATGGCCATCGCCACCGCCGTGCTCGCCGCGACCGCGCTGTTCGGCGCGTTCCGCACCGCGGTGCAGGGCGCCCTGGCCACGGGCGGCCACGCCGCCGCCTCGTTCAGCCTGTCGGTCGACCGGCCCAACGTCCTGGTCGGCGTGCTCATCGGCGGCGCGGTGGTGTTCTTGTTCGTCGGCATGCTGATCATGGCCGTGGGCCGGGCCGCCGGGCGGGTGGTGACCGAGGTCCGGCACCAGTTCCACCAGCCCGGGATCATGGAGGGCACCCGGCTGCCCGACTACGCGCGGGTCGTCGACATCTGCACCCGCGACGCACTGCGCGAGCTCGCCACCCCGGCGCTGCTGGCGGTGATGACGCCGATCGCGCTCGGCTTCGCGCTCGGCTACGCCCCGCTGGGCGGTTACCTGGCCGGCGCCATCATGGTCGGCGCGCTGATGGCCGTGTTCCTGGCCACCTCCGGCGCCGCCTGGGACAACGCGAAGAAACTCGTCGAGGACGGCAACTTCGGCGGCAAGGGCACCGACGCTCACGCGGCCACCATCACCGGCGACACCGTCGGTGACCCGTTCAAGGACACCGCCGGCCCGGCGATCAACCCGCTGATCAAGGTCATGAACCTGGTCGCGCTCCTGATCGCGCCCAGCGTGGTCACCTACAGCGGCAACCCGGCGGTGCGCGCCGTCACCACCGCGCTGGCCCTGGCGATCCTGATCGCCGCGATCCTGGTGAGCGAACGGCGCTCAAGCGCCGCCATCGCCAGCCCGGAAGCCACGCAAGAGGCGAGCCCGCTGACCCCGCCGGCGCCGTCGGCAGGCCACCGGGGAGACCGGGCACCCAGCGGCTGACCAGCTCGCCGTTCGCGGCGCCCCCGAGCCCGACGAGGTGGGCAGCCAGATCGCCTGACAGGCAATACTCCTGGCGGACGTCGCCCTGACCGGCGAGGCGGACATGCTCGAGACTTTCAACGCCGCCCGGAACGATGAGTACGAGGAGGTCAACGGCCGGTGCCCGGAGTTCCTGGCCGGCTTGGCGCGAGAGAATTCCTGGCCATTTCACGTTCCGGGAACTTGAGGCACGCGGGGAAGACCTCCGGAAGCTTCAGGGCTTCTACCGCAAGGTCTGCGGAAGAGACCTGCATGGCGCACGCGGACGTGACGTCACGGATGTCAACCCGGAGGCGTCCGGCAAGGCACTGGACGAGTTCGCTGCCAAGGTGTACCGCGTCGCGGATGCGTAACCCCGCCGCGGTGAAGGCGGCGCTGCGTTCCAACGTAGCTGGCCATGCACAGCTGACTGCCCGCTAACGGGCAAGTTCCGGGAACGGGCTCGCCGGCCCGGCGCAAAGCGGAG
>DATIXO010000162.1:0-2360 GCA_035518495.1 Streptosporangiaceae bacterium
CGGGTAGGGGCCGCGGACCAGCTGAAGCTTCGGTGAGACCTCACGGTAATCCAGGTCCGGATCGTCACCGCAATCGCAGCAGATGATCTCATAAGCGTCGGCGTAGCCGCCGCCCTCTGGCCGGCCGTCCACGATGCGGGCTGGCCGGCGGCGCAGAACCACCGTCCAGCCGTCGTCTCTGGGTTGATCACGGGTTGTCATGCCTGCCTCCTTCCGGTAGCCAGGCACCAGTCCACGTGGCAGCAGGGCGAATTCCATCGCCCTGATGGGATGAAAGACCGGTGATCATCCCGCCAGGAGCCCCAGCTCAAGCGAACGTGAGACTGCCTGGGTACGTGAGGAGACACCCAGCTTGCGGTAGATCGAGTTCGCCTCCGACTTGATGGTGTGGCGGGACAGGAACAGTTCCCCGGCAATCTCGGGGAACGATAGGTGGGTGGACAGCAGCGGCAGCAGGCGCAGCTCGGCCGCGGTCAGCGCCGATGCTCCAGGCACGCTGGACCCGCGTTCCCTGGCCACCTGGGCCCGGAGCGCCTTGGCCTCCCCCACGAGGGTCCCGAGGCCGGGCCGCCGCCTGAGCAGGTCATCGACCTCCCGCATGAGTGTCCTGGCGCCTGCCAGGTCAGCTAGCGCGAGGTGGACGCGGGCCAGCACATCCTTGATCGTTCCTGGCCGGTCGGCGGCGACGGCAACGCAGGAGCCGACTCGGCGAAGCGACAGCCTTCAGGCATTCGCGTTGCTGCCGGCGCCCGGGCGCAGGCTCAGCCACTGTGCATAGGAGCTGGATTCGTCCGGGCCGGGTTGCACACCTCTCGGAAGGGCGTGGGTGAACACGAGCGCGGCGGTGGCCTGGAGTTCGCTGGGGAGCAGGTCGGCGGGGCCGGTCGCCTCGAACCCCAGTGTCCACCAGTCCTGGCCGCCGGTGCGGACCTCGGTGAGCTCCACCTCGCACCGCGGCTCATCGCCCAGCCCGGCGGCGTGCGCCACCATCTGCCCCCTGGCCGATGAGAACCGGCTGATCCGCCGTCTCTTGTGGACTGGCCACCAGCCGGCCGGGTCGGCGCTGTGCTGGCTGAGTGGGTGAAAGGGAAACGACCATTTCTGCCAGGACTCCATCTGCCCGCGGGCGCGGCCTGCTAGCTTCAGCGTCCCCGGGCTGCCGCGGAACACCTTCACCTCCAGCGCCCCGGCCCCGCGGACCTTCACCGACAGCCCGGGCAACGGCGGATCCAGCAGGTAGGTGTCCTCGCGTGACTCGGTCCTGGCCGGGAACCGCCCGAACCATCGGGCCACCGCCGCCGTCAGCTGGCCCGGGAAGATCCAGCGCACCTCCAGGCTGCGGACCCCTTCGCTGACCGGGCTGTCAGGCGGTTGAGCCGTCATCGGCATATGCGTCTGTCCCTGCCCCGCCGGTGACCTCGTTGGCGATCAGCCCAGGCGCGCCAGGGCGCTGACTGTCAGGTAGGCGCCGAGGATGAGGGCGGTGTAGGCCATGAGCTGGCGGGCGTGCGCCAGCAGCCAGTCTTGGGCGTGCTTGAGCGCGGCCTTGGTGGCCTCGGGCCGCAACTCAAGGAACACGAACGGAATGATGATCAGCGAGAACTCGATGAGGACGAAGACGACGACGGCGATGACCTGGGTGGCGGTCGAGGATTTCCCGGTGACCAGGTTGTGCAGTGCGGTCAGGTAGGCGGCGCCGGGGATGCCGATCAGCGCGCCGACCAGCATGGCGAGTCCGAGCCGCGGCTCGGCCAGCACCCGGGCCGCCCAGCCGTCCTTCTTCTCCTTCTCCGGCTTCTCCGGCGCCGCGGTGCCTGCCGGGACTGATGCCTTGCGCCGGCCATGCAGGCGGCCGGTGGCGACTAGTCCGCCGGCGGCGAGCAGGATCAGGCCTATGGCCAGGTCGACGCCGGCGCTCACCGTTTTCTGGGAATTGATGGCATCGGCGTGGAAGACGAGCACGTCCAGCAGGCCTATGGTCAGGGCCACGGTCATGCCGCCGAGCAGGAGGCACAGGAACATCGCCCGCGGGCGCCGGTTCTCGATCAGCAGCAGGTCGACGGCCAGCAGTTTCGGGTTCAGCGCCGCGACGAACGCCAGCGCGAAGAACTCGGCGCTCATCGCCGGTCAGCCAGCATCGTCATCGTCCCCGTGGGCGGCATACCTGTTCAGTGGCCATCCTGGGACGGGGACGCGGCGCCGAGGATCGGCAGGGCGCCCCCCTCGGCCGCCTCACGCTCCTCCTTGTCGGGCAGTCCCCGTACGAGCCCGATGATCGCGACGGCGATGGCGGCGCCGAGCAGCGGCCCGGCGACATACACCCACCAGCCGGTGTAGTCGGTGCTGACGATGTCTGGGCC
>DATIXO010000163.1:0-2381 GCA_035518495.1 Streptosporangiaceae bacterium
TACCTGGCCGTCGACCACCCCGACGACGTGCTCTTCGGCGTCGCGCTCGGGGTCGCGATACCGGTCACGGCGTTCCGCTACTTCACCCCGAACGCGATCTTCCCGGTTGTCTACCGCCGGGGCCGGGCCGCCCACGTCGACGTGGGAGGCCGGCGTGGCGACGCGATCCGGCTGGCCGCGCATGACCAGCTCGGGCTGACCGTGCTCGAGGTCAAGCCCGTCGGCCTGGAATCGTCGGCCGGCTCGACGCCGTTGCGGCTGCGCGTCGAAGGCGGGCCGGACCAGTACGTCTTCGCCAAGCTGTACACCAAGGGACACGTCCGCGCCGACCGCTGGTACAAGCTGTGGCGGACCATCCTCTACGGTTCGCTGGAAGACGAGCATCCGTTCCAGACCGTACGCCGGCTGGCCGAATACGAGGACTACGCGCTGCGGCTGCTGCGCGACGCCGGAATCCGCACGGCCCGGCCGTACGGGATCGTCGAGATCACGCCCGAGCGCGAGTACATGGTGGTCACCGAGTTCTTCGCGGGCGCGGTTGAGATCGGCCACGCCGACGTCGGCGACGGGGTGATCGACCAGGGGCTGCGCATGGTCCGGCGGCTGTGGAACGCGGGGATCGCGCACCGCGACATCAAGCCGGGCAACCTCATGGTCCGCGACGGCGAGCTGCTGCTGATCGACGCCGGATTCGCCCAGGTCCGCCCATCGCCCTGGCGGCAGGCCGTCGACCTCGGCAACATGATGCTGGTCCTGGCCGTCCGCAGCGACCCGGACCGGGTGTACCAGCGGGCACTGCGCTACTTCACCCCGGACGAGCTCAGCGAGGCGTTCGCCGCCACCCGCGGGGTGGCCAGCCCGACCCAGCTGCGCGCGTTCATGAAGCGGGACCCGCGCGACCTGCTGGGCACGTTCCGCGCCCTGGCTCCGCCCCGCCAGCCCATCGCGCTGCAGCGCTGGAGCCTGCGGCGGGTGGGCCTGGCCCTGGCGCTCCTGGCCATCACCACCATCGCCGTGATCGGCGGCGGATCGGCGTTCCGCCCGGCCGAGGACGTGGGGGCGCACGCTCCGCTCTGCGACACCGGGCACTCGACCATCCTGGCCGCCCAGGCGGTCCCGCCGGCGGCGCGGGTGCCCTGCGTGGCCGAGCTCCCGTCCGGATGGACGATCGGCGGTGCCGACATCGCCAGCGGCCGCTCCGTGTTCTGGCTGGCTTCGGACCGGGCCGGCCCCCGCGCCGTGACCATCACGCTGTCCGCGGCCTGCGACCTTTCCGGAACCCGGCCGACGCCGTCCGACCAGGCGGGGGCGCGGCGATTCGACCGCCCGGCGGCGGGTGGCACCCGGTTCACCGGGCTGCGGGTCTACACCTTCCCCGGCGGCTGCGCCACCTACCGGTTCGACTTCGCGCCTGGCGCATCCCCGCTGCTCGCCATCGGCGTGCACAGCGCGGTGGACTTCATGCCCCGGGCCACGCTGGTGAAGTACGTCAGGGACAAAGAAGGCCTGGAGCTGTGCGGGCGAGGTGCGCCGTGCCCCGGGTAGCCGAAGAGCCGGTGCTGGCCATCCGCAGCCGGGACGTCGCCGTCACTGCGGTGGTGCTGGCGCTCACCGCGGTGGCGTTCGCCGCGGTGGCCGACCACGGCATCCTGGCCCACATCCAGCGCGCCGATGACTGGTGGCTGCGGCTCATGACCTCTGGCCGGCTGGCGCCGGTCACCCTGATCGCCAAGGTCTTCAACGTGCTCGGGCTGGTCTACGTCACGCTCCCGGTCCGGCTCGCCTTGGCCGGCTTCCTGGCCCTGCGCCGCCGCTGGTGGCACCTGGCCGCGTTCGCCGCGGCCGTGGTGCTGTCCGAGGTCCTCATCGGCACGCTCAAGGGGATCTACGACCGGGCCCGGCCGCCCGGTTCGCTGGTGGCCACCAGCGGTGCCTCGTTTCCTTCCGGGCACTCCATCGCCGCCACGGTGACGGTCGTGGCCGCGGTCATCGCGCTGGTGCCGCCCGGTCCCCGGCGGGTGGCGTGGGGCGCGGCCGCGGCGGGTTTCTCGGTCCTGATGGCGCTGTCCCGCGCCTATCTCGGGGCGCACTGGCTGTCCGACGCCATCGCCGGGGTTCTGCTCGGGACCTCATGCGCACTGCTGGCCGCGCTCGCGGTGAGCGCGCTCCAGCGCCGCTGGAACGCGGATCGGCCAGACCGTTCGGCCCATCCGCCCGTGCCTGATACCGCCCGCCCGGCTGACCGGCGATGAGCAGCCCTCCGGTCGCGGTCACGGCGGGACCCCTCCCGCCGTCCTCCCGCTACCGCCACCCGGGAGACGTGATCCGGCTGATCTCGGCGGGTCTCCTGCTGGCCGGGGCGCTCATCGCCTCGGTGATCG
>DATIXO010000164.1:0-7628 GCA_035518495.1 Streptosporangiaceae bacterium
CCGCGGGCTCGGCTGACGAGCCGCCGTTCTGACCGAGGACTGATGCGGGGCCGGTGCACAGCCGCCAAGCAATTCACCGGCCCCGCGCTCCCTCAAAGGAGGTACCTCCATGATGACACCGCCCCCGGCCGCCGTCGCTGAACAGCCGGGCACCCTGTTCGACCTGAACCCGGCACCCGCCGAGCCGGTCAGCGGCATACCGGCGGGCCGGTTCGGCCCGGCCGCCAGCGACGCCGCGCTGACCGGGGACGGGTTCGGGTGGCTGGCCGGCCTGCTGACCGCCCCGCAGCCGCCCGCGTGCGAAACGTGCGGGCACCTGATGTCCCTCCCGGCGGCGGCCCCGGTGCTGTGGGCCTGCCCGGCCTGCCACCCTGGCGAGGCGTCATGACCCCGGCCAGCGGCGGGCCGCTGACGGCGGTATCGCTGTTCGCCGGGATCGGTGGCCTTGACCTGGCCTGCCAGCGGGCGGGTATTGCGGTGACGGCCGCCGCCGAGATCGACCCGGCGTGCCGGGCTGTGCTCGGCCGCCACTTCCCGCAGACCACGCTGTTTGAGGATGTCACGGAGGTGACCGATGGCCAGCTACGAGCAACCGGCTTTGTTCCCGGCCGGGGAGTTCTCGCCGCCGGCTCGCCCTGCCAGGGAAACTCGATCGCGGGCCGTCGTAGCGGCCTGGCTGACCCACGTTCGGGACTGTGGCGGCACGTCGTGCGGCTCCTGGCTGAGACACGCCCCCGCTGGTTCCTCGGCGAGAACGTCCCTGGGCTCCTTTCGATCCACCACGGCCGCGACTTCGCCGCCGTCCTGGCCGACCTGGATGACCTGGGGTACGGCGTGGCGTGGCGGGTTCTGGACGCGCAATGGTTCGGAGTGCCCCAGCGACGCCGCCGTGTCTTCCTTGCCGGATGTCTTGGAGACGGGGCCGCACCTGTCCAGGTACTTCTTGAGCCCGAAAGCGGCGGCGGGCATCCTCCGCAGGGCCGCCAGGCGGCGCCGGAGCCTGCCGGAACCACTGGCCGCCGCGCTCGAGGCCCTCGCGCGGCAGGTCCCGGCGGACACCACGTCGCCTCCACCCTCCAAGGCGGCGGACGGCGAGGCCACCGGGTAGACGCCGAAGGCGCGGCCGGCGGGCACCTGATCGCTTACAGCCTCAATCCCCAACACGGCCGCAACGACCTGGAGGAAACCTGGGTCACCCACGCCCTGACCGCCGAGGGCACCGACACGTCCGAGGACGGCACCGGGCGCGGCACGCCGCTGGTAGCGGTGTTCGCGCCGCTGACCGCCGGGACCCCGCCCGGGCCAGGCGTGACCGCAGCGGGCCGCCGCATGGAAGACGACTCGAACCTAGCCGCCGCCGGCCAAGCGGTGCGGCGGCTCACACCGCGCGAGGGCGAGCGGCTGCAAGGGTTCCCCGATGACTGGACCCGCTGGCTCGCGAACGGCAGCGAGCAATCGGACTCGGCGCGGTACCGGGAGCTGGGCAACGCCGTGGCCGTACCGGTCGCAGCGTGGATCACCGGCCGCCTGGCCGCCGCCGAAGAAGCGGGCAGCGCGGCTCGATCGTCGATCGATGAGGGGCGGGCCGCATGAGCCGCTACCCGCGCATCGCTGACGGCCACGAGATGACCGTGCACGCGCCCCGGCGCGAGCTGGACCCGGCGGCGCTGGCCGCGTTCGCCGCGGCGGAACCGGTGCTCGGCCTGGACGTGGAGACCTCCGCGATCGATGATCACGGGCCGCGGTTCTTCACGCCCGGGTTCACGCTGCGCCTGGTGCAGTTCGGCTCCGAGCGTGAGGCGTGGGTGCTGAACATGGCCGACCCGCCGCAGCGGGACGCCGCCGCCGCAGTGCTGGCCGACCCGGCCCGCCGGTTCGTCACCCACACCCCGTTTGACGTGCTCGCGGTGTGGTCGGCGCTCGGCATACCGCTCGGCCAGCGCGTAGCCGACACGCACCTGCTGTCCAAGCTCCTGGACCTCGATGAACGGGCCGGGCACGGACTCAAAGAGCTATCCGCCCGGCACCTGGACAGCGGGCTGAACGAGGCTGAGGCCGCTTTGCACGCCCGGATGCGGGCGCTGGCCCCGGCCGGGCACCGGGCCGGGAACGCCTGGCTGCGGTGGGGCTGGAACCACCTGCCCGCCGACGACGAGGCGTACGTCGTCTACGCCGGGCTGGACGCGATCTACGCCCGCCGCCTGCTGCCGGTCCTGCTCACCGCGTGCGCGCCGTTCGCGCACCTGGCCCGGATGGACACCTGGCTGGCCGCGCAGGCCACCGGCATCACCATCCGCGGCCTGCGCCTTGACCAGGCCTACACCCGCGGCCTGCTGGCCGACCTGCAAACCGAGCACGCCGCCGCCGACGCGCAGATCACGACAGCGCTCGGCCGCCCCGGCGCGTCTCCGAAGTTCGCCGACTGGCTGGACGGGCAGGCCACCGCCGCGGGAGTCACCAGCCTGCCGCGCACCCCCACCGGCCGGCTGCAAGTCACCGCCGAGTCCCTGACCGCCCTGCTAGCCGAGCACTCCGGCACGCTCCCGGCCGGGGCCGCCGACCTGGCGCGGGCACGGCTGGCCATGTCGAAGGCATCCAACCTGATCGCCAACCTGCGCGGGTTCCTGGCCGCCGCCGACGACGCCGGGCGGGTGCACCCGCAGGTCAACACGCTGCGCGCCAAGACAGCCCGGATGAGCATCACCAATCCGGCGCTCCAGACGCTCAAGAAGCACGACCCGCGGCTGCGCCGCTGCTTCACCGCCGACCCCGGCCACGTGCTCATCTCGTGCGACTTCTCGCAGGTGGAAATCCGGGTAGCCGCCGCCCTGGCCGATGACCCGACACTGCGGCAGGTCATCCTGTCCGGCGCGGACATCCATGACGCCACCGCCCGGCTGATGTACGGAGACGGGTTCACCGATGAGCACCGCACCATCTCCAAGCGGGCCACCTTCGGCACCATCTACGGCGGCGGCGCCCGCGCCCTGGCCAGCCAGACCGGAGTTTCCCAGGACACCGCCCGGCAGGTGATCCAGCGGTGGCTGCGCACCTACCCCCGCGTGATCGCTTACGGCAAGCGGCTGGCCGAGCTGGCCGAGGTGGTCACCGCCAGCGGGCGGCGCATCCCCGCCGACCCGGCCCGCCCGTACGCCAACGCCAACTACGCCGTCCAGTCCACCGCCCGGGACCTGCTGCTAGCCGCCGTCTATGCCCTGGTTACCCGCTACGAGGTCGGCGGGCTGTGGCTGTTCGTGCATGACGAGATCATCGTCCAGGCCCCCGAGCACGACGCCGAACAGGTCCGCGGCCTGCTCGAGCAAGCGATGACCAGCACGTTCCGCGGCCTGCCGATCCTGGCCGACGCGAAAATCCTCGGCCCGTCCTGGGGCCAGCACGATCCAACCCCGGCCCCTCCCGTCAAGTCCGGAACCTCCGGAACCTCCGGAGCCCGCGCAGGTCAGCTCCGGTCCGGCGGGTTCCGGCGGGCTGCCGAGGTTCCGGAACCTCCGGAACCCGCGGAACCTTCCGCTGTCCATCACGACCCGCAGGAGGCCATGATGCCCCCGCAGCTATATACCGCCGACCGCGCGGCGGCGGCGCTGCTGGACGCCGCGCGGTGGTGCGCTGGCCGGGGCTGGCCGGTCTGCCCGCTGCGGCCCGGTGACAAACGGCCTGCCTTCCCTGATCACAAGGCTGAAGACTGCACCGGCACCGACCCGCGGTGCCGCGGCGGGCATCAGGGATGGGAACCGCGCGCCACCACCGACCCGGCCCGCATCGGCCGGGCGTGGGCGACCACACCGTACAACGTCGGCGTGGCGTGCGGCCCGTCCGGCCTGCTGGTCATCGACCTGGACAAGCCCAAGCCCGGCGAGTCCCCGCCCCCGCAATGGGCGCTGCCCGGCGTCACCGATGGCGCGGACGTGTTCGCGGTGCTGTGCGAGCGGCACGGCCAGGACTTCCCGTGGGAGACGTTCCTGGTGCGGACCCGCCGCGGCGGGCTGCACCTGTACTTCACCGCTCCGCCCGGCGTGCGGCTCGGCAACACCAACGGCCGCTCCGGACGCGGGCTGGGCTGGCTCATCGACACCCGCGGCCGCGGCGGGCTCGTGGTCGCGCCCGGCTCGGTCGTGGACCTGCCGGACGGCACCGGCCGCTACGAGGTGATCTACGACCGGTCCCCGGCACCTCTGCCGGACTGGCTGCGCGCTCTGCTGACCGCCCCGCCCGCCGAGAATCCCCCGCCTGAGTGCCGTTCGGCTGGCCCTGATCAGGTTCACGACCTGGACCGCTACATGGCAACGGCACTCAGGCGGGAGATTGAGCGGGTCCGCGCAGCGGCCGAAGGCGGCCGGAACCACGCGCTCAACAAGGCCGCGTTCCACCTCGGTCAGCTCATCGCCGCGGGTGCACTGCCCGAAGAACTGGCCCGCGCCGAGCTGTACGACGCCGCGAGCGTGCACTTCGGCGTCGGCACCCCGCCGTTCACCCCGAGCTATGCGCGCAGCGTCGTCGGCGCGGGGATCGCCGCGGGCAAGCGCAAGCCCCGCCCGCTCGCGGCCGCCGCGTGAAGCCCGCCAGCCGGGACGGCGCCGCCGCCCTGGACGACACCCGAGCGTTCATCGGCCGGTTCTGCGCCCTGCCCACCGAGCACGCCTACACCGCGGCCACGCTGTGGGCGGCGCACGCCCATGTGCTGGATGCCTTCGACTCCACGCCGCGGCTCGCGTTCCTGTCACCCGAGCCCGGCTCGGGCAAAACCCGGGCGCTGGAAATCCTCACCCTCTTGGTGCCGTGGCCGATGCACGCGGTCAATGCCACTCCCGCCGCACTGTTCCGCTCCGTCGCCGACAAGGCGTCCCGCCGCACCATTCTGTTTGACGAGATAGACACAATCTTCGGCCCCAAGGCCAAAGAGCACGAGGAACTGCGCGGCCTGCTGAACGCGGGTCACCGCCGCTCGGGCGTCGCCTACCGGTGCGTCGGCGAGGGGACCAAGCAGACCGTCGTGGAGTTCCCCGCCTTCGCCGCGGTGGCGCTGGCCGGGCTCGGCAAGCTGCCCGACACCATCTTGACCCGCTCGGTCGTGATCCGGATGCGCCGCCGCGCCCCCGATGAGCACGTGGAGCCATACAGGGCGCGTATCCACGAGCCCGAAGGCTGGAAACTGCGCGGGATGCTCGCCGACTGGACCGCCACCGTCGCCGAGAAGCTCACCGGCTACTGGCCCGCCATGCCCCCCGGCGTGACCGACCGGCCCGCCGACGTGTGGGAACCCTTGCTCGCCGTCGCTGACGCCGCGGGCGGCCCCTGGCCCGACCGTGCCCGCGAAGCCTGCGCGTTCCTGGTGCGGGACAACGCCGACCGCGGCATCAGCCTCGGCATCCGCCTGCTGGCCGACCTGCGGGGCATCTTCGACGGTACCCGCGCCATGACCACCGAGGACATCCTGACCCGGCTGCACGCCCTGGATGCCGCCCCGTGGGCCGACTTAAAAGGCGCACCGCTCGATGCCCGCGGCCTGGCCCGCCTGCTGGACCCCTACGACATCGCCTCGAAGAAGGTCAAGGTAGATGGCCGGTCGGCGTGGGGTTACCGGGCCGAGCACCTCGCCGACGCCTGGACCCGCTACCTCGCGCCGCCTACCCCGGCAGAAGCGGAACCTGCGGAACCTCCTGAACCCGAACCGCCGCCGTAGGTTCCGGAGGTTCCGGAACCCCGGCAACCCGCCAGAACCCGCCGGACCTCTCCTGATCTGCGCAGGTTCCGGAGGTTCCGCAGGTTCCGTACTTACGGCAGAAGGGGCCACACGCCAGCCCGCCCCCCCCCGGTGCACAGCCGCCAAGCAGTTTCACCCCAGGGGCCGTCCCACCTCGAAGGAGACATATGACAACCACCGCCCTCCCCATCCGCAGGGCTCGCGACAAGCTCACTGTCGGCGAAGTCTGCGAAGACCTCCAGATTGCGCAAAGCACCTTCTACGAATGGCGCACCAAAGGAACTGGCCCGCGCTGCATCAAACTGCCCAACGGGCAGCTCCGCGTGCGCCGCGCCGACCTCGAAGCATGGCTCAACGCCCGAGAGGACGCCGCCTGATGGACAACATCACCTACGACGTGCGCATCTGGAAAACCGAAATCTACAGGGGCGCGAAGGTCACCACCTACAAAGTCCGCTGGAAGACCGGCCCCCGGCGCTGGAAGCAGCCCTTCCGCACCAAGGCGCAAGCCGCCAGCTTCGAGGCCGAGCTACGCTCGGCGGCCCGCAGGGGCGAGGCGTTCGAGGTCACCACCGGCCGCCCCGTCTCCTGGGCTCGGGAAGACAACGACATGACCTGGTATGACTTCTGCGTGTCCTACGTGGACATGAAATGGAAGCACTCAGCCGGGAAACGGCGCGCCACCATCGCGTGGGCATTCGTCACCGCCATGCCCGCAATGATCACAGCCAGCAAGGGCAAGTCGGCCGATAAGGCCATGCGGACGGCGCTCCGGCAGTGGGGATTCAACGCCAAACGACGTGCCGACTGCCCGGAAGACATCGCTGTCATCCTTAACTGGCTGTCCCGCAACACGAGACCGGTTTCTGCCCTCACTGACCCGGCCGTGATGCGTGCAGTGCTCGATGCGACCGCAAGCCAGCTCAATGGTCAGCCCGCGTCAGCGTGGACGGCAAGGACCAACCGCGCCATCCTGGCGAACGCCCTTGAGTATGCGGTAGAGTTGCGGATTTTCAGCAGCAACCCCATCAAGGCCGTCAAGTGGATAGCACCGCAGACGACGCAAGAAGTTGACCGACGCAGCGTCGTCAATCCCGCCCAGGCCCGGCGGTTGCTTGACGCGGTGCGGGCGCAGCTACCCAGCGGCCCGCGGCTGGTCGCATTCTTCGCGGTCATCTACTATGCGGCCCTCCGGCCGGAGGAAGCCGTCAATCTGGGCAGGGACAACATCACTCTCCCGCCGCTCGTACGGAACGCCGCCACCGGCAAATGGGAGGAGCCCGCCGACAACTGGGGAGAGCTGCGGTTCTGCTCGGCCGCGCCCGAGGTAGGTGCCGAATGGACTGACGACGGCACCCGCCGCGAACAACGGCACCTCAAGTCTCGCCCCCCCGGGGAATGGCGCCGGGTGCCCATCCCTCCGCCGCTGACTCGTCTGCTCCGCGCACACCTGGAAACGTTCGGGACCGGTCCCGGCGGTCGCGTCTTTTCCGGCGTCCACGGGGACGAACTGGCGTCAATCACCTACCGTCGCGTGTGGGACAAGGCACGCCGTGCGGCCCTGACCCCCGGCGAATATGTATCCCCGCTGGCCAAGCGCGTCTACGACCTCCGGCACGCTTGCGTCTCGACATGGCTCAACGGGGGTGTCCCGCCTGCCCAGGTCGCCGAGTGGGCCGGGCACAGCATCGCCGTCCTGCTCAAGGTCTACGCCAAGTGCATCGACGGCCAGGACCAGATAGCCAAGCGGCGCATCGAAGACGCGCTAGGAGCCCTCTGAACAACCCGGTCCGGCGGTTGGCGTCCAGCCGCCCGGAACTGGCCGTGGCTCAGGGCATGCCGCCGTTTCCTGCGCTTGTCGGCCCGAGCAGCGGCCGGGTGGCCTCCGGGTGGCCTGCAGAGGGAC
>DATIXO010000165.1:0-17575 GCA_035518495.1 Streptosporangiaceae bacterium
GAACTGGATCGGGAACGACAAGCCATCCAGCTGGCCCGGGAGACGGGGGTCGAAGTACAGCACATCGCCGCGGACGTGGGTGCCCGCGTAATACCGCTGCATGACGTCGAGTGTCCCGGCCATGACACCGACGTGGATGCCTTCCTTCGTCGTGCCGCCCTGGATGTCGTCGGCGTCGCTGCCCAGCGCGACCAGGAATCGTTCCCACGAGCTTTCGGGGTCGAGCGCGGCGAGTACCCCCGCGTGAGTGACAAAGCTCAATGTCGAGCCGTGCGAGGTGCGCCGGTCGTAGTACGCGACGTTCCGCGTGGCCGTATCGGGACGGTAGTCATACCCGAGCCGCCCGAGGATCTCGCGCAGTTCCTCGCGCGAGAACAGGTAGAACAGCATCACCGTGTCGGCCTGTTTGGTGATCTGGTACCGGTTCGGGTCGTCATGCTCCGCGCGCAGGATCCGGTCGAGCCGCTGGATGTTGCCGTATTTCGCGCGGTATGCGTCCCAGTCGAGTTCCTCCAGATCGTTGTAACCCTCGAACTGGCTGATGATTCCATCGCCGTGGAACGGGACGAAGGTCCGGCGGCTCATGTCCTGCCACAGCGCCAGTTCGTCGGCGCCGATGCCCAGCCGTGCACGCAGCGCCTCGGCACGGCTGTCAGGTAGCAGTGTCAGCAGCCTGCCGGCGATATCGCACAGCCACGCCACCATGATGTTGGTGTAGGCGTTGTTGCGCAGCCCGCCCTCCGGCGCATCCGGGTATTTCTCGTGGAACTCGTCGGGGCCCATCACGCCGTGGATCTCATAGCGCTCCCGCTCGGGGTTGAAGTGGGCGATCGATGCCCAGAAGCGCGCGATCTCGAGCATCATCTCCGCGCCGTAGCGATCAAGGAACTCCAGGTCATTGGTCGTCTGGAAGTAGCGCCAGATGTTGTAGAAGATAGCGGCGTTGACGTGCCGCTGGTTGCGGCTGAGGTCAGGCTCCCAGCGGCCCGACAGCGGGTTGAGGTGGACGCGCTGGGTTTCCTCGGTACCCTCGCTGCCGCTCTGCCATGGGAACATCGCGCCCCGCCACCCTGCCTCCCGGGCCGCTGCCCGCGCCTCCCCCATCCGGCGGTAGCGGTACATCAGCAGCCCTCGCGTGACCTCAGGCAACCGGAAGTTGAAGAACGGCAACGCGTAAATCTCGTCCCAGAACACGTGCCCGCGGTAGGCCTCGCCGTTGAGTCCGCGGGCGGGCAGCCCTGCGTCCAGGTCCGCGGTGTGCCGGGAGCAGACCTGAAGGAGGTGCGCGATGTGGAGCCGGAGCAGCAATTGCACCCGGTTGTTTCCGGACACGCGCACGTCGCACACCCGCCACAGTTCGTCCCACGCCGCACTATGGCGGCGGAACGAGGCGGCGAATTCGTCGTGCCGGGCCGCCGACGTGGCCGCTCTCACCAGCGTGTCACTGACCGCCGGGTCCCGTGAGGTGTAGAACGACACCATCTTCTCGACCTGGGTGGCCGCGCCCTGATGGACGTCGAAGGCCAGGACCTGCTGGATGTAGTCCTCCATCTGGTAGAGCATCCGCCCTACCGGCAGCTGTTGCCCGCCGCTGAACACACGGGTGCGGGTCGCCTGGCTGATGTAGAGATTCGACTGCCGGGTTTCGGCCTTCAGCGCGATGACCTCGGGCCCCCACGTCCGCGGGGAGACGGGGTCTAGATGGCGGCCTTCGAGTTGCTGATACCGGCCGACGCCGCGGTTGCTCACCCGGCCGTCGAGTGCCGAGATCACCTCGACCCGGCCCGACCAATTCTCCGGGACGAGCGTCCACTCGATCCCCGCGTGGTGAACGTCGGCCATACTGACGAACCTGCGGCTTTTCAGCGTTGTCTCCCTGCCACCGGCATCACGAAACCGGAGCTGGCGGACGAGGGTCGCGTTCCGGATGTCGAGTTCATGGCGGTAGCTGAGCAATGCGACATCGGCGAGCTGGATCGCGTCCTCGCCCCCGATCCGCAGCATGAGGACCAGCCAGTTCGGCAGGTTAACCAGGTCCTCGTTGAGCACGGGCTGGCCACCCAGGATCGTCGTCTCACGGTTGTAGCCGCCGTGCACATAGGTACCCGGATAGTGCACGCCGTCGGCGTCCTGCCACTCCGCCGCGCCGCGCGTACACAGGTAGCCGTTTCCCGTCGAGGTCAGCGCTTCGCGCAGCCCCTCAGCCCCGGGATCGAACCCGTCATAGCCGAGCAAGAAACCGTCCACGGCACCTCCTGCCGTCGCGGCCGCCTTTGCAAACCCCGCGTCGCCATCGTGATCTTTGGCTCCATGCTGGATCTGGCTTTCGGGACGGGCCGTCCGGTACGTACTTCTTCGTTCTGATGACTGGAGGCAGCACCCTGATCGGGGCGCCCGCCAGGACCGGTGTTCAGGGAACTTCCTACGACGATCGAGGGCCGTACGCCGCGAGGATCTGCCGCTCCGTTTCCTCTCGTGACAGGTAGACGTTCAGATCCGTACCGGTACAGCGCTGAGCGCCCATTGCATTCCCATACTGGCAGGCGACGACGTAATCCCGGTATGCGAGGAAGCCGTAGGCCAGTCCGCCGGCGAACGAGTCGCCGGCACCGGTCGTGTCCACGACGTGCTCCACCTCGATGCGATCGACGAACTCCTCGGCGACCCCGCCGGAGCCGTCCCGGAAGAAGGCGACGCAGCCACGCTCGTCAAGGGTCACACATACCGCCCCGGCACCACGGTCCAGACAGTGACGCGCCAGGTCGCGCAGCTGTTCATCGTTCAGTCTTGGCGGATCAGCGGTCACCCCCGCTGACTCACCGAGCCACGTCGAGCTCGCTTCGTCAAGGTTCATCTTCAGGATGTCGATGTACGGAAGCCATACGTCCTGGTCAGCCCACACCCTGGGATGGCGCTCGCCGCTGCGGGTGAGCGTCGTCGCAGGGCCGTGGGCATCCAGCATCACGGTTGCACGGCTGTGCTCCTTGATGTGCCGCAGCGTTGACTGCCCCACCTCATAGTCCGTGATCGGGACGCAGACAAACATGTCGGCATCGAGCACCTTGTCGATGTCGGCCGGCAGGACCGGGTTCATGAAGCTCGTCTGCCGCTCGACGCGACGATTCTGGTCGATGTAACGCAGCTCGACCACGTCCCCCTGGTCGGCCGACGACGTTATACCGGAGGTGTCGATATTCGGGAAGGCCCCCAGGATCTGCTTGATCGGACCCTCGTCCTGTCGGCGGACATGTGAAATCGGGACGATCGTGTCGCCAGCATCCAGCAGAGCCGAGAGGGCAACCGCCGTGTACATGACGCACCCGTACTTGTGGAACCGCTCACCGGCATGGGTCACGATCTGGTCGCGCGGGATCGGCCCCAGCACCGCAACCTTGCGACCCGATCGGCCATTCGTGTCATTCATCACGAACACCTCCGGCGCCTGCCAGCATGGCACCGCGCGAGACAAGGCCAGTTGCGCTGTGGGACCTGCCGGCTGTGCTGCAAGGGCTCGTGGCCACCAGCGACTGCTCCCTTGATCCGGCCGCCTCCGCGGGGATCACCCACATTACGTCTCCAGCCAACCTGCGACGGGCTCAGGCGGCTGTCTTCAATGCGGACGGTGGCGGGACAGACCGGCGCTGGTGCAGCTGGACGCCCAGCATGATCCTCGCCCGGGTTTTCGTGGCCTAATCACGACTCGCTGGCAGGGCGATGACCAGCACGTCCAGCACGGGCCCACCGGGATGGGGCTCGCGGATCCGCGCGACCCTGTTCCAGCCCCAGTTCCGGAAGGCCGCCTGCGCCGCAGTGGCTCCTGGCGGGACGGTCACCGTGGCTCGTTCCTCGGGGCGGCCGCCGAGCATGAGGTCATGCAGGGATCCTGCGATGCCCTGTCTGCGCCATGACGCGCGTACCAGCAGGTTCATCAGCGCGAAGGTACGGCCGGGGTGCTCGGTGGCTACGGCAGCTGGCAGCGGGGTGGTCAGGCCCTTCCACCAGGAAGTGGATGGCCGCAGCGGCATCCCCGCTGCGAAACCGACCAGATAGTCACCGTGGCAGGCCTCAGCCGGGGCGAACCCCTGCTGGCGGCGCCACACCCGGAGCTGCCGGATGAACGACGCACCGTGATCAGCCTCGCCGTAAACCTCGCGGTGAAGGGCCTGTAGTTCGTCCTCGTCCAGGGCCGCCGGCTCGGTCACCTTGCCAGCCAGCAGGAGGTCCTGGCCATCGCCGACAAATGGCGCCCCTACCGCAGCCTGGCGGCCAGCCATCTGTTCTCCGCCGCCTTCGAGCCCGCCTCGAGCAGCTCCGGCACGCCATGGCAGGGACCGACGTTGTCTGCGTGCAGAACCTGTTCCACCTCGCCGACCGCCGCGCGGCGCCCCTTCCCGAGGAGTGCCTCAGCCGCGGAGTCGCGTTCGTGCCGTTCTGCCCGCTTGGCTGGCCGCGCGGCCGGGACAACCCCGTGCTCACCAGCCCGGTGGTCGCCCAGACAGCCGCCCGGCTCGGTATCACGTCGGCCCAGGTCGCGCTCCAGTGGCTGCCGCAGCTGGCTCCCAACGTGCTCCTCATTCCCGGGACCGGCTCCATCGCCCATCTACGGGAAAACCTGGCCGCCGAAGACGTAACGCTCGATGACGAGGCGCTACGCACGCTGGACGGCGTCGGCGCCTGACTCAGGCAGCTGGCAGCCAGGCGCAGCGTCCCGTCTTCGAGCAGACAGGACGCACTTGCCGGCCCCGTTCCGGCGGGAGCTCGCTGAGCCCCGCGCCCGAGACGATGAGCTCGGTGAGCCCGGAGCAGTCTGCTATGGCCTGTCTGGTCCGTAGCCTTGACGTATGACCGTGGCCACGACCTTGTTCCGGTTCGATGATTCCTACGCCCGCGAGGTGCCGGGCCTGTCCATGCCATGGGCGGCGGCGCCGGTGCCCGCTCCGGAGCTGCTGGTGCTCAACGAGGAACTGGCGGCGGAGCTGGGCGCCGATCCCGCGGCGCTGCGGGAGCCGGCGGGCGTGTTGCTGCTGGTGGGGCAGGCCGGTGGGGGAGTCACGACGGTCGCCCAGGCCTACGCCGGTCATCAGTTCGGCGTGTTCGTGCCCCGGCTCGGGGACGGCCGGGCGCTGCTGCTCGGCGAGGTGATCGACATCCACGGCTGCCGCCGCGACCTGCACCTGAAGGGGTCGGGGCGGACCCCGTTCGCGCGCGGCGGCGACGGCAAGGCCGCGGTGGGCCCGATGCTGCGCGAGTACCTGATCGGCGAGGCCATGCAGGGCCTGGGCATCCCGACCACGCGGGCGCTGGCGGTGGTGGCGACCGGCGAGCGGGTGCTTCGCGAGAGCACGCTGCCGGGTGCGGTGCTTACCCGCGCCGCCGCGAGCCACCTGCGGGTAGGCACCTTCGAGTACGCTGCCGCGTCCGGCGACGCTGGCCGGCTGCGTGCACTGGCCGACTATGCCATTGGCCGTCATTACCCCGAAGCCGCCGGGGCCCCGGACCGCTATCTCGACTTCTTCCGGCGGGTGGCGGAGGCGCAGGCGTCGCTGGTGGCCAGGTGGATGCTGGCCGGGTTCGTGCACGGGGTCATGAACACCGATAACACGACGATCTCCGGCGAGACGATCGACTACGGCCCGTGCGCGTTCCTGGACGCCTATGACCCGGCCACGGTGTTCAGCTCCATCGACCACAGCGGCCGCTACGCCTACGGCAACCAGCCGGCGGTCATGGCGTGGAACCTGGCCCGGCTGGCCGAGACCCTGCTGCCGTTGATCGACGAGAACAGCGAGGCCGCGGCCGGGGCGGCCACCGAGGTCTTGATGAGCGGGTTCGCCGGCGCCTACGAGCGGCACTGGGACGAGGGCATGGCGGCCAAGCTCGGGCTCGCCGCGCCGGACCGGGAACTGGTGACCGACCTGCTGGAACTGATGCGCGCGCAGCAGGTGGACTTCACGCGGTTCTTCCGCGCGCTGTCCGCCGGCACCGCGCGGGCGATGTTCACACAGCCGGAGCCCTTCGACGCGTGGGCCGCCCGCCGCGCGGCGGTGCTGCCAGCGGACCCGGCCGCGGTTGCCGCGGCGATGGACCGGGTCAACCCCGTGTACATTCCGCGCAACCACCGCGCCGAGGAGGCGCTCGCACAGGCGGCTGTGGGTGAGATGGGGCCGTTCCACCGTCTCCTCGACGCGGTCTCCCGGCCTTTCGACGAGCGGCCCGGCCTGGAGGATTACACCGGCCCGGCGCCCGCGGGCAGCGCCCCGCACGTCACCTACTGCGGCACCTGACCGCCCGGCTCAGCAGCGGCCCGGGCCTGAGGCCACCAGGCCCCGGTGCTCACGCCGGCCGGATGGTGATCGAACCGGTCCCGGTGCGGGCCGTGATCCTGTGCGTGGAGTTGCTCGCCTGCGGCACGGTGACATGGATGCTGCCGACGGTGGCGCTCGCGTGGACGGCATACACCGCCCCGGCGGGAAGCCGGAGAGAGACAGATCCGATGCTCGTGGTGGCGGCCACGGTAGCTGGCGCGGCGGAGAACGAAGCGTTGATGCTGCCGACATAGGAGCTCATCGTGGTGGTGGCCGAGGACAGCCCGGAGCCATTGATCGACCCGGCGTGATCACTGACCTGGACGGCCCCCGACAGCGACCTGAGGGCAATGCCGCCCGCGCTGATGTGCACGGTCACCTGACCGGTCAGGGCCACGAGCCGGATGTTGCCGACCCGGTCATCGATCCTGACCGTGGTGGCCGGTGGCACCCGGACGTGGTACTCGACGTCGCACGCCTGGCTGATCGGGCAGGTTCCGGTCAGGGTGAGCGTTCCGGCGCGCAGCGTGTGCGCGGTAGCCGGCAGCGCGTGCCGGTAGCTGATCCGCTCGGTCACCGATACCGGCCCGGCGCCGCCGGTCACATGCACATCGCCCACCCGGTTGCTGATCACCAGCGTGTGCACCGCAGGTGAGATCGGGTAGGTCCGCGCCTGGTGCTTCAGCTGCCCGGTATCGACCGAACAGCCGGTCGCGACCAGCGCTGCCGCGTAGCCGGTCAGCACCGCCAGCGCCGCAACTCTCCCCTTGCGGGCGAACATGGCGTACCCCCTCGCGAGGCGCTGACCAGGCTGGCTCGGTCAGGGTCACGCCCTGCCGGTACCCGGCCAGCAACTCCTTTACCGTGCCTATGCCATCTGATGCAAGCCACAAGCCCCGAACGGCGGCCGATCGGTCCCTCACATCGGGACCTGTGGCTCTGTGCGCCTGCCATCCCGTCGCGGGAGTGTTGAGGGAGAAGGCCACGGGCCGTCGGCCGTGTCCGCCGCCCCTGCCGCGGGCTGGCCGGCGCCGCGCGGTTCAGGCGGGAGGTTCACCATGAAGATCGAGTACCTGCACGCCTCCGCATACGGCAACGGGGCTATGGTCGCGGAGGAGTTCAGCAGGCAGATGGCCGCCAGGGGCGTGATGGTCAGCGTCCATCACATCCGTGAGGCGAGGCCGGGGGGGCTGCCATCGGCCGGCCTGTACCTGTTCAGCTCGCCCGGGCGGATGGGCAGGCCCATCCGCGGCATGCGCCGGTTCCTGAAGAAGGTGGATCTGCCAGCGGGCACGAGGTACGCCATCTTGACCACCGAGGCGGCTCCGCATCCGGACCGGGCCGGGCACGTGCCCACCGAAGAGGAGATGGCCAGGTGGCAGCACGTCCGCCCGATCATGAACGAGATCCTGCAGCGCAAGGGGCTGGTCGAGGTCGCCGAGGACAAGGTCCAGGTGACCGGGATCAAGGGGCCGCTGGAGGAGGGCTGGCAGCAGAAGGTGGCGGCCTTCGCGGGCCGCATCCCCATCCAGGACTGATGTGCCCTGACCGGGGTGGAGCGGCGGTCCGCGCCGGTCAGGGAGGCGGCTCGACGTAGCGGCGCTGCTCGGTGACCTGGGTGCCCACCTGGCTGCGCCGCCGCGTGGCGAGCAGCGTCAGTGAGATGCCCAGGCCAGCGACGCCGCCGATCATCAGGATCACGCCCATCGCCTGGATGTCCACGTATTTCGGCGTCCAGGTGATCGCGAACCGCAGAATCGCGCCGATGATGATGAGCGCGACGCTTCCTCCGATGGTCACCGGGCCTCCACTCGTGTCGCGCCGCCTGTCGCGGGTCACCTACCCATTGGCGATCAAAGGTACCGCCATTCTCCCGCCCGTTTCCGCCATCCCGCGCGGCCACCTGCGCCGCAGTGGCCCCAGGCTTCACCCTTGGTGGGTGGTCACAGAGGTGGTGTTACGTCGATACTTGGAAACGTGGACCCGCTTGCGCCGTTGCGCTCGGTGGGGGGGCGGCTTGCCCCGCCGATGGAGGCCATGGCCCAGACCATCGCCGAACGCGTCATCAGCCTGGTTCTGGACGCCGTGGACGTGAACGCGGTGCTGGACGAGGTCGACCTGAACGCGCTGCTGGACCGGGTCGACCTCAATGCGCTCCTGGACCGGGTCGATCTCGAAGACATTCTCGACCGGGTCGACCTGAACGCCCTGCTCGCCCGGGTGGACGTGAACCAGCTGCTGTCCACGGTCGATGTGAACCGGCTGATGGGCAAAGTCGACGTCCCGGCCATCGTCGATCAGGTGGACGTGAACCAGATGGTGCAGCAGGTGGACGTGAACGAGGTGATGAGCAAGGTCGACGTGAACGCCGTGGTGGACCGGGTGGACATCAACGGCATCGTCGAGCATCTCGACCTCGAGGCGATCGTCGAGGAGACCGACCTCGGCTCCATCATCGCCAAGTCCTCCAGCGGGATCGCGAGCGGTGTGACCGACGCGGTCCGCAGCCGGACCGTCGGGCTGGACGAGGCCATCGCCCGCACGGTGGCGCGCCTTCGCCGCCGCTCCTACACCGGCCCGCCCGGCCCGCCCGCCGGGCTGCGGGCCACGGCAGCGTCATGACCGCGCGCACGGGCACGACCACGCCCCCCCCGCCACCGGTCGCCCAGGAGAACCTGCAAGGGCACTACGCGGGCTTCGCGTCCCGGTTCCTCGCCTTTGCGGTGGACGTCGCGGTCATCACCGCGGGGTTCCTTATCATCCTGGCCGTCATCAATGCCGTCTTCAGCATCGTGACCGGCAAGACCGTCAACTTCAACCGGAATGACACCTGGGTGGTCATCGGGTATATCGCCTGGGCGTTCATCTACTTCGCCCACTGGTGGGGGCTGAACGGCAAGACCCCCGGCGGCGGGCTGTTCGGCCTGCAGGTCCTGACGGACGAGGGCGGCGACGTGAGCGGGCGGCGCGCGATCGGCCGCACCCTGGCGTTCCCGCTGAGCTTCCTGATTCTCTGCCTGGGATTCCTCGGCATCCTCCTGGGCGACCGGCGCCGGGCGCTGCACGACGTCATCGCCGGAACGGTGGTCGTCTACTCCTGGGACGCGCGGGCGGCGCGGCTACGGTTCCTTTCCCGGCCCCAGTACTCCGCCCCACCCGCCCCGCCCGAATCGCCCACCCCGCCTGCCCTGCCCGGCGCGCCCTCCCCGCCTGGCTGACCCCGGACCAGCCGGCTCACCTCGGTCCGCAGGCGCACGAACGCGGGCAGTTCCCTGGTGGTGATCTGGTCCCGCGGCGCGGGCGGGCCGACCGGCAGGTCGGCGCGGACCCGGCCCGGTCCCGGGGTGAGCACGACCACCCGGTCGCCGACGTAGACGCTCTCGTCGATGTCGTGGGTGACCAGCAGGATCGTCATCAGCCTGCCACGACGCACCGCCAGGGTCAGCCGTTGCTGGCCGGGCAGCCGGAACGCCCGCGCCGTCTCCCGTCTGCACCGGTCCACCGACCTCGCGCCGTCGATCGTGTTCAGCAGGATCGGCCAGACCGTGCCGAACGCAATCGTCGCGACCTCCATCTCGGTGCCGATCCGGAACAGGGCGATGAAGACCGGGACCAGCGTCACCGCCGGCAGCGCCCGGGCGAACTGCGGCAGCGGGTCGAGGTAGCCCGACAGCGCCACCGGGCGCCCGATCGCCACCCCGGCCACCCCGCCCACCACGACCGCGATCGCCCGCCCGGCGGCGATCCGGCCCAGGCTGGGCAGCACGTCGTCGGCCGGATGATGCCCGCAAAGGCCATGCCCGCCGCTGGCGGGTAACCGCGGCCGCAGAGGTCACCCGGAGCAGGTGAGCCGGTGCCGCCCCCGGTGGCGCGAGGATAGGTTGATGGCCATGCGACATGACCCGCCGGGGCCGGGCACGCAGAGCGCGCCAGCCACGTCGGCTGCGGGAACTCCGCCGGGCGCGCCAGCGCCGGGTGCACCGGGTCAGGCCGGCCCACCGGACCCGATGGCCATGCTGCGCAGCCGCGCCTATGTCAGTTTGCTGGTCTTTGCGGCCATTCTGGGCGTGCCGATCTCCGCGGCCGCCTACGGATTCCTGGCCCTGGTCAGCTACCTGCAGAAAGAACTCTTCACGCACCTGCCGCACGGGCTCGGCTACGCTACCGTGCCGGCCTGGTGGCCGCTGCCCATGCTGGTCATCGGCGGTGTGCTTGCCGGCCTGGCCATCCAGTACCTGCCGGGCAACGGCGGGGTGTCACCGGCGGGCGGGTTCGGCGTGCATGCCCCGCCGACCCCGGTGCAACTGCCCGGCGTCATCCTCGCGGCGCTGGCGTCGCTGGCGTTCGGCACGGTGATCGGCCCGGAGATGCCGCTGATCGCCCTCGGCGGCGGGCTGGCGGTGCTGGCCACCAAGGCGGTCCGGCGGCGCCCGGTCCCGGCGCAGGGGGTCCGGGTGCTGGGTTCCGCCGGGAGCTTCGCGGCCATCAGCACGCTGCTTGGATCGCCGATCACCGGTGCGTTCCTGCTGATGGAGGCGTCCGGGCTGGGCGGGCCGACGATGGCCCTGGTGCTGCTGCCCGGGCTGCTGGCCTCGGGTGTGGGCGCGCTGATCTTCGTCGGCCTGGACAGCCTGACCGGGCTGGGCACATTCTCACTGGCCATCCCCAGCCTGCCGCCCTTCGGCCGGCCCGACCTGGCCGAGTTCGGCTGGGCGATCGTGATCGGGCTGGCCGCCGCCGTGGTCGCCCCGGCCATCCAGTGGCTGGGGCGCTTCCTGCACCCCTACGCCCAGAAGCGGACCATGCTGGTGCTCCCGCTGGCCGGTGTGGTGGTCGCGGTGCTCACCATCATCTACACCGAGGCGACCGGCAAGCCCTCGTCCAACGTGCTGTTTTCGGGGCAGGACGCTATCGGTCCCATCGTCGAGCACGCCGCCAGTTATTCGGTGGGTGCGCTGCTGCTGCTGCTGGTCTGCAAGGGCCTGGCCTACGGGGTGTCGCTGAGCAGCTTCCGCGGCGGGCCCATCTTCCCGGCCCTGTTCATCGGCGCGGTCGGGGGGATCGCGATGTCCCATCTGCCGGGCCTGCCGCTGGTGGCCGGGGTCGCCATGGGTCTCGGCGCGATGACCGCGGCGGCGATGAGGCTGCCGCTGACCGCGGTCCTGCTCGCCAGCCTGCTGCTGCTCTCCGACGCGGTGAAGGTCATGCCACTGGTGATCGTGGCGGTCGTCGTCGCCTACGTCGCCGTCGCCCACGTCCTGCCTCGACTGGGCCCGCGGCCGGCAGCGGCGTCGCAAGAGTCATCGCCGGCCACCCCCAGCGGGTGACAGCCCCCGGCCGGCCGGATAGGCCGCTGTGTAATCAGGAACGGATAGGGAGGCTCCATGCCCCAGGAGGGGACGGACGGCAGGGCCCGGCCGACGGCGCGCCAGGCCAGGCGGCCAGCGGAGCCCGAAGCACCGCCTGCCGCCAAGCCAGCGGCCCGGCCTGCGGCAAGGTCAACGGCCCGGTCGGCGGCCAGATCGGCGCCCCGGGCTGCGGCCAAGCCGGCGGCGCGGCCCGCGGCGAGATCAACGGCTGCTTCCACGGCCAGGCCCGCCGCGCGGGCAACGGCCGCGTCCACGGCCAGGCCCGCGGCGCGGCCGGCGGCCGCACCGGCACCGCCCGCGGTGCCCGCGAGGGCCCGGGCGGCCTGGCGACCGCCCAGCGCCGGGCCGGAGCGGCTCAGCCCGGCCGAACGCGCGGCCCGGGGCAAGGCGGCGCGGGCCGCCGTGCCACGGACCAGCCACGCGGTCTTCGACCCGCCGGCTGACCGGCCCGACCCGGTCGCCCTGCTGGAGGAGCAGGGCCGGTCCCGGATACCCGAGCTGGTCCCGATCAGGTACGGGCGAATGCTGGCCTCCCCGTTCAGCTACTACCGGGGCGCTGCCCTGCCCATGGCGGCCGACCTGGCCACCACCCCTGTCTCCGGCCTGACCGTCCAGGCCTGCGGGGACGCGCACCTGTCCAACTTCGGCATGTACGCCTCGCCCGAGCGCAAGCTGCTCTTCGACGTCAACGACTTCGACGAGACCCTGCCCGGCCCGTGGGAGTGGGACGTCAAGCGGCTGGCCGCCAGCCTGGAGGTGGCGGCCAGGGACAACGGGTTCGGCCGCAAGGACCGGCGGCAGATCGTGCTGGACGGGGTGGGCAGGTACCGCACGGCGATGCGGCAGCTCGCGGCCATGAACAACCTCGACACCTGGTATGTCGACGTGGACGTCCATGACTTCCAGCAGCAGTTCGCGGGCCAGCTGAACGCCCGCCAGCAGCAGACGCTGGAAGCGGCGATGGCCAAGGCGCGGGCGCACGACAGCAAGCAGGCGCTCGGCAAGCTGTGCGCGGAGCAGGACGGGCAGCTGCGCATCGTGGCCGACCCGCCGCTGGTGGTGCCGATCATGGAGCTGCTCCCCGAGGATCTCGACCGCGCCGGCATGGAGACGGAGCTGCACGTGCTGATCGGGGAGTACCGGCGGACCATGCAGTCCGACCGGCGGGTCCTGCTCGAGCAGTACGACTTCATCGACATGGCCCGCAAGGTGGTGGGGGTCGGCAGCGTCGGGACCCGCTGCTGGATCGTCCTAATGCTCGGCCGTGACCAGAATGACCCGCTGTTCCTGCAGATCAAGGAGGCGCAGCCGTCGGTTCTCAGCCCGTACCTCGGTGCCAGCGAGTACGCCAACCAGGGGGAGCGGGTGGTGGCCGGCCAGCGGCTCATGCAGGCGGCCAGTGACATCTTCCTCGGCTGGCAGCGGACGACCGGGCTGGACGGGCAGTACCGCGACTTCTACGTTCGGCAGTTGCGGGACTGGAAGTTCTCGTTCCCCGTCGAGACGATGGTCCCCAGCGGCCTGCGGGTGTACGCGGCGGTGTGCGGGGGCACCCTGGCCCGGGCGCACGCCCGTTCCGGTGACCGGATCGCCATCGCCGCCTACCTCGGCAGCTCCGACGTGTTCGACCGCGCGATCGCCGACTTCGCCGCCGCCTACGCCGACCAGAACCAGCGCGACTACGACGCGCTCGCGCAGGCGGCCGCCTCCGGCCGGGTGACCGCCGAGCGCGGCGTGTGACCTAGGGAACGCCCTAACCGGAGGCTGATCCGCCGTCGCCGGGAGCCGGGGCAATGGTCAAGGGGCGGAACGAGGCCAGGTGCCGCAGCTTCGGCCAGTCCAGGGCGGCCCTGGCCGGGGGGGTCCCGGGCCGGTCCCTCGGCACCCGGACCCGCAGCGCCTTCGGCCGGATGGTGCAGCGCACCGGCGTGGCCATCATGACGGTCTCGCCGTCGATGCCGACCGGGATCTCGGGCACCTCGGCGTCCACCACGACCTGGCCGGCGGTGAGCGTGGTCAGGCCCTGGCCGCGCACGCCGCGCAGCAGCGTAGCGGCCTGCAGCGCGCTGTTCACCGTGACCGCGACCACGCCAAGTGTCCCGGCATCCAGCCGCGCCCGGCGGCCGAGCCCGGCGATGTCGCTCATCTCATACGGGCCGTTGCTCACCAGCAGCGCCTGCGGCCCGGTGATCGTGGCATCACCGGCGGTGGCGGACAGCGTGGCCCCCCGGTGACCGCTCAGGATGTCCGGCAGCATCTGCAGCGTGGTGCCGCGCTTGTCGTCCCGGTAGGCCGGGCTCTCCACGATCTCGGCGTAGGCGCCGAACGAGGCGTTGTTCACGAACGTGCGGTCGCCAATGATCCCCAGGTCGATCCGCTGCTCCACGCCGTCGGCGGTGAGGGCGTCCAGGCAGGCGGCCGGGTTTTCCCGGTCCAGGCCAAGGTCCATCGCGAAGTGGTTGCGCGTGCCGGCGGAGATCACCAGGAACGGCAGGTCGTGCTCGGCGGCGATGCCCGCCACCAGCGCCTGTGTCCCGTCGCCCCCGGCCACCCCGAGCAGATCCGCGCCGTCGGCGACCGCCTGCCTGGCCAGCGCCGCCACGTCCACGACTCCCGGCCCTTCGAGCAGCGCGACCGTGGCGCCCAGCGCCTCGGCCTTCTCCTTCAGGGAGAACTTCGTGACCTTCCCGCCGCCCGATCTCGGGTTCATGATCAGGAACGCGCGCTTGGGTGGCGGGGCTTCGCGGGCGGGCATGCCCGGGCCGGCGGCCGCGGGAGTCAGCGCCTGCCGGCCCGCGCCGGCCGCCAGCACGATGAGCGCGATCGATGCCAGTGCCACCCAGATGAGATTGTGCAGGGCGAACAGCACCAGGATGGCGACCGGGGTGAGGACCACCACGGCGGCCGCTATCCACCGCAGCACCCCCCGGTGGGCCAGGAACGTGTAAATGCCCGCCACCACCAGGACCGCCCCGATCACGCCGATGACGATCATGAGCAGGCCGCCCAGTTCCGCGAAACCGATCAGCACCGCGACTGCGGCGAGCATCAGCACGAAGGCGGACCTGGCGAGCCAGCGAGCCCTCATAGTCTCGTCCCTCTCGTTCGCGCGGCCGAACCAGGCTTTACCCTTACATTGCCCGCGCCGCTTCTTGCCCCGGATCATCCATCGCGAGTGAATTTCTGGCCAACGGAAGCCGACTGCCAGGCGCCGGCGTCCGCCGCGCGGGCCCGGGCGTCACCGTCCGGCAATCAACCCGCGGCGGGTGATGCACCGCTGCCGGGCAGCCAAACATACTGCACCAAAGTGGCTGGGGCGGCGGGTGTGCAGGCTGCCTGGCTGACGCCGGCCGGGAAGGGCAGGCCGGTGGCAATCGCAGACCTGGCGATCATCGCGGCGCTGATCTTCATGTGGGGGACCCTGTCGGCGCGGCTGGAGCGCCTCGACGTGACCGCGCCGATCGTGTTCACCGTCGTGGGGGTGCTGCTCACGCACGGCCCGCTGCGGCCGCTGGGGATCGAGCCCAGCAGGGAATCGGTCAAGATCCTGGCGGAGGCCACGCTCGCCCTGGTGCTGTTCTCCGATGCCTCCCGGGTCGGCCTGCGCCAGTTGCGGGCCGATGCCGGCCTGTGCCTGCGGCTGCTCGGTATCGGGCTGCCGCTGACGATCGGCCTGGGGACCCTGCTGGCGCTGGCCCTGCCCGGGGACTCCGATATCTGGCTCGCGCTGCTGGTCGGGGCGGCACTCGCGCCGACCGACGCCGCGCTCGGCGCGGGCATGATGGTCAACCAGGCGGTGCCCGCCCGGGTCCGGCGCCTGATCAACGTCGAGAGCGGGCTCAATGACGGGATCGCCACCCCGGTGGTGCTGGTGGCGATCGCTGGCGCGGCGGCCACCGAGGAGGCGGCGCATACCGGCCCGGCGGCGGCAGTGGCTGAGCTGGCGATCGGGCTGGCGGTCGGCGCGGCGGTCGGCGCGGGCGGCGGCTGGCTGATCAAGGTGGCCCGCCGCCGCGGCTGGGTGGCCGAGGGTTTCGCCGGCGCGGCGGTGCTGGGCCTGGCGGCCTGCTCTTACGCCACCTCGGTGGCGCTGCACGGCAACGGCTTCATCGCCGCGTTCGTCGGCGGGCTCGGGTTCGCCGCCGCTGGCGGCCAGGCCGCCCAGTTCGTCCCGTTCGTCGAGGAGACGGGTGCGCTGGTATCGCTGCTGGTCTGGCTCTTGTTCGGCGTGATCGCGGTCGTGCCGGCGCTGCAGAGCCTGACCTGGCAGACGGCGGTCTATGCCGTGCTCAGCCTGACGGTCATCAGGATGCTGCCGGTGGCGGTGGCGCTGGCCGGCGCAAGGCTCGGCCGCGCCACCGTCGTGTTCGTGGGCTGGTTCGGCCCGCGGGGCCTGGCCTCGGTCGTGTTCGGGCTGCTGGCGCTGGAGGCGCTGGGTGAGCAGGTGGCCAGGCCCGCCATCGCCGTCATCGCGTTCACCGTGCTGCTCAGCGTGGTCGCCCACGGGCTGACCGCCGATCCGCTGGCCATGCGCTACGGCGCCAGGCTCAGCCCGGCCGAACACGCCGCTGGCGCCGCGGGGCTGATCCCGGTCCCGGAACGCCGGCTGGTGCGGCGCGCGCGGCCCGCTGCCGCGCCCACCGATGCGGCAGGCCAGGGCGCGCCCGGCCGGTCCGGCGCGGCCGGGGACGGGAGGAGCCAGTGACCACCGACCAGATCCTGCTCGGGGTAGGCCTGATCCTGGTGCTCGCGGTGGGCTCGCAGGTGCTCGCGAGCCGCCTGCGCATCCCGGCGATCATCATCCTGCTCCCGGCCGGGTTCATCGCGGGCGCGCTCACCAGCGACGTCAACCCGCAGAAACTGCTCGGGGCGGCGTTCGAGCCGCTGGTGTCGCTCGCGGTGGCGGTGATCCTCTACGACGCCGGCCTGGCGCTGGACCTGGCCAAGCTGCGCGGCCACACCCGCCGGGTGGTGCGCCGCCTCGTCAGCCGCGGGGTGGTGGTCACGTGGGCGTTCGGCGCCGTGTTCGCCGGCCTGCTGCTGGGCATGTCGGCCGGGGCGGCGCTGATGACCGGCGCGATCCTGGTGGTGTCCGGGCCGACGGTGGTGGGCCCGCTGCTGCGCTTCATCCGGCCGGCGCCGCGCCTCCAGCAGGTGCTCGCCTGGGAGGGGTCGCTGATCGACCCGGTCGGCGGGATCCTCGGCGCGGTGGTGTTCCACGCCGTGCTGGCCTCCAGCCACGGGGATCCGCTCTACCAGGTGGGGCAGTTCCTCATCGCCGTCGCCGTCGGCGTCGCCGGGGCGGTGGCCGGCGTCACTGTGCTGTGGCTGGCCCTGCGCAGGCTCGATCTCGGTGAGGTGCTCGGCACCACCAGCCAGCTCGTGGCCGTGGTGGGCGTGGCGGCCGTCTGCGACATCGCCCGCGATGACGCCGGGCTCATCGCCGCGGTGCTGATGGGGCTGGCGCTGGCGAACATGCGCGGCTTCGGCGTCCCGGCCCGGCGGCCGTTCTTCGAGACCCTGGTGCAGCTGATCATCGGCGTCCTGTTCATCTCCATCTCGGCCACCGTTACCCCCTCCTCCCTGGAACACCTGGTGCTGCCGACGCTGGGCCTGGTGGCCGTGCTGGTGCTGGTGACCCGCCCGCTGGTGGCGCTCCTCGCCACCATCCGGACCGACCTGACCCGCGGGGAACGCCAGTTCACCGGCTGGATGGCGCCGCGCGGCATCGTGGCCGCGGCGACCGCATCGACGTTCGGGGCCGGGCTGGCCGCCCAGCACGTCGGCGGCGCCGCCAAGATCCTGCCGGTCACCTTCCTGGTCATCGTGGCCACCGTGGCCATCTACGGCCTGACCGCGGTCCCGGTGGCCAGGCGCCTGCACGTCACCCGCCCCGCCCGC
>DATIXO010000166.1:0-19338 GCA_035518495.1 Streptosporangiaceae bacterium
CCCGCAGCGTCCGCAACGAACTCGAACGCGCCCGCCTGCGCCACGCCCACCGCCTGGCCTCCGACCCCCACCACCACTGGACCCGCGACGACCTCATGCGCCTCGAACCCGCCGACATCTACACCAGCCACACCGACCTGCTGGCCGAGCAGCAGCTCTGATCTTGCCGGGCACGGCCGTCCGGGCGGGATGTCCGCCGGTCAGGCGCCCTCGCCGGTGCGTTCCAGGACCCGCAGCGAGCCCTGCACAGCCACCTCGGTGAACGCGCCGGAGGCCAGGGCCCGCAGGTAGATGCCGTACGGCGCCCGGCCGCCGTCGGCAGGGTCCGGGAAGACGTCGTGGATGGCCAGCGCGCCGCCGGGCGCCACCCAGCGCGCCCAGCCCTCGTAGTCGGCCGTGGCGGCCGCCTCGGTGTGCCCGCCGTCGATGAACAGCAGCCCGAGCGGGGCCCCCCACAGCCTCGCCACCTGCGCCGACCGGCCGACAACCACGATCACGTCGTCTTCCAGGCCCGCGGCACCGAGGGTGGCCCGCACGTGCGGCAAGGTGTCCAGCCGCCCGGTGCGGGGATCGACCAGGCCGGGGTCGTGATACTCCCAGCCCGGCTGGTTCTCCTCCGACCCGTGGTGATGGTCCACCGTGATCACCGGCTGGCCGGCCTGGCTGGCCGCCGCCGCCAGGTAGACCGTGGACTTGCCGCAGTAGGTGCCGACCTCCAGCACCGGGCCGGCCGGGGCATACGCAGCCGCCGCCCGGTACAGCGCCATCCCCTCCGCGGGCGGCATGAACCCGGTGGCCGCCTCGGCGATGCGCCGCAGCCTGCCGGGCATCGGCGCGGTCCCGGCGAGGGCCGGCCGGCCAGCCCCGCCCCGGGCGCGGTCAGTCATGGCCCGGCCCGCCGGTGGCCGTCTGCCTGGGGCCGGGGGAGAATGCTGCCATGCGGGTCACGGTCGATCACGATCTCTGCGAGGCCAACGCCGTGTGCGCCGGGCTGGTGCCCGAGGTCTTTGACGTCGACGACGAGGACATCCTGCACATCGCGGCGGGCGAGGTACCGCCGGAGCTCGCGGACGGGGTCCGCCAGGCGGTGCGGTCATGCCCGAAGACGGCCCTGCGCATCAAGGAGTGAGCAGCCCGGCGGCCGCGGTGCCGGGTGAGCAGCGCGGGCCGGGTCACCTGCCCGCCGGCGGCTGCTGCAGCTCGACCCGGTTGCCGGACGGGTCGGTGACGAACGCCTGGCGGCCCGCGCCGACCGGCACCGGGTCGGTGACGGCGACACCCAGCGCCCGCAGTTCCGCCACCGTGGCGTCCAGGTCGGTCACGGCCAGGGCGAAGTGCTGCCCGAGTTCCGGCGGCACCTCGGCCTCGATGAGGTGCACCTGCTGCCCGCCGACGTCGAGCCAGGCCCCGTCGAAGCTGAAATCGGGGCGGTCGGCACGCTCGGTCAGCCCGAGCACCCGGGTGTAGAAGTCGCGTGCCGCGGCCACGTCGCTGACGTTGATCGAGACGTGATGAAGTCCATCCGGTCGCATGCTGTCAGTCTCCCAGCCCGCCTCCGCCGCGGCCAGCCCGCGCCAGCCGGCTCAGGGCCTCGGCCAGGACTTCGTCTTTCTTGCAGAAGGAGAACCGCACCTGCGACCTGCCCGCGCCAGCGTCGTCGTAGAAGACCACGCTGGGGATGGCCACCACGCCGACCCGGCCCGGCAGTTCCCGGCAGAACTCCATGCCGTCGGCGTAGCCCAGCGGGCGCACGTCGGTGGTGACGAAGTAGGTCCCGGCCGGCCGGTAGACCTCGAAGCCGGCCTCCGCCAGGCCCGCGCACACGAAGTCGCGCTTGACCCGCAGATCGGCGCTGATCGCCGCGAAGTAGTCGTCGGGCAGGGCCAGCGCCAGCGCCACCGCGTACTGGAACGGCCCGCCGGTCACGTAGGTGAGGAACTGCTTGGCCGTGCGGACCGCTGTCACCAGTTCCGGGCTCCCGGTGACCCAGCCGATCTTCCAGCCCGTGAACGAGAACATCTTCGCCGCCGAGCTGATCGTGACGGTGCGCCCGGACATCCCGGGCAGCGACACGATGGGCAGGTGGACCCCGTCGTACACCATGTGCTCGTAGACCTCGTCCGACACCACCAGCAGGTCGCGGGAGCAGGCGAGCTCGGCGATCTGGGCCAGCTCGTCCGGCGTGAACACCGCCCCGGTCGGGTTGTGCGGGGTGTTCAGCAGGATCAGCCGGGTGCGGCTGGTGACGGCCTTGCGCAGCGCGTCGAGGTCCGGCCGGAAATCGGGCGGGCGGAGGGTGACCGGCACCCTCTTCGCACCGGCCATCGCGATGCAGGCCGCGTAGGAGTCGTAGTAGGGCTCGAACGCGATCGCCTCGTCTCCGGGTTCCAGCAGCGCGA
The DNA here is from genome assembly GCA_035518495.1 of Streptosporangiaceae bacterium. Lineage (GTDB taxonomy): Bacteria > Actinomycetota > Actinomycetes > Streptosporangiales > Streptosporangiaceae > UBA9676. Next base: position 2,400 of record DATIXO010000166.1, read on the forward strand.
TCAGGGCCGCCGCGATCGCCTCCGTCGCGCCCGCCGTGACCAGCACACCGGCGTCCGGGTCGACGTCGAGGCCCCAGAAGCGCTTCTGGTGGGCGGCGACCGCCTGCCGCAGCTCCGGGATCCCGGGGCCGGGCGGGTACTGGTTGCCACGGCCTTCCATGATCGCGGCGGCGGCGGCCGCGGCGATCTCGCGCGGCCCGTCGGTGTCCGGGAAGCCCTGGCCGAGGTTGACGGCGCCGGTCGTGTCGGCCAGCGCCGACATCTCGGCGAAGATCGTGGTCCCCATCCCGGCGAGCCGGGCGTTCAGCAGTGGTCGGTTCACCCCGTCATGACATCACGTCCCAGCCTTTGCACGCTCCCCCTGGGGCCAGCCCCTCCATGCGCGCCCGGCAGCCAACCTGTCGCACCGTAAACCGACCCCGCCGCACCTGGTTTCCGGGGTAGCGCGGTTACGCTGCGGGTATGCGTGTTGCACTGTGCCAGCTGCCGGTCAGTCCTGAGCCGGCCACCAATTTGGAGCGGGTCGCCGAGGCGGTGGCTACGGCTGGCCGCCAGGGGGCTGACCTCGCGGTTTTCCCGGAGGCGACGCAGGTGCGGTTCGGCAGCGACCTGCGGGGGGCGGCCGAGCCGCTGGACGGGGCGTTCTGCAGCGGGCTGGCCGGCCTGGCCCGCGAGGCCGGGGTGGCGCTGGTCGCGGGGGTGTTCGAGCCAGCCCCGGACGGGCGCGTCTACAACACGGCGGTCGCCTACGACGGCTCGGGGGGGCTGGTGGCGGCCTACCGCAAGATCCACCTGTTCGACTCACTCGGCGAGCGCGAGTCGGCGGTGGTGGCACCCGGGTCGGAGGTGGTCGTCGCTGACCTGGCCGGCATCCGGACCGGCTTCGCCACCTGCTACGACATCCGCTTCCCGGAGCTGGCACGCGCTCTGGCCGCACACGGCGCCGAGCTGGTTGTGGTGCCGGGCGCCTGGGCCGCCGGGCTGTTCAAGGAGGAGCACTGGGTCACCCTGGTGCGGGCCCGCGCGATCGAGAACACGGTCTGGGTCGCCGCGGCCGGGCAGGTCCCCGACCCCGATTCACCGCCGACCCGGGCGCCGACCGGCGTCGGCCGCAGCATGCTGGTCGATCCCATGGGGACCGTGCGGGCCGACCTGGGGCTGTGGCCGCAGGTGACGGTGGCCGAGGTGGACAGCGCCATGACCGCCCGGGTGAGGACGGTGCTGCCGTGCCTGGAGCACCGGCGCAGCGACCTGTTCGGCTCGGACGGCCTGGTCAGCGGATCCGGGCCTGCCAGAGGACGGGATGCCGCTCAGGCCCGGTAGCTGTGTAGCCGACCCCGGTCAGCAGGTTTCCCGTCGCGCTCAGCCCCGTGATCTGCTGGGCGCCTGGCCCCCTGAGCCATCTGCCAGCCGGCCGGACCGCGTGCCAGGCAAGCCCGTCGGCCGACCACCACACGACCACGTCCTGGGTGCCGCCAGCGCCCAGCGCGCCGGTGGCCAGGAAGCCGCCCCCGGCCGTGATGAGGGCCGTCACGCTGGCCGAGGTGCCGGGCACCGGGAGAGCGGCCTCCCGCCAGGTGCGGCCGCCGTTGGCCGAGACGGCGGCGAACGGCACCGGCCCGGACGGCCGCGCCTGCATGCCGAGGGCGGCGATGCGGTTTCCCTTGATGGCCACCCGCTGGAGCACCGCGCTGCTCGCGCCGGCCGGCACCGCCAGCAGCCGCGACCGCCACCGCTGGCCGCCGGTGGAGACCCAGACGGCCGGGTGCGTGCCCACCGCGCCCACGGCGGCGAAACCGGTCCTGCCGGCCGCCACCGTGAGCAGCGCGGACGCGGCGCCGCCGGGCGCGGACCCCGTCCACGATCCCTGCGGTACCCAGGTCGTGAGGTCGGCCGACCACCAGAGCGCGGCCGCGGGCTGGCCGTCATCGTCACGCACGCCTGCCACCACGTAACCGGCGGGCCCCGCCGCCGCCCCGGCCAGGATGACTCCCGGGCCGGTCAGCGAACCGGCGCCAGCGGACGGCTGCCAGGCCTTCCCGTCCGGTGAGGTCACCAGGACCGGCTGCTGCCCGCTCAGGGTGACGGCAGAGGCCAGGGTGCCGGCCGCACCCAGCTGGACGGCCGCGGCGGCCCGCGCGCTCTCGCCGCCGACCGCGAGCCAGCCCGCGTCACCATGGACGACGCTGGTCAGCCCCGGGCCGGTGCCATGCCAGGACGGCGGCGCCGCCACCGGCACCTGCTCCCACCGGCCGCCCGCCGGGCGCACCCAGATCGCGGGCGCCCCATCGGCGTGGCCGACCGCGACCTGCCCGGCCGGGCCCGCGGCGAGGCCGTTGACGCCGAGCCCGGTGGTCACCGCGGCCGCCAGCGCCGCCTGGCCGACCGGCAGCCGGTGCGCCCCCGCCAGCAGCAGGAGCGGGCCCGGCCGGGCTGCGCCGGCCGCCACCACCTCGGCGCCCGGCCCGGCCGTCGCGCTCGTCACGGCCATGGCCGAGGACCGGCCGAGGTCGGCCGTCCGCCGCCATGACCAGCCGTGCACGCTGGTGAAAGCCACCCGGCGGCGGCCGGCCGAGCCGGTGACCACCACGCCCTGGTCATCTCCTGCCACCGCGGCGACATGCAGCGAGGCACCCTTGCGGGCGGTCAGCCTGGCGGCGAAGCGCCAGGCGTGCCCGCGGGCCCAGACAAAGGCCACCGCGTCCCGGACCCGCCCGGTGCGGTGCCCCGGCCGGATGGCGACGATCCCGGTGGCCGTCGGTGCCAGCCCGGCGAGCTGCGCGGTCGCCCCATGACTGACCGGCGGGTCCGCCCGCAGCCAGTGCGCGCCATTGTCGGTGCTCCGCCACACCGCCCAGGAGTCCCTGACCACGCTCACCTTGCGCTTCCCGCGGTGCGTGACCACCGTGCGGGCGACCTCCCCGGCGACCATCAGCGTGCTGCCGTGCGCGGCCACCCACCGCAGGGCGACGGCTCGTCCCCTGCCCGCCGGCAGGGCGAGCTGGGCCGCGTCGCGGCGCTGCCAGGTCAGCCCGTTGGCGGATATCCACAGCACCGGTGCCCGCACAGTGCCGGTGCCCGCCGACCGCACATTCTCGCCGGCCGCGACGAACCCGCTGCCTGTCGGGGCCAGCGCCGCCACCCGGTCCCCGCCGGCCAGCGGCGCGATGGCCGGCCCGAGCCGCCAGTAACGGCCGTCCGGCGACGTCCAGACCCCGTCCGGCGCCACGGCGAGCCACCGCCCGGGCGCCCCGGCGACCATCAGCGGGACGGCGCCGGCCGCGGGCCCGCCACCGGGGGCGCGCAGCACCGCGGACCGCCAGCTATGGCCGCCGTCGGGTGAGATCAGCACCAGCGGGCGGGGGTAGGGAAGCGCCGCCTGCGAGCCGACCGCCACCACCGTGGCGCCGGCCGCGGCGACCCCGGTGAGGGTGGGCGGCACCCGCTGCGCGGGTGACCCGCCGAGCCCGGCGAACTGCCCCGCGGGCGGGTAGGCCAGCGCCAGCCCGGGCAGGCCCCGGTCGTGCCCGCCGCTGCGCGGCCCGGTGATGATGATGCCCGCCACCGCCACCGCGAGCAGCGCCACGCAGACGATGGCCCCCACCAGCAGGGTGCGCCCGCTGCCCCGGGGATGCAGCCGACCGTGCCCGGGGTGCTCCCCGCCTCCCGCAAGGTGCCCGGGATGCTGCCCGGCCTGGCCTGCCCGGCCAGCGGCCCCGGAGCGCTTGCCGCCGTCACGGCCAGCCTCCCGCTCGCCAGCGCCGGGCTTGCGCGCGCCACGAGCGGTTTCCTGCCTGGTCCGGTGAGCCAGCTGCCTGCCCCGCCCGGCCTCCTGCTCCGCGCCCGCTGGCGCTGCCACCGCCGGCACGACCGGTATCGGCTCGGTGCGCTGCAGGTCGGCGTCGGCCGTCTCCCACCCCGCGGGCCGCTGCCACTCCAGCCCCGCGTCATGCCACGCGCGGGACGACTGCTGCCACACAGACGGGCCGGCCGGGCCGGCCGTCGCGCCCTCCTCCGGTGCGCGGGCTGCCCGGCCACTGGCTGCCCGGCCACTGGCTGCCCGGCCGCTCCAGGGCCGCTGCCGTTTCCCCTTCCCAGCGGCGGTCCCGGAGGCGGAGCGGGCGTGCGCCGGCAGTCCACCGGCCGTCACCGGCACACTTCCCGGGGGCGACGCGGAACTGGGTTCCAGATGGTTGCCGCTGACCGTCAGGCCCGACCATCCCGGGCCCGCCGCATCGATCCCGCCGGGGTACCCGCGCAGGGCGGGCGTGCGGCCGAGCGCGGGGATGACCCCGCGCAGCGTCCACGGCGAAACGGCAAGGCTGACGCCACCGTGGGCAGAGCCGACGTTCTTACTCACTCGTACTCACTGATCGTCCGATGTGCTGGTCCGGCGTGAGCGGGGATGCCCCTAGCGGGAGAGGAACGCCGTGTATGTCACGTCCGACGATGCTAGCGGCGCCGGGGCCCGCACCCGCGGAGATCCGGCCAGGTGCCAGCTGGTGTCATGCCCGGGGCGGATCGCCGCGCCCTGGTACGGATGCGGCTCGCTGGCGCGGATCGCGGCTACGACGCGGCCAGCCGCCGCGACCTGGCGTCCACAAGCGCGCTGCACAGGCTCTCCATCTCGTCGTCGCTGACGCGCTCCAGGAACCGCCGCATGGTCACGTCCTCGTCGCCGCCTGAGCGCAGGACTTCCGCCATCAGCCGGGCGTCGTGGTCCTCACGCGCTTCCACCGGCCAGTACTGCCAGGCGCGGCCGAGCTTCTCGCGGTGCAGCACTCCCTTGCGGTGGAGGATGTTCATGACGGTCATGACCGTGGTGTAGGCGACGGGCCGGCCGTACCGCATCCGTTCCCGGACCTGCCGGACGACGTAGCGGCCGTCGGCGGCCCACATGACCTCCATGATCGCCGTCTCGAGCTCACCGAACTCACGCACTGCCCGCCACCTCCGATCACCCATGTAAGCACGCCAGCCGCTGGGCCGGCAGCGGCCTGCCAGGGAGTTTGGGGAGGAAATGGGGGGAGTTTGGGGAGGAAAACGGCACCGTGGTGATGATTCCTCGCCCCCGGCCCATCTCTCGCCCCCGCGGGCGGGCCCCGCAGGCGGAAACCCCGCGGCCGGCGACGCCAGCGGTGGCGTCCTCAGCGCCGCGGCCGGCGCCGCTTCATGAGCTGGTGCCGCGGTCGGTGTTCTCGGCCCAGGCCGGCGCCCGGCGGTGACGGCGCACCGCCCAGACCACCAGCGCCGCGACCACCAGCGCCGCGAGCGCGATCGCGAATCCGGTGCCGATCCGGCGCTCGATCGCCGCGTAGGCAGACCCGGCAAGGTAACCGAGCAGGCAGTACCCGACCCCCCAGACGATCCCGCCGACCGCGTTGTACACGGCGAAAGTGCGGTACGGCATCCGGGCGGTGCCCGCCAGCGCGGGCATCAGGGCGCGCAGCACCGCGGTGAACCTGCCGACGAGCACCGCGGCCGCGCCGCGCGAGTTCATCGCCGACGTGGCCTTCCCCACGGCGCCCGACATCCGGCGCAGGTAGCGGGAGCCGACCACCCGCCCGCCCATCCGGCGGCCGATCTCGTAGCCCACCAGCGGGCCGATGATCGCCGCCACCACCACGACCAGCATGAGCAGCGGCAGCCAGACCCGGCCCCGGCTGGCGAGCACGCCGCCGATCACCACCGCCGCCTCGCCCGGCAGGACGAACCCGAGGAACAGCGCGGTCTCGCCGAAGACCAGCGCCGCCACCACGGCGTAGACGAGCGGCCCCGACAGGTGGGCCAGCTCCGTCGTTATCGCGCTCAAGCCTGCTCCCTTGGCTGGCGGCGGGCGGTCTGAGGGTCGCGCCACTTCGACGATAGACGGTGGGCGGCCAGCCGGGCGCTGGCAAGCCCGGCCCGGGCCGGTGACTGCCGCCCGCCCACCCCGGCGGCCGGCTGGCCGGTGCCGGGCAACCCGGCCCGGTGACATCTGCCGCTGGGCCTCACATCCGTGCAAGATCAGGCATCATCGAGTGAGCGTCCACGCGTCGTCGTTTCGTCAGGCCTGCGAGGGGGGTGGTCGATGACCGCACCTCACCCGGGCGCGGAAGTCGTGCCCTACTCCTACACCGCCCGGCCGACCAGCTTCAGCGGGCTGATAACCCGCGATGGCTCGACCGGGTACGCGGCCGAGGCTGGCCGCTACCAGCTCTACGCGTCGCTGGCCTGCCCCTGGTCACACCGGGCGCTGATCGTGCGCGAGGTGCTCGGGCTGGAGCAGGTCATCGGCCTCACCCTGACCGACCCGATCAGGGATGAGCGGGGCTGGCGGTTCCCGGCCGGCAACGGCGGGTTCGACCCGGTCACCGGCGCCCGGTACGTCTCTGACCTGTACCTGGCCACCGACCCCGGCTACGTCGGCCGCTTCACCATCCCGTGCGTGTGGGACACCCGGACCCACCGGATCGTGACCAACGACGTGCCGCAGATCACCGTGACCCTGGAGACGGAGTTCCGTGCCTACCACCGGCCCGGGGCGCCGGACCTGTACCCGGAGGAGCTGCGGCCGGACATCGACGCGCTGGGCACACTCATCTTCCACGCGGTGAACAGCGGCGTGTACAAGGCGGGCCTGGCGACCACCCAGGCCGCCTACGAGGACGCCTTCGACACCCTGTTCGCCACCCTGGCGGCGCTGGAGGAGCGGCTCTCCACCCGCAGGTTCCTGGTGGGAGGGCAGCTCACCGAGGCCGACGTGCGCCTGTTCCCCACCCTGGTCCGGTTCGACGCCGTGTATCACACCCACTTCAAGTGCAACCTGCACCGGCTCATCGACTACCCGAGCCTGTGGGGGTACGCGCGGGACCTGTACCAGCGCCCGGGCTTCGGTGACACCACCGATTTCGTGCAGATCAAGCGGCACTACTACCAGACACAGGACTGGATCAACCCGGCCAGGATCGTCCCCAAAGGCCCGTATGTGAACTGGCTGGCGCCGCACGACAGGGACCGGTTCCCCGGTACGGCATGACCTCGCCCTCCGGGTGCGGGGGTCTTCGCCCCAGGTAGCCTAAGGGACGGGCAATGATCACCTATTCAACCGTCGGAAGAGGGCGATGTCCGCCGTGCCTCCGGAGCCGCCGCGAGCAACCGCGGAAACCACCGAGCCAGCCAGCGACCATGCGGGCGGGAAGGCGCCGCCCGCGCCCGCAAGCACGGACTTCGGTCCCAACGAATGGCTTGTGGATGAGCTCTACCAGCGTTACCTGGCCGATCCGGGTTCGGTGGACATGGCATGGTGGAACTTCTTCGCCGACTACTCGCCACCGTCCGGGGCCGCCGACGTCACCTCCGAGGCCCCGCCGGGCGAGGGGCGCCCGGCCCGGGCCAGCGGGCCTGACGGCGCCGCGCTAGCCCCCCGGGCGGCCGCGGCGGCCGGAACCGCTCCCAGCGCCCCCGCGGCCGGGCCACCTCCAGCGGCCGCTCCATCCGCGGCCCCGGCCGTCAATCCCCCGGCCGGCCAGCCCCCGGCCGCGACGGCGCCGGCCCCCGGGCCGGCCGCGGCGGCCGCCCCGCCCGCTCCGCAGGCGGATGTCCTCCGGCTGCGGGGAGCGTCGGCCCGGACAGCGGCGAACATGGCGGCAAGCCTCACCATGCCGACCGCGACCAGCGTGCGCGCCATCCCCGCCAAGCTGCTCATCGACAACCGCATCGTCATCAACAACCACCTCAGCCGCGGCCGGGGCGGCAAGGTCTCGTTCACCCATCTCATCGGCTACGCGGTCGTCCAGGCGCTGGGCGGCTCCCCGGAGCTGAACTCCGCCTACACCGAGGTGGACGGCAAGCCCGCCGTGGCCCGGCCCGAGCACGTCAATCTCGGCCTGGCGATCGACATCGTCGGCCGCGACGGCTCCCGGCAGCTGCTGGTGCCGAACATCAAGGCCGCCGAGACGCTGGACTTCCGGCAGTTCTGGATGGCGTATGAGGACATCGTCCGGCGCGCCAGGACGGGCAAGCTCACCGTCGAGGACTACGCCGGCACCACCGTCACGCTGACCAACCCCGGCACCATCGGCACCGAGCACTCGGTGCCCAGGCTGATGGCCGGGCAGGGATGCATCGTCGGCGTGGGCGCGATGGAGTACCCGGCCGCCTACCAGGGCTCCTCCGACGAGACCCTGGCCCGGCTGGCGGTCAGCAAGACGGTCACGCTCACCTCGACCTACGACCACCGGATCATCCAGGGCGCCCAGTCCGGGGACTTCCTGCGCCGCATCCACCACCTGCTGCTCGGTGAGGACGGCTTCTACGACACCGTCTTCGCCGCGATCCAGATCCCGTACGAGCCGGTCCGCTGGGTGCGGGACATCCCGGCCGGGCACGAGGACGACATCACCAAGTCGGCGCGGGTGCACGAGCTGATCCACGCCTACCGGGTCCGCGGCCACCTGATGGCCGACACCGACCCGCTGAACTACAAGCAGCGCAAGCATCCCGACCTGGACATCAACCAGCACGGGCTGACCCTGTGGGACCTGGAGCGGGAGTTCGCCACCGGGGGGTTCGGCGGCAAGCCGCTGATGAAGCTGCGGGAGATCCTCGGCGTGCTGCGGGATTCCTACTGCCGCACCGTCGGGGTCGAGTACATGCACATGCAGGAGCCGGAGGAGCGTGCCTGGCTGCAGGCGCGGGTGGAGCGGCCGCACGGCAGGCCAGACCACGACGAGCAGGTGCAGATCCTGTCCCGGCTGAACGTGGCCGAGGCGTTCGAGATGTTCCTGCAGACCAAGTTCGTCGGCCAGCGCCGGTTCTCGCTCGAGGGGGCGGAGTCCCTCATCCCGCTGCTCGACGCGGTGCTCACCGAGGCCGGCCGCGCCTCGCTGCACGAGGCCGTCATCGGGATGGCCCACCGGGGCAGGCTGAACGTGCTCGCCAACATCGTGGGCAAGTCGTACGCACAGATCTTCGGCGAGTTCGAGGGCAACCTCGACCCGCGCACCACCCACGGGTCAGGCGACGTGAAGTACCACCTCGGGGCGGAGGGGGTGTTCACCGCCGCCGACGGCTCCCAGATCCCCACCTCGCTGGTGGCCAACCCGAGCCACCTGGAAGCGGTCGACCCGGTGCTGGAGGGTGTGGTCCGGGCCAAGCAGGACGTCCTGGACATCGGTGAGCCAGGGTTCACGGTGCTGCCGGTGCTTATTCACGGCGACGCCGCGTTCGCGGGCCAGGGGGTGGTGGCGGAGACGCTGAACCTGTCCCAGCTGCGCGGCTACCGCACCGGCGGCACGGTGCACATCGTGGTGAACAACCAGGTCGGCTTCACCACCGCGCCGCAGTACTCGCGCTCCAGCGTGTATTCCACGGACGTCGCCCGGATGATCCAGGCGCCGATCTTCCACGTCAACGGGGACGACCCTGAGGCCGTGGTGCGGGTCGGGCAGCTGGCGTTCGAGTACCGCCAGGCGTTCGGCAAGGACGTGGTCATCGACCTGATCTGCTACCGCCGGCGCGGGCACAACGAGGCGGACAACCCCTCGTTCACCCAGCCGCTGATGTACGACCTCATCGACGCCAAGCGCTCCACCCGCAAGCTGTACACCGAGGCGCTGATCGGCCGCGGGGACATCACGATGGAAGAGGCGGAGCAGGCGCTGCGCCACTACCAGCAGCAGCTCGAGCGGGCGTTCACCGAGACCCGGGAGGCGGCCCGGCAGCCGAGCGCGCCGGGCGCGGTGATCAGGCCGGAGCCCGCCGCCCCGGCCCCGATCGACCATGGCGCCACGCCGACCGCGATCACCGAGGACGCCATCAAGCAGATCATCGACTCGCAGCTGAACGTGCCGGACGGGTTCACCGTGCACCCGCGGCTGCGGCCGGTGCTGCAGCGCCGCGCCACCATGGTCGCCGAGGACGCCATCGACTGGGCGACCGGCGAGCTGCTCGCGTTCGGCTCGGTGCTGATGGACCGTCATGCGGTGCGGCTGGTCGGCCAGGACACCCGGCGCGGCACGTTCGGCCAGCGGCACGCGGTCCTGGTGGACCGCAACACCGGCGCCGAGTACACCCCGCTCAGGCAGTTCAACTCGGCCAGCGCGAAGTTCCACGTCTACGACTCGCTGCTGTCGGAGTTCGCGGCGGTCGGCTTCGAGTACGGCTACTCGGTCGCCCGCCCGGACGCCCTGGTCTGCTGGGAAGCCCAGTTCGGCGACTTCGTGAACGGCGCGCAGACCATCATGGACGAGTTCATCAGCTCCGGCCAGCAGAAGTGGGGCCAGCTCTCCAGCGTCGTGCTGCTGCTCCCGCACGGGTACGAGGGGCAGGGCCCCGACCACTCCTCTGCCCGGGTCGAGCGGTTCCTGTCGCTGTGCGCCCAGGACAACATGGCGGTCGCGATGCCGAGCACGCCCGCCAACTACTTCCACCTGCTCCGCTGGCAGGTGCTGTCGGGCCGCCGGCGGCCGCTGGTGGTCTTCACGCCCAAGTCGATGCTCCGGCTGAAGACGGCAGCGTCGCCGGTGGCCGACTTCACCGGCGGCACATTCCAGCCGGTGATCGGGGACAGCTCGGTCGCCGATCCCGGCGCCGTCAGGCGCGTCCTGCTGTGCGCCGGGAAGATCTACTACGACCTGGCGGAGCAGCGGGCCGAGAAGGGGCTGACCGACACCGCGATCATCCGGGTCGAACGGCTCTACCCGGTCGCGGCGGACGAGCTCGCGGCGCAGCTCGCGCGCTACCCGGCCGCCACCGACATCGCCTGGGTGCAGGAGGAGCCCGCCAACATGGGCGCATGGCCGACCATGGCGCTGGCGATGCCCGGGATCGCCGGCCCCAGGCAGGTGCGGGCCATCTCGCTGCCGCCCAGCTCCGCCCCCGCCGCCGGATCGGCCGCCCTGCACTCGGCCGAGCACCGCGGCGTGATCGAAGCGGCGCTGAGCTAGGACACCCACCATGTACTCCACCGACCAGGGCATCGAGGAGCTCGCGCAGCGGCGCTCAGACGACGAGGTCACCCTCGGCTGGCTGGCCGAGCGCCTGCGCCAATTCGTCGACGAGTCCCCCGAATTCGAACCGGCCGTCGACCGCCTGGCCTCCTGGCTAGCCCGCCTGGACACCGACGACGACTAACACCCCCGCCCGCCGGCACCACACCGGCCCCCCACGACCCCTCGCTTCCCACCCCCCCACGACCGCCACCATCGTTTTCCCAGGTGCGGACCGCGGGCGGACGGTACGACTTGGCACGCGCTGAACGCTTGTGCCAAGTGCACCGCCCGCCCCGTGCCTGACTCCCCGCCTCCCCCGGCGGAGGTGTGCGTCTGGCACAAAGCGTTCAGCGCGTGCCAGATGCACCCTCCACCGGGGCCAACGCCGTTAGACCTACGGACCAGCGCCAGCGCCCGATCATGGCGCGAGCCTTTTGACTTTCCCCCAACGAGATATATCGTGTTAGTGACCCAACCGGGCAGGAAGGACGCGCGATGGAGCAATGGACGGTCGACGCCCCGACCACGCTCGACTTCGATGGGGTGGCCGCGCTCCGGGTGCGGGTCGTCTCGGGGTCGGTCGCGGTGCTGTCCACCGACGAGCGGCCCCGGCTGGACGTGGCCGGCCTTACCGGGCAGCCGCTGCTGGTCAAGCACGAGGCCGGCATTCTCACGGTCACCTACCCCGACCTCACCTGGGATGGGGTGCTGGGCTGGCTGCGGCCGCAGCCGCACTCGGCGGCCATCACGATCATGGTGCCCCGGGAGTGCCCTACCCAGCTCGGCGTGGTGAGCGCCAGCGCCGTGGTGTCCGGGATCAGCGCGGCCACGTCGGTCAAGAGCGTCTCCGGGAAGATCACGCTCGACGGGGTGACCGGCGCCGTCGACGCGACGACCCTGTCCGGTGACCTCGAAGCGCAGGGCCTGGACGGGCGGGTCGGCTTCAACTCGGTCTCCGGCGACCTGACGGTGGCCGACGGTGCGGTCGAGAAGTTCGAGGCCAAGACCGTCAGCGGCCGGGTGACCGCGGACGTGGAACTGAGCGAAGGCGGCGCGGTACGGGTGACCACCGTCTCGGGCGAGGTCGCGATCCGGCTGCCCTCGCAGGCGAGCACGCGGGTGGAACTGCGCTCCACCACCGGACGGGTGCAGAGCGAGTTTGACGGCCTGACCGCCTCCCGCAGCCCGGGCGCGAGTACCCTCAGCGGGACCCTCGGCTCTGGTGCCGGGCGGCTGCTCGTCACCACCGTGTCAGGTCAGGTCACGCTGCTTGAGCGCAACAACTCCGGTGCCCCGCCGGCCGGGGGCGGACCCGAAACGCAGAAGGATGCCTCATGAGCCCGGTGTTCCGCCATGGAAGCCTCCGCCTCTACCTGCTCAAGCTGCTCGACGAGGCGCCCCGGCACGGTTATGAGGTCATCCGGCTGCTGCAGGACCGCTTCCTGGGGGTGTACGCGCCGTCACCCGGCACGATCTACCCCCGGCTGGCCCGGCTGGAGGAAGAAGGCCTGGTCACTCACGACGAGATCGACGGCAAGAAGGTGTACCGGATCACCGACCGGGGCCGGGAAGAGCTGCACGCACGCTTCGATGACCTGGCCGAGCTCGAGGAAGAGATCACCGCATCGGTGCGCGACATCGCCCGCGAGGTCTCCGAGGACGTCCGGGAAACCGTCCGGAACCTGCGCGAGGAACTGACATCCGCCGCCCGGGACATGCAGGGCAGGGGCCGCCCGCGGCCCGGCCGGGATGACACCAGGTCGGCGCAGCGGGAAGCGGGCCGGGCCCGCGGCGGCAAGGGCGGCGGGCGGGCCAGGAAGGGCAAGGACGCCTGGGACGAGGCGACGGGGGACGAGGCGACCGGGGACGACACCGGCTGGCCGCTTGGCGGCCGGGAGCGGCCCGGCCGCGGCTGGGGCGACTGGTCAGGGTGGGCCGGCGGCCAGGACTGGGGCGGCTGGCCGGGGGCGGGCGGCCCGCACGGTCACCGCACCTACCGCGATCTGGAGCGGCTGGCCAGGCAGTTCGCGCGGGAGCTGCGGATGGCCGCCTGGCACACCCAGGCCGTCAGCGAGGATGCGCTCAGCGACCTGCGGGTGATCCTCGACGAGACGCTCGACCGGATCAGGACCGAGGTGTTCGCCACCCCGGCCGGCCGCCGCCAGCCGAAGGATTCCGCCGCGGAGACCGGCCCGCCACCGGAGGCTCACACGGACAAGGAGACTCACGCGGAGCCGGGGCCTGACGCGGAGCCGGACCGGGGTGGCGACGGCACGAGCTGATGTTCGTGCCGCTGACAGGCCCGCCCCGGGCTAGACGGTGAACACGACCTTCCCGAACAGCTCACCGGCGATCATCGCGGCGAACCCGTCGCGGGCCTGCGCCAGCGGGAGCGCCCGGTCGATAAGGGGCCGGGCGCCGGTCTGCTCGCAGAACCGCAGCAGCCGGCCCAGCTCGCCACGGCTGCCCATGGTGGAGCCGACCACGGACAGCTGGAGGAAGAACACCCGGTTCAGCTCCGCGGGCGGCACCTGCCCGCTGGTCGCGCCGCAGACCACGATCCGCCCACCCGGCCGCAGGGCCCGCAGCGAATGCGCCCACGTGGCCTCGCCGACGGTCTCCATCACCGCATCGACCCGCTCCGGCAGCCGGCTGCCGGCCGGGAACACCTGGTCCGCGCCGAGCTCCAGCGCCCGCTCCTGCTTGGCCTCGCTCCGGCTGGTCGCCCACACCCGGAAGCCGGCCGCCCGCCCCAGGATGATCAGCGCGGTGGCCACCCCGCCACCGGCGCCCTGGACCAGGACGGTGGACCCCGGCTCCAGGCCCGACCGGCTGAAGAGCATGCGGTAGGCGGTCAGATACGCGGTGGGCAGGCAGGCGGCCTCCTCGAAGGACAGCGCGGCCGGCTTGGGCAGCAGGTTGCGCCGGGGCACCATGACCCGCTCGGCGAACGTCCCGTCGTAGCGCTCGGACAGCAGCGACCGCGCCGGGTCGAAGGTCTCGTCGCCGCCGGCGCTGCCGGGGTCGCCGATGACCGAGTGGACGACCACCTCGCGGCCGGTCCCGTCCACGCCGGCCGCGTCGCAGCCCAGGATGATCGGCAGGCGGTCGGCCGAGATCCCGACCCCGCGCAGGGTCCAGACGTCGTGATGGTTCAGTGCGGCGGCCCTGACGGTGACGGTCTCCCAGCCGTCGGGCGGGGACGGGTCCGGGCGCTCGCCGAGCCCCAGTCCGGCCAGCGGGTCGTCGGCATCGATGCGGGTGGCGGTGACAGCGAACATGCCCGCACCCTAACCGCCGGCCCGCGGCGGGGACGGCCCGGCACCGCAAACGGGGCCAGGCAGCGCGCTGACATGGGCGCGGGCGGTGATTCACGTTACCGAAATGAAGCCGTGTGCCTTCTTCTCATGTCCCTTGACGATCATTACCATGAGCCCCAACCTACGTATCGCCCCGCATGCGAACCCGGAAGAAGGTTCGAACATGGCTAGTGAATCTGCGGCCGCCCCTGAGACCACGCCGGGAGACGTCGGCCTCAAACGGGAAATGGGCCTGATCGGCGCGACCTGGGCGTCCGAGACGTCGATCATCGGCTCTGGCTGGCTGTTCGGCTCGCTGTTCGCCGCGCAGGCGGCGGGCACCGCGGCTCTGCTGGGATGGGTCATCGCCGGAGTCATCGTCATCATCCTGGCCCTCGTGCACGCGGAACTGGGGGGGATGTATCCAGTCTCCGGCGGCACCGCTAGGTTCCCGCACTTCGCGTACGGCAGCGTCGCTGGCATCTCGTTCGGGTTCTTCTCCTGGCTGCAGGCGGTCACGGTGGCGCCGATCGAGTGCTACGCGGTGATGCAGTTCGGCTCCCACTACTGGCATGGCCTCTACAACCCGGTCACGAAGAACGTGACGACGCTGGGCTTCTGGATGACGGTCATCCTGATGGCGATCTTCACCGCCGTCAACTTCCTGGCGATGAGGCTGTTCTCCAAGGTCAACGCCGGCATCACCTGGTGGAAGGTCGCGGTCCCGGTCCTGACGATCATCGTGCTGCTGTTCAAGTTCAACCCCAAGAACTTCGGCGCGGGCGGCGGCTTCATGCCGTTCGGGATCAAGGCGCTGTTCGGCGCGATCCCGTCGGCGGGCATCGTGTTCGCCTACCTCGGTTTCGAGCAGGCCGACCAGCTCGCTGGTGAGATCAAGAACCCGCAGCGGAACCTGCCGCGGGCGATCATCCTGGCCACCGGGATCGGCATCGCGATCTACGTGCTGCTGCAGTTCGTGTTCATCGGCGCGATCCCGCACAGCCTGATCTCCGGCCCCAAGGGCTGGGCGGGCATCCCGGACACCAACCCGATCTCCATCGGGCCGTTCGCCGGGCTGGCCGGCGTGGTGGGGCTCACCTGGCTGGCCACCATCTTGTACATCGACGCGTTCATCTCGCCGTTCGGCACCGGGCTGATCTACTTCACCTCGACCTCGCGTGTCGGGTACGGCCTGGCCCGTAACCGCTACTACCCGCAGATCTTCCAGCGGACCGACTCCCGCGGCATCCCGTACATCAGCCTGCTGGTCGCGTTCGTGTTCGGCCTGTTCTTCCTGCTGCCGTTCCCGAGCTGGCACGCCCTGGTCGGCCTGGTCACCGGGGCGAGCGTGCTGATGTACGCGGGCGCGCCGCTGTCGCTGGGCGCGTTCCGCCGCACGGTCCCCGACGCCAACCGGCCCTACAAGCTGCCGGGGGCTGCGGTGATCACCCCGCTCGCGTTCATCTTCGCCAACCTGATCATCTACTGGTCGGGCTTCGAGGTGCTCTGGAAGCTCGCCGTCTGCATCCTGATCGGGTACACGCTGATCGGCATCTCGATGGCCTTCGACAAGGAGCGGCCGCCGCTGGACTGGAGGTCGGCGCAGTGGCTGCCGGTCTACCTGATCGGCATGGGCATCATCTCCTGGCAGGGTCAGTACAGCGGCGGTGCCGTCGCCGCGCCGGTCAACACCGGTCACATCCCGTTCTGGTGGGACATGGTGGTCGTCGCGGCGTTCAGCCTGGCGATCTACTACTGGGCCATGGCCACCAGGCTGTCCAGGGACGAGATGATGAACCTGGTCGAGCGGCAGGCGGCGCCCTCGGCGATCGACGAGACGCCGATGCGCCACTAGTACCGGCATCACCCAGGCCGTGAGGCCACGGAGGGCCCGCCCCGGTCACCGGGACGGGCCCTCCGGCTGTCCGCGTCAGGAACCGGCCGGGCGGCCGCGGTGATAGCGCAGCAGCACCCGGCCCTCGATCAGGCTGGGCGGCACCGGGCCGAAGGCCCGGCTGTCCACGGCGCCGGCGCCCGGGTTGTCGGAGGCGAGCCACCAGCCACCGCCCTCCTGCCGTGCCGCCCGCTTGACCAGCAGCAGATCCGGCCGCCCGGGATGGCGCGCCACCACCACCTGGCCCGGCCGCAGCCGCAGCACGTGGCCCGGCCGGATCGCCCGGCGGACGAGCAGCCAGTCGCCCGGATCGAGGGCAGGCTGCATCGAGCGCTCGGCAACCGCGACCCGCCAGATAGGCCAGCGCATGCATCCCCCGGAGTACAGGATCGCCGACGGAGTAATGTCGGACACCGGTACCCATGATCCGACATGAGAGAAGGAGATCGATGAGGCTGCTCGCACGTCTCCTCGAGCCGAAGGCCACCGTGTACGCCCACTGCGACCTTCCCTGCGGGGTCTACGACCCGGCGCAGGCCCGGATCGAGGCCGAGTCCGTCAGGGCGATCTGCCAGAAGTACGCCGACAACGACGACCCGGCTTTCCGCACCCGCTGCATCCAGATCAAGGAAGAGCGGTCCGAGCTCGTCAAGCACCACCTGTGGGTGCTGTGGACCGACTACTTCAAGCCGCCGCACTTCGAGAAGTACCCCCAGCTGCACCAGCTGTTCAACGAGGCGACCAAGCTGGCGGGCGCCGGCGGCACCAAGGGC
>DATIXO010000167.1:0-39540 GCA_035518495.1 Streptosporangiaceae bacterium
CTCCGTGGTCTTGTTCGACGAGATCGAGAAGGCCCACCAGGACATCTTCAACTCCCTGCTCCAGATCCTGGAGGACGGGCGGCTGACCGACGCCCAGGGCAGGGTGGTCGACTTCAAGAACACCGTCATTATCATGACCACCAACCTGGGCACCCGCGACATCTCCAAGGGTGTGTCCGTGGGCTTTGCCAAGGCCGGTGAGTCGCGCGGCTCCTACGACCGGATGAAGGCGAAGGTAACCGAGGAACTGAAGCACCACTTCCGGCCCGAGTTCCTCAACCGGGTGGATGACACGATCGTCTTCCACCAGCTCACCGAGGACGAGATCGTCACGATCGTGGATCTGATGATCGCCAAGGTGGACGAGCGGCTCAAGGACCGTGACATGGGCATGGAGC
Organism: Streptosporangiaceae bacterium; assembly: GCA_035518495.1. GTDB lineage: Bacteria > Actinomycetota > Actinomycetes > Streptosporangiales > Streptosporangiaceae > UBA9676. The sequence goes on from DATIXO010000167.1 coordinate 399, forward strand.
TCCGCCCTGCCGCCAAGGCGCTGCTCGCCGAGCGCGGCTACGACCCGGTGCTTGGCGCCAGGCCGCTGCGCCGGACGATCCAGCGGTCGATCGAGGACGCCCTGTCGGAGAAGATCCTCTTCGGCGAGCTCAAGGCGGGCCAGATCGTCATGGTCGACGTCGAGGGCACCGGCGAGGACGCGCAGTTCACGTTCAAGGGCGTGCCCAAGCCGGAGGCGGTGCCGGACGCGCCGGTAGCCGTGGCCGCGGCCGAGGTCGACGGCGGAGTGAGCAAGCAGCAGCAGGCCTAGCGGCTGCCGCAGCGATCAAGTGACCCGGGCCCGTTGGGCCCGGGTCACTTGCGTGTGCGGGGATTCACAGGCCAGTGGGCGCGTGGGTATGGCCGGCCGGCGGATGGGCGGGCAGCGCGTATCCCTCATGGGGGTGGTGCTCGGCCAGCCCGTCGCTGACCAGGCTGGCCAGCGCCCTGCTGCGCTGGGCCGCATCCGGCCAGCAGGCGTCGATGCGGGCCGGGGGCACCGGCCCGCCCGAGTCCCGCAGCAGGGCGAGCAGCGTGCCCCGGCACTGCCGGTCGGTGCCCTGGTAGGGCTGGCTGCCGCGGCGGCCGGGACCGGGCGGGCTGCCGGCCAGCCGCCAGGCGCAGGCGGCGGCCACCGGGCAGGTCCCGCAGCGCGGGCGGGCGGCGGTGCAGACCAGGGCGCCGAGCTCCATCACCGCGACCGACCATCGCGCCGCCACCTCCGGCCGCGCGGGAAGCAGGGAACGCGCCAGCGCGGTCTCCGCTGCTGTGACGGCGGGGGCGGGCCACTGCCGGCCGCTGGCCATCCGCGCGAGCACCCTGCGCACGTTGGTGTCCAGGACCGGATGACGCTGGCCGAACGCGAAGCTCGCTACCGCCGCGGCCGTGTACGAGCCCACACCCGGCAGCCCGAGCAGGGCGTCGATCGAGCTGGGCACATCCCCGCCGTGCCGTTCGGTGATCACTTGCGCGGCCGCGTGCAGGCGGAGTGCGCGTCGTGGGTAACCGAGCCGGCCCCATTGCCGCACCGCGTCCCCAGGGGAGGCGGCCGCCAGCGTCTCCGGGGTGGGCCAGCGGGCCAGCCATGCCTCGTACGCGGGCAGCACCCGCGCCACCGGCGTCTGCTGCAGCATGACCTCGCTGACCAGTACCGCCCAGGCGCTGGCGGTGGTCCTGCGCCAGGGAAGATCACGCGCGTTCGCGGCGTACCAGCGCAAGATCGATGCGACCTGCTCACCATCGGCGCCCGGATGACCCGCTCCGCGTCGTGCCGGAGGCGCACCAGAAGGTGGTGCCGCAGGCGCGCCGGAAGGTGGTGCCGCAGGCGCGCCGGAAAATGGAGGGAGCGCCATGCTGCCGGGGCCTCTAACCATAACGACCGGATCTTCGCACAGCCGGGGGTGTCAGCTGCCGAGGGCGGCCGCTATCGCCTCCCTGACGTCCTCCACCTCCCGCACATCGGTCAGGCCGCCGTGACCGGCTCCCCGGCCGTTGCCGGTCTTGCCTGCGCCCGGCGTACCGTACGTGCCATCCACGACGTGCAGGCCGGGCCGGCCGTCCGAGCTGGGCAGGCTGCCTGGGCTGGGTGCGTCGCCCGAGCTGGGCAGGCCGGCCGCGCCAGCCGGCACGATGGCCCGCCGGAAGCCCATGCGTTCTGCCTCCGCGAGCCTGCGGGCTACCCCGGGCACCCGCCGCACCTCCCCGGCCAGGCCGACCTCCCCGATGGCCACCACCGAGCCGGGGACGCTCAGGTCGGCGGCGGCGCTGGCCATGGCCAGCGCGACCGCGAGATCGGTGGATGGCTCGGTGAGGCGGACCCCGCCGACCGTCGCGGCGTAGACGTCGTGTCTGCCGATCTTGACGTCGGCGCGGCGCTGGAGCACGGCCAGCACCATCCCTACCCGGGCGGAGTCCAGGCCGGAAGTGACCCGGCGCGGGATCTCCAGCGTGGACGCTGCCACCAGCGCCTGCACTTCCGCCAGCAGCGGGCGGCGGCCTTCCAGCGTCACCGTCACGCACGTTCCGGGCACCGGCCTGGCGCGCTGTGACACGAACAGCCCGCTCGGGTCGGGCAGGCCGATGAGGCCGTACTCGCCGAGCTCGAAGCAGCCCACTTCGTCGGTCGGCCCGAACCGGTTCTTCAGCGCCCGTACCATCCGCAGCTGCTGGTGCCGGTCGCCTTCGAAGTGAAGAACGACGTCGACCAGGTGCTCCAGCGCCCGCGGGCCGGCGATCGCCCCGTCCTTGGTGACGTGCCCGACCAGCACCGTGGTCAGGGACTGCTGCTTGGCCACGGCCATCAGCGCCGAGGTGACCTCACGGATCTGGGTTACCCCGCCCGGGGTCCCGTCCACACCGGGGGCGGTGATGGTCTGCACCGAGTCGACGATCAGCAACTGCGGCCGGACCGCTTCCACGTGTGCCAGCAGAGCGGACAGCTCCGTCTCGGCGGCGAGGTAGAGGCCGGCCCCGACCGCGCCGACCCGGTCAGCGCGGAGCCGCACCTGCGCCGCTGACTCCTCCCCGGTGATATACAGCACCGGGCCCGACTCGGATGCGAGCGCACCGGCCTCCAGCAGCAGGGTGGACTTGCCGACCCCGGGCTCGCCAGCCAGCAGCACCACCGCTCCCGGCACGAGCCCGCCGCCCAGGACCCGGTCCAGCTCGTCCAGGCCGGTTGGCCGGACGGTGGCCGCCCGGGAGTCAATCTCGGTGATGGGAACGGCCGGGGTCGCGGCTCCCGCCACGGCCCGTGCCGCTGGCCCGGGCCGGCCGCGGGCCAGGGCCGGCCCGGCGGTCTCCTCGACGGTGCCCCACGCCTGGCACTCGCCGCAGCGCCCCGACCACTTCGTGGTGCGCCAGCCGCACTCCGTGCAGCGATACAGCGAGCCGGTGGATGACTTGCCCATGACCGCACCGTAGCGACGGGGTGCGACACTCCGCATAAGCTGACCGGGCGGGAGCGTCCCGGGCAGCCTGGAGAGAAGGAGTTACGTTGAGCCGCGCCGTCAAAGCGCCTAGGCCCCCCATCGCGCTGTCTACGGCCTCGGTGTTTCCGGACAGGACGCCGGATGCGTTCGAGGCCGCCGCACGCCTTGGTTACGACGGGGTTGAGGTCATGGTTTCGGCCGACGCCGTCAGCCAGGACGTCGACGTGCTCCGGCGGCTGGTGGACTACCACGGCATCCCGGTGCTGGCCGTGCACGCGCCCTGCCTGCTCATCACCCAGCGGGTGTGGGGTCTGGAGCCCTGGGGCAAGCTGATCCGGGCCAAGGAGATGGCCGAGAAGCTCGGCGCGCGGGTCGTGGTGGTTCATCCCCCGTTCCGCTGGCAGCGCGAATACGCCAGGGATTTCGGGCCCGGCCTGGAGCGGATGCGCGAGGAAACCGACATCGTGTTCGCCGTGGAGAACATGTACCCGCTGCGGGCCGGCGGCGCGGAGGTGGCGGCCTACGCCCCGAACTGGAACCCCGTCCTGATGGATGTCCCGCACGTCACCCTGGACCTGTCCCACACGGCGGCATCCGGTGCGGACGCGCTGGCCATGGCCGGGGAACTGGATAGCAGGCTGGTCCATGTGCACATGGCCGACGGCACCGGCGTCACCAATCGCGACGAGCACCTGGTGCCCGGCCGGGGTGCCCAGCCCTGCGCGCCGCTGCTCGAGAAGCTGGCCGCCGACGGGTACTCCGGCACCGTCGTGCTGGAGGTCAACACCCGCCGTGCGGTGTCACGTGAGGCCAGGCTCGCCGACCTGACCGAGGCGCTCGAGTTCACCCGCAAGCACCTCGGCAGCCCCGCCCCGCACAGCGGCGGGCCCGCCCATGAGGGACGCGCCCAGGCCCGGGGAAGCGCCGGCCCGGCCGCGTCACCGGGACCTGCTGGCACGGGCACACCTAGCAGCGGCACGGCTGGCACGGGCACGGCTGGCACGGGCACACGCGGCCCGGATACGGCCGACGCGCGGATGGCGGGGATGGGGACCGTCGGCCTGCGCGCGCCCGGCACGGCGGCTGCCGGGACGGGCCCGGCTGGCGGTAGGACGGCTGGTACCGGCACGCCTGGCCCGCGGGGATCGGTATTGCCAGCGTGCCGGTGAGCCCGGTCACAGCTCCCGGCGGGCGGTGGGACCCGGCCCTTGGCAGGTCCTGGTCCCCTGGACGGCCATCCCAGAAGGAGGGATCCTGCGGGTCATGACGAACCACACTCCCGCCAGCCGCCCGGAAGACCCAGCTGCCCGGCCCGCCGCGTCGCCCCCGCGGGGGACGCTGATCACTGTCGCGCCCACCGGGGCCGAGTCGCAGAAGTCCGCCGTTCCCGCGCTCCCGGTCACCCTGGACGAACTGGTCACCACCGCCAAGGAGTGCCAGGCGGCCGGTGCGGCAGTCATCCACGTGCACATCCGCGACGATCAGGCACAGCCGACCCTGGATCTGGCCCGCCTCAGCGACACGGTCGCGGCGCTGCGGGAGAGCACCGACCTGATCGTGCAGCTGTCCACCGGCGGCGCGGTCACCGACGGTTTCGAAGCCAGGCTGGCAGTCCTCGATGCGGCGCCCGACGCCTGCTCCCTCACCTGCGGCACGGTCAACTTCGGCGACGAGGTCTTCAGCAATCCGTGGCCGTTCATCCGTGACCTCTACGCGCGGACCAAGGAGCGGGGGGTCGTGCCCGAGTTCGAGCTCTTCGACCTCGGCCACGTCGCGACGCTGCACCGGCTGCTCGGCGAGCTTGGCGCTCCCCATGGCGGGCATGTCCACTGCGATCTGGTGATGGGGGTCCCCGGTGGCATGCCAGGCGACGCCGCCACGCTGGTGCAGGCGGTCTCGGCGCTGCCGCCGGGGGCGACGTGGTCGGCGACGGGGATCGGGCGGACATCACTGCCGGTCATGTTCGCGGCGCTGTCGGCCGGGGGCCACCTGCGGGTGGGGATGGAGGACACGGTCAGCTTCGCGAGGGGGCGGCCGGTCACGGGCAACGCCGAGCTCGTCGAGCGGGCGGCTACCCTGGCCGCGCTGGCGCAGCGCCCGGCGCTGCCGCCGGATCAGGCCCGCGCGCTGCTGGGGGTGAACGGCCGTCGCTGAGAACCCGGTGATCCTGGCCGAGGTGATCCGGTCGGGCTTCGCAGAATCACGCCACCGGGGTTCGGTCGTGGTGCTCGGTCCTGACGGCCGGGCAGTGCTCCGGGCGGGCGAGACGACAGCCGCGGCGTTCCCTCGTTCTGCGAATAAGCCGATGCAGGCGGTCGGGATGCTGCGCGCCGGGCTGGACCTGGAGGGCAAGCTGCTCGCGCTGGCCGCCGCCAGCCATTCCGGCGAGGCCTTCCACGTCGCTGGCGTGCGCGAGATCCTGGCCGGCGCCGGGCTGGACGAGGCCGCCCTGCGCTGCCCGTCCGCCCTGCCGCTCGACGAGCGGGCGCTGCGGCAGGTCCTGCGCGAGGGCGGCGACGCGGACCAGGTCCACATGAACTGCTCCGGCAAGCACGCGGCCATGCTGGCTACGTGCGCCGCCGCGGGCTGGCCGCCCGGCAGCTACCTGGACCCCGATCATCCGCTGCAGCGGGAGATCAGGCGGACGGTGGAGCAGCTGTCGGGAGAGCCGGCCGCCGCCGTCGGTGTCGACGGCTGCGGTGCGCCGCTGTTCGCGCTGTCGCTGACCGGCCTGGCCCGCGCCTACGCCGCCATGGTGTGCGCCGAGCCGGGATCGCCGCCGCGCCGCGTCGCCGACGCCATGCGCGCGTACCCGGACTGGGCCTCGGGCACGAATCGCCCCGAAAGAGCGCTGATGGAGGCGGTGCCCGGGCTGCTGCTGAAGTCGGGGGCGGAAGGGGTGGTGGCGTTCGCCCTGCCAGACGGGTCCGCGGCCGCGGTCAAGATCGAGGACGGCGCCGCCCGCGCCCTGCCAGCGGTGACCGTCGCGTTGCTGCGATCGCTCAGCGTGGGCGCCGCGGCCGGGGCCGACGACGCGGCCCTGGACCGGATCGCCAGTGTCCCCGTTCTTGGCGGCGGCCACGCGGTCGGGCACATCCGCCCGGTCCTGCCCGCGGACCCGGGACCACCTCCTTCCTAACTCGTGCGACTGGAGTGCCGCCAGAGACGGCAGTGCGGATCCCCCACCGGCCTAGCCGCCCTCATGGAAGTAGGGGACGACGGGGGTCGCCGGAGCGGTGGGTAGCGGGACGAGGCAGTGGGTAGAGGGCTATGCGGCGGGACACCGCCCGGGTGGTGCTCCCCTGCTTGCTAGGCGCCGGCTGCCAGGACAGTTTTCGCCTTACCTGCCTGTTCGGGGGCCTCTCACTGTGCTTGCTGCTGCGCTTGCAATTGCAAGCACTTGATGATGTAATGACAGTGTGAGTCCCGTAAGTGTCAGCTCCATCGGGGAGTACATCCGCCAGCAGCGGGAGCAGGCGAAGATCTCGCTCCGCCAGCTCGCATCGGCGGCAGGCGTCTCCAACCCCTACCTCAGCCAGGTCGAGCGGGGGCTTCGCCGTCCCAGCGCCGAGATCTTGCAGCAGATCGCCAAGGGGTTGCGCATTTCCGCCGAGGCACTCTACGTGCAGGCGGGGATACTGGAGGACCGGCAGCCGGACTCGGGCGTGCGGGCGGCGGTGCTCGCCGACCCCGAGCTCACCGAGCGGCAGAAGCAGGTCCTGCTGGAGATCTACGAATCGTTCCGCCGCGAGACCACGCTGAACGTGCAGGCATCCTCCGGGACAGCGCCGCAGGCGGCTGCCGCCGGAAACCCGAGTCCGGACGCCGATCCGGGTTCCGCGGATCCCGGCGCCGAAGGACCGGGCACGGCAGGTCCGGGCACGGCAGGTCCGGGCACGGCAGGTCCGGGCACGGCAGGTTCAGGCGCGCCGGGCACGGCAGGCCGGGGATCTGCGGGCCGGGCTGCTGCCGGCAGCGGCGGCCGGAGCGCACGGCGCACGCGGAGCACGGGCACGCGGAGCACGGGCACGCGGAGCACGGGCAGGGGGAGCACGGGCACGGGGAGCACGGGCACGGGGAGCACGGGCACCGGGTCCGCTCCGGCCACCGGCCAGGCGGCGGGGACGGCGTACGGAGCGGACGGCAAGCCCGGCGGGACCGATCAGGAGAGCTCCGGCGCGGAAGCGCCGGCGCATAACGCACAAGGGCCTGCCCGCACGGCAGGCCAGGGAAGGTGAGATCCGTGGTGAACCGCACCGTTGATGTCAGGACCGAGATGCGCAAGCTTGCCGCAAGCAAGCCCGTGCACGCCGCGGCAGGAGCTGGTGTGCTCGCCTCTGAAGCGCTGCGGGAACTGCCCGCACGGCTAGCCAAGTGGCGCGACGAGGCCTCGATGAGCACCCTGTCCACCCGGGCGAACGGCTACGTCACGACCGCCCGCACCCGGGCGGTGGCCGAGTACGACAAGCTCGCCAAGCGCGGCGAGAAGGCGATGAACGGACGCGGCGCCAAGGCCAAGGGCGCGCTCAACGGCAGGCAGAGCCACCAGAGCCACCCGCGGTCCAGCAAGGCCTGACCCCTGGCCACCCGGGGGGACTCCGGAAGGCCGATCCCCCCGGGAGCCAGGCCGCATCCCGGCATCCCTACCGCGGGCCGGCGCAGGCACTGTGCCCATGATTTCGGGCTGTTCGCTCCTGGCCCATCAAGGCGCCCGGACCAGATAACCTAGAGGCGTGTTCTCCGCCGGAGTAATGACCCCGCTCGCCTGGTTCTTCGAGGCGCTCTGGCTGGCGGCCCTTGTCGTCGAGGTATGGGCCTTCGTCGACGCCATTCGCCGGCCCACCGCCGCGTTCCCCGCGGCGGGCAAGCAGACCAAGCCACTGTGGCTGATCATCCTCGGCGTGGCCAGCGTCATCGGCCTGGCCAGTGTCGCCTACAGCGCGTCGCCGCTGTCGATCTTCCCGATCGTCGCCTTCGTCGCGGCCGCCATCTACCTTGCCGACGTGCGGCCCAAGGTCAGGGAGTTCAAGAGCGGCGGGACAAGTTCGGGGCCCTACGGTCCCTGGTAGGAGTGCCCGGCCAGCTGGGATGCCGGCCTGGGCGCGGCAGTAGGCTGCCGTCATGAGCGAGGACTCCTGGCGGACTCACCGGCTTGAACTCGACGACCAGACGCTGCGGGACTGGGACGCGGCCGTTCTTGCCGCCGGGCCCGATGGCATCGTCCTGGACAGGTCGGCTTTCTACCCCGGTGGCGGCGGGCAGCCTCCCGACCATGGCGTGCTGCTGTGGGGCGGGGTCCAGACCCGCATCGTGGATGTCAGGAAGGGCGACGACCTCTACCTGATCCCGGCCGAGGAAGACCCGCTTCCGCCGGTGGGGACCGGGGTGCGCGGGGCCATCGAGGACGAGCGCCGGTCCGCGCTGATGCGGACCCACTCGGGCCTGCACGTGCTCTGCGGGGTGGTGTTCCGGGACTTCGGCGCCCTGGTCACCGGCGGGAACATGGAGCCGCTGGCGGCGCGGATGGATTTCAACCTGCCAGAGGTGCCGCCTGGCTTCCGGGAAGCGGTCGAGGCGGCGTGCAACACCGAGGTGGTGGCGGACCGGCGGATCGACGTCCGGGTCCTGCCCAGGGACGAGGCGTTCGCACTGCCCGACATCATCCGCACGGCCACCAACCTGATCCCGCCCGAGGTCAAGGACGTGCGCATCGTCGACATCGTCGGCCTGGACCAGCAGGCGGACGGCGGCACGCACGTCGCCTCCACCCGTCAGGTGGGCAGGATCGAGGTCGTCAAGATCGAAAACAAGGGGAAGGGCTTCCGGCGCCTGCGGATCCGCGTCGCCGACGCCTGATGACCCGCTGGGCAGCGGGCACGGTCACACGGGCAGGAACAGCAGCGCGACCGGGACCGCGACCAGCACGGCGGCGGCGGAGCAGATCAGCGCCAGGGCCGGGGCCGGCAGCCGCGGTGAGGGCGTCAGCAGGCGGGACACTCTGGCCACCGTCTCACCCTCCGGTGCGGTGATGGCCGCGAGAGCGCCCGATGGCGCCAGGCCTGCCCCGGAGGCACCGACCCGGAGCAGCGCCGTGGCCAGCTCCCTGGCTGGCCGGTGGCGCAGCGCGCGGTCGTCGGCGAGCATCTCCACCAGCAGCGCCACCTCGGCGTAGGCCTGCCGGACGAGGCGGGAGTGGGGGAAAGCCTGGCCCAGGGCGCTGAACGGGAGCAGCACCAGGTCGTGCCGTGCGCGAAGATGCGCCCGTTCGTGGGCGAGGACCGCCGCCAGCTCCGCCGCGTCCAGCAGGGCCAGTGTTCCGGCGCTGACCACGATGCGGGAGCGGATACCAGGCACGCAGTACGCGGCCGCGGCCGGGCTGTCCACCACGAGCGCGCCGGGGACCTTCGGGTCGCCGTGGGCGAGCAGGCTGAGCAGCAGGCGGTGGCGCCGCCGGGCGAGCAGCACGGTAGCCGAAGCGGCGAGCAGCACCCAGCACAGCAGGGCAAAAAGGGCGGCGCCGGCCAGCAGGAACGCGAGCCGGGCGAACGCGGCCATGACGGCCGCGGTGGACCCGAGCGCAGCATCGTGCAGCGCGTCGGCGGCTCCGGGCAGCGCGCCTCCCGCAACGCCCCATCTCCCGCGCACCGCCCCGAGCCCGGCCAGCGCCCCCACCGCGGCCAGGCCCCAGCTGAGCCCGAGCGCCTGCCAGAGCAGGATCGCCGCCGCCGGCGACCGGTGGGGCCAGCGGGCGGACGTCAGGGCGCCCGCGGCGGGAACGGTGCCCGCGGCGACAGCGGCGAGAAGCAGGACAGGCGAGAACACAGGTGGTCAGCCCCGGGCGAGTTCCCCAAGTGATTCCAGCGCCCGGCGCAGCACCTGCGCCTCGGCGTCAGACACGCGGCGGGCGAAACTGGCAAGCGCGGCTGACCTGTCCCCCGTCTGATCGAGCGCGTGCAGCATGAGCTCGGTGACATAGGTCTCCCGGTCCGCCGCCGCGCGGTAGCGCCAGGCCCGGCCGTCACGCTCCCGGCGGGCAAAGCCCTTCTTCGCCAGCCGGTCGAGAACCGTCATCACCGTGGTGTGGGCAAGGTCCCGGTCGGTCAGGCGCGCTCCGACCTGACGTACGGTCAGGGGCTCGTCGCTCTCCCAGAGCACATCCATGATGGCCCGTTCCAACTCACCCAGTCGTTTCACGCCGCCACTCTATCCCGGCCCCTGCGCCGCGGAGAAGATCACCCGCCCGGAGGCGGGGTTCCCGGCCGGGTCCTGCCGCGGTCCGGTGCGGCACGCTACTGTCTGTCCTGCCGATACCGCTGAGGTAGATGGGGCAGGCAGCGCCGCAGGAGCGGCGGCCGGTGGGGGGCGGTTTCCTATGCAGCAGTCCGGCGGCGGGGCGTGGAGCCACAGCGGGACCGCAGCCCGGCACCACTATGGCAGCCGGTCCAGCAGCGCTGGCAGGTCGGCGAAGGAGTCCAGGACGTGGTCGGGGGTGCCGCTGGCGTCGCGGTGAGCGCGGGGCAGGTATTTGCCGGTCTTGACCAGCACCCCGGTGAGCCCCTGGCGCTGGGCTGCGAGGACGTCGTTTTCGATGTCGTCGCCCACCATCAGGGTGTGCGCGGCGCTGGCTCCCAGGTGGGCCAGCGCGGCTTCGAAGAACGCCGGGGCGGGTTTGCCCACCACTTCCGCCGGTGTCCCTGCGGCCTGCTCCAGGGCAGCGATAAAGGCGCCGCTGTCCAGTTGCAGGCCCTGGCTGGTGCGCCAGTACAGGCCGCGGTGCATGGCGACCAGGCGGGCTCCGGACTGCAGGTGGCCAAAGGCGGCGTTGAGTGCCTGGTAGCTGAACTCGGGGCCAGCGCCGCCGGTCAGCACCACCTCCACCGCCGGGTCGTCCTGGTGGGCAAGCGTCACTCCCGCCAGGTCTTCGCCGATGTCCCCGCTGTTGAGCAGCAGGCACCGGGCACCGGGGTAGTGCCCGGTCAGGTAGGCGGTGGCGATGACCGGCGCGGTCAAGATGTCAGCAGCGGTGACCGGGAAGCCCGCCCCGGCCAGTGCCGCCGCGATGGAGGCCCGGCTGCGGGAGGTGGTGTTGGTGACCAGGGCCAGCGGCCAGCCGGCCGCGCGCAGCCGGCCCAGCGCCGCTACGGCTCCCGCTATCGGCTGCCACGACACGGTCAGCACGCCGTCGATGTCGATCAGCACCGCGCTGATGCGTGCCATGGCGCGACCATAGCCCGGGCCGGAAGGCCTGGGTAGGTGCCCGGTGCACGTGCCGTGGCCTGCGGGAGGCGGGCGGGAGCTATCGTGAAGGTCACACGGCCATGAGGATCACGCTGGAACTCGGCGACATCACCGCGCAGCAGGCCGATGCGGTCGTCAACGCGGCCAACTCGTCCCTGCTCGGTGGGGGCGGGGTAGACGGGGCGATCCACCGCCGCGGTGGCCCGGCGATCCTCGCGGCCTGCCGCGAGCTGCGGGCATCGCGCTATCCGGACGGCCTGCCAGCGGGCGATGCGGTCGCGACCACGGCTGGCGACCTCCCGGCTCAGTGGGTGATCCACACGGTGGGCCCGGTATATTCCGCCTCCGCCGACCGCTCGCCGGTGCTGGCCTCCTGCTACGCCCAGGCGCTGCAGGTGGCCGACGAACTGGGGGCCAGGACGGTGGCCTTCCCGGCTGTCTCGGCGGGAATCTACGGCTGGCCGCACGAGGACGCCGCGCGGATCGCGCTGACCACGGTGAGCCAGGCATCGTGCCGGGTCGAGGAGGCCCGGTTCGTGCTGTTCACAGCGGACATGCACGCGACCTTCGGCAGCGTGCTGGCCTCGCTGGGACTGGCCTGACCGGCGGCCATCCGCCGGGTGGCAGACTGGGACTACCGCGATTCAGCCTCGGAGGATCAGGTGCCCGCAGCGTCGCCACGGTTCCGCAGCATCCTGGACCGGTTCACCCCCTACCGGCCGGGCCAGCGGGTGGAAAGGCCCGATGGCCGCTCCTTCAAGCTGTCATCCAACGAGTCCCCGTTCGGTCCCCTGCCTTCGGTGGCGCGGGTCATCGCGGAGGCGTCCGCGGATGTCAACCGCTACCCGGACAACGGGGCGGTCGCGCTGACGGAGGCGATCGCGCGGCGCTACGGCGTGCCGCCCGGGCACATCGCGGTCGGCTGCGGCTCGGTGGGTGTCACCCAGCAGCTGCTGGCAGCCGCCGCCGAGCCGGGTGGCGAGGTGCTGTACGCGTGGCGCTCGTTCGAGGCCTACCCGCAGCTGGTCCAGCTGGCCGGCGCGGGCGAGATCAGGGTGCCTCTCCGGGACGAGACGCACGACCTGGCCGCGATGGCGGCCGCCATCACCCCCCGGACCAGGGTGATCTTCATTTGCAACCCGAACAATCCGACCGGCACCGTGGTGCACCGGGCCGAGCTTGCGGACTTCCTCGACCGGGTGCCGCCGGACTGCCTGGTGGTGCTGGACGAGGCATACGCCGAGTACGTGCGTGACCCGGATATGCCCGACGGCCTGGAGCTTTACCGCGACCGCCCGAACGTCGCCGTCCTGCGTACCTTCTCCAAGGCGTACGGGCTGGCCGGGCTGCGGGTCGGCTTCCTGGCCGGCCAGGAGCCGGTCGCCGAGGCCGTCCGCAAGACGCTGTTGCCGTTCGCGGTGAACGCGATCGCCCAGGCGGCGGCGATCGCCTCCCTGGACGCCGAGCCCGAGCTGCTGGCCCGGGTCGAGCTGGTGGTGAAGGAGCGGACCCGGGTCCGTGACGAGCTACTGGCCCAGGGCTGGTCGGTGCCGCCCACCGAGGCCAACTTCGTCTGGCTGCGGCTGGATGAGGACACCATGGACTTCGCGGCCGAATGCGCCCGCAGCGGGATCAGCATCCGGCCGTTCGCCGGTGAGGGTGCCCGGGTCTCGATCGGCGACGACGAGGACAACGAGGCGTTCCTGGCCGCCGCCCGCGCCTACCCCCGCCGCCATTAGACATCGCCCCGCCCTGCCCTGCCCTGCCCTGCGTCGCGCTGCGCCGCACCGGGGGCCGGGTGGCCGCCCGGCGGTTCCAGGTCAGTTAGGCGGACGGCTCTCCAGTTTCTCGGTGACCAGGCGGTAGAACTGCCTCGGGCGGCCCGGCTGCGGGGTCCGGTTCGGTGGCAGCGGCCAGGCCAGGCCCTCTTCGACCAGCGTGTGCAGCAGCCGCCGGGCGGTGCGGGACGTGACGCCGAGCAGCCGGCCGGCGGTCTCCGCGTCCACCACGTGCGCGCCGTCGCCATCGGGCAGCTTGCCGGCGAGCCGGGACAGCGTCTCCAGGCCCTTCGGCCTGCCTGCCAGGGCCGCGGTGGGCGGCCGCGGCGCCGGGGCCAGCGTGTACCCGTCGCGGTCGAGGGCGAAGCCCCGGCCGCCCGGGGCGGCGTGGGAGCGGGCGAGGGCGGCCCGCGCGTGCGCCTCCGCGTCCTGGGCCGTCCTGCCCAGGCCGGCCCCCACCTCGACCGCGATGCCCAGTTCGCTGCGCGCGCGGTCGGAGAACGGCGGCACCCGGAACCCGTCGGTCACTCCCGACAGCGACCCGCGCGTCGCGGTGACCAGGAAGGTGTGATCGCCCACCGGGCTGACCGACGCCTGCATCCGCTGGGCTTCCTGCAGCAGGAACCGGTGAACGGTGAGGCGCAGTTCCTCGGTGGACTGCCGGGGCGCCGGGCGCCGCGCCGTCTCGCGGAGGGTCGGCACCTCCACCACCACGACCGCGAGCTGCGCCTCCTCCAGCCTGCGGTGCGCGCCGAGCAGGGTGGCGGTGCGCAGCGCCGACCGGATCGCGCTGGCAGTGGGGCGGACGGCAAAGACCGGGACCCCGGCGGCCGTGAGGCGCTGCGCGACCGACTCCAGGCAGGTGAACGCGGCCGAGGTCTGGCCGCGGCGCCAGAGCCGTTCGTGGAACGCGGCCAGGGACGCCGCGCCCCCCAGGTCTTCCCGTACGTGGATGTCCCCGGGCGCGATGTCAAGCTCGGCAAAGGCGTCCTCGACGTCGCCACGGCTCAGTACGTCCACACTGATCCTGGACAGGTCACCCCGGCCGCCCGCGCGTGCCCGCAGCAGGGCCGCGAACAGGGCACTCCCAGACAGCGGCACGAAGGTGGCCGGGGCGCGCAGGGCACCTGCCCGGCGTGCGTACTCCAGGGGCACCTGGCAGGCGAACAGGAACACGTCGACCGCGGAGCCGAGCCGGAGAACCTTGTCCGGCGCCTCCTGCTCGCTGCGGTAGGCGGCCGCCACCAGCCGCCTGGCCAGCGCGGGCCCGGCCAGAGACGGCACCTGCGGCCAGCCCGCTGCCGTCATGACCGGCTGGCCCGGCGTGGCCGTCCCGGACAGCATGACCCGCTCGACCAGGTCGTGCGGCCCGACCACGCCGATCGTCAGTTCCGCCGGGGGCTGCCGCGGCCCTGTCATCACGCGCTAGGCCGTATCTCGTGGATCCATGCCGCCGCGAGCGGCGCCATGAAGGGGGATGGGGAGGCGGGCCATCCGCCTGGCCCGGTGCGGCCGGGGACCGGCGGCGCTGGCCGTAACCGGGTCGGCAGGGCCTTCACGGCCGGGGTTCCCTGCGGTCCGGGCGGCAGCCGGCCCGCCACGTCAGGCGCTCTCCTCCGTGGCGATGTCGGCGCCGAGGGTGGTGAGCCGGCTGGCGATCGCCGCGTGCCCGCGGTCGATCAGGTAACCGGGGGCGACCACCGTCTCGCCTTCCGCGCACAGGCCGGCCAGGATGAGCGCGATCCCGGTCCGCAGGTCGTGCGCGACCACCTTGGTCCCCCTGAGCTGGGACGGGCCGTGCACGATCGCCACGTTCCCGTCCACCTCCACCTTCGCGCCCATCTTGGTCAGCTCGCCCACCAGGGTGTACCGGCCGTCGTAGATCGTCTCCCTGATGTAGCTGGTGCCGTCCGCGAGGCAGCTGAGCGCCATGATCGGGGACTGCAGGTCCGTCGCGAACCCCGGGTACGGGCTGGTGATCACGTTGATCGGGCGCAGCGGGCGCTCCCGGCGCACCTGCAGCACCGCGCCGTTGGCCGCGAACTCCACGCCCATCTGCTCCAGCTTCCAGCGGGCCACCCCGAAGTGCTCCAGGTTGGCCCCCACCAGGCTCAGGTCGCCGCCGGTGACGGCGGCGGCCATGGCGAAGACCGCGGCGTCGATCCGGTCGGCCATCACCGTGTGCTCGGTGGCGACCAGCTCGCTGACGCCATGGACGGTCACGAAGCCGGTGCCCCCGCCGCTGATCCGCGCACCCATCTTGGTGAGGAATGCGATCACGTCGAGCACCTCGGGCTCGAGCGCGGTGTTGTCGATCACCGTCATACCGGGCGCGAGCGACGCGGCCATGATGAGGTTCTCGGTGCCGGTATGGGAAGGGGTGTCCAGGTACAGGTGCGCGCCGCGCAGCCGCCCGGCCTTGATGTAGATCTTGTCTCCCGCCTCCTCCACCACCGCGCCGAGCCTGGCGAAGCCCCGGTAGTGGAAGTCGAGGTTCCGGCTGCCCAGGTTGCAGCCGCCGACACCCTCGATGACGGCCTCTCCGAGCCGGTGCAGCAGGGCGGGGACGAACAGCACGGACCCGCGGAACCTGCGGGCGATCTCGGCCGGGAGCACCGAGCTGGTCAGGGAGGACGCATCCACCACCAGGGTGCGTTCCGCCTCATGGAACTTCACCATCGCGCCGACCGCCTGTGCCAGCTCCACCGCCCTGCGCACGTCCTCGATCGGCGGCACGTTCCGCAGTACCGTCCGGCCCTCGGACGCCAGGAGCGATGCGGCGATCATCTTGAGCGCGGCATTCTTGGCACCCTGCACGAATACGGTCCCCTGCAGCGGCACGCCACCTTGCACGCGATAGCAGGTCTCGGGGCCAACGGTCATGTGCGCGCTGCTCCTGTTCCTTGGGTGCCGGCCTGGCGGGCCCACGGCCGGACAACACGGCGGGCCATCCGGGCGCGGGCTGCCCTCCGGCTGACTCGTGAGCGGGAAGCGTGGTGTACGCGCGCTCTAGTATTCCACCGGGTTAGCGGTCCGCAGGTCATTGCGGGCATCTGAGGCCTAATGCGCGGCGTCCCCGCCCTGGTCACGCCGGCTAACGCCGCCCTGGTGACGCCGGCTGACACGGTCATGACCCGTTCATACCCCGTTAACCGGCCAGCGGGCGCCTGTGATGCGCTCGTAGGCCTCGATATACAGGGCCCTGGTGCGCTCCACCACCCACTCCGGCAGTTCCGGCGGTGGTGCTTCCCGCTGCGTGCCGGCCTGATGGCGGTCCCAGCCTGCCTCGGGCGAGTCCAGCCAGTCGCGCACGAACTGCTTGTCGAACGACGGCTGCGGATGGCCAGGCCGCCACTGCCCGGCCGGCCAGAACCGGGACGAATCGGGCGTGAGCACCTCGTCGGCGAGCAGCAGCCGCCCCTGGGCGTCGTAGCCCAGCTCGATCTTGGTGTCCGCCACGATGATGCCGCCGCTGGCCGCGATCGCCGCGCCACGCCGGTACACCTCCAGCGTGATGCGTTCCAGCTCGGCGGCGGTGCCGGGGCCCACCAGGCCGGCCACCGACGCCAGCGGGATGTTCTGGTCGTGCTCCCCGCTCGGCGCCTTGGTCGCCGGGGTGAAGATGGGCTCTGGCAGCCGGGCGCCCTCGGTGAGGCCCGGCGGCAGCGCCACCCCGCACACCGCCTGGGCGCGCCGGTAGTCCTGCCAGCCTGACCCGGCGAGGTAGCCGCGCGCGACGCACTCCACGCCGATCATCGACAGCTGCTGGCACGCCATGGCCCGGCCAGCGAACTCGGCCGGGATGGGGGCGTCCACCAGATGGCTGGGCACCAGGTCGGCGAGCTGGGCGAACCACCAGAGCGAGAGCTGGGTGAGGATCTTCCCCTTGTCCGGGATGGGCGTGGGCAGCACGTGGTCGTAGGCGGAGATGCGGTCGGTGGCCACCAGCAGCAGCGTCCCGCCGGGCATCTGGTAGATCTCCCGCACCTTCCCCGAGTACAGGTGCCGCAGCGGCCCGCTGTCCGGATGCGGGCCCGCGGCGCCCGGAGGCGGCGTCACCGCAGCGCCCGGAGGCGGTCGAAAACGGGACCGAGCCGCTCGACGTAGCGCCCGGGGCGGCACACCTCGTCCAGCCCGGCCTCATCCAGCTCCTGGCCCTGGCCCGCGGCCCGCTTGCGGAGCGTCTCGCGGAACGGCGTGCCGGTCTCCCAGGTTTCCATCGCCGCTGCCTGCACCAGGGCGTAGGCGTCCTCGCGGGACATTCCGGCGGCGACGAGCGCGAGCAGCACGCTCGAGGTGTAGATCAGCCCCCCGGTCAGCTCCAGGTTGGCGCGCATCCGGGTGGCGTCCACCACCAGGCCGCTGACCAGCCCGGTGGTCAGGTGCAGCAGGTAATCGGTGGCGATGGCGGCGTCGGGCAGCGCCACCCGTTCCACGCTGGAGTGGGAGATGTCCCGCTCGTGCCAGAGCGCCATCCCCTCCGTCACCGGGGTCACATACGCCCGCACGACCCGCGCCAGGCCGCAGATCCGTTCTGAGCGGATCGGGTTCTTCTTGTGCGGCATCGCGGACGAGCCCTTCTGCCCGGCCGCGAACGGCTCGGCGAGCTCGCGCACCTCGGTCCGCTGGCCGTGCCGGACCTCCAGCGCGATCGCCTCGCAGGCGGTGGCGAGCAGCGCGAGGACGCTCACCCACTCGGCGATGCCGTCCCGGAACACCACCTGGGTGGCCACGTCGGCCGGGCGCAGCCCGAGCTCGCCGAGCACCGTGGCCTCGATGACCGGGTCGATATTGGAGTAGGTGCCCACCGGCCCCGACAGCTTGCCGACCGCGACCGCGTCCCGCGCCCGGGCAAGCCGGTCCCGGCAGCGCGCGACGGCGAACGCGAAGTCGGCCACCCGGTGCCCCCACACGTCGGGCTCGGCATGGATGCCGTGGGTCCGGCCCACCCGCAGGGTGGCGGAGTGGGCGAGGCCGTGCTCGCGCAGCACCGCGACCAGCTCGCTGGCCCGCCCGGCCAGCAGGTCGGTAGCCTCGGTCAGCTGCAGCGCCAGCGCGGTGTCGAGCAGGTCGGATGAGGTCATCCCGAAGTGCACGTATGCCGCTGCCTCGCGGGGGGTGGTGTTGTCCGCCCAGGCGCTGAGGAAGGCGATCACATCGTGGTCGGTCACCGCCTCGTGGGCGGCCACCGCCTCCGGCGTGGGCGGCGGGGCGGCGCGGACCGCGGCGACCGAATCGGCTGGCACCGTCCCGGCGGCCGCGTGCGCCGCCAGCACGAGCGTCTCCACCCGGCACCACAGCTCGTACCTGTGCGCCTCGCTCCAGACCCGGCCCATCTCCGGCAGGGTGTACCGCCCGATCACGCCTCCCATCCTCCCGCACGCCGCTGCCGGAGCCAGCTGGCGGGCCAGCGCCAGGCCGCGTACCGCTCGCCCGCCAGCATCAGCACCAGGGCGGCCAGCAGCACCGCCAGCTGGGCCTCGACCGCGACGGCCGCGCCGAGCGCGGTCGCCGCCAGCGCGAACGCGGCCGTGGCCAGCCGGGGCCAGGGGGTCCCGATCCGCAGCGTGGCCCGGAACCAGGCGTCGCCGGCCAGGAACAGCGCGACACCGCCGGACAGCGCGAGTGCCTGGCCGACCGGGTGCGGCTGGGCGGCGTGCCCGATCGTGAGCAGCACCCCCGCGGCCATCGCCACCACGCCGAGCAGCAGCGGGATGTGCGCGTAGAAGTACGCCGACAGGGCCAGTCCCGGCCGCTGGGCGGGGTCCGCGGCGGTGAAGGCGCGCTCGGCGCGGTCATCGTCGCCGGTGCCGAAGTACGTCCACCACAGGCAGGCGGTCAGGGCCAGCCCGAGGACCGCCGCGGCGATGAGCGAGCCGGTCACGTGCTGATGGGAGGCGGTGATGCCGACGGCGGCCACCGACTCCCCGAGCGCGACGATGATCAGCGCCCCGTGGCGTTCCACGAAGTGGGCCGGCTGGATCTCGAACCGGCCACCGGGGTGGGCGATCAGCGGCGAGAGCACCTGGATGGCCAGCGCGGCGCACCACAGGGCGTAGACGGCCGGCCCGTCCACCGCCCCGGCGAGGATCACCAGCAGCGCCGAGGTGATGTTGAAGGGCGCGATGCGCATGATGTTGCGGTTCAGCCGGTAGTACAGCGAGGTGTGCACCAGCACCACGATCAGGTAGCCGAGCCCGAGCGCGGCCCCGGTTTCTGACCCTTCCGGGCCGAACCCGTGCGGGATCGCCAGCCCGACCACCAGGAACCCGGCCATGCCGGCCAGCAGCAGCAACCGCTCCGGCGCCCGGTCCGGGGTGCGGGTGTTGGTCAGCCACGCATAACCCCCGTACATCCACCACAGCACCCCGAAGATGAGCAGCACCTGCACCACCCCGGTCAGCGACAGGTGGCGGGCCAGCAGCGCGGTGAGCTGGGTGAGGGTGAAGGCGAATACCAGGTCGAAGAACAGTTCCAGGGTGCTCACCCGCAGCGGGGCGCCGGCGCGCGGGCGGCCGCCGGGCGGCCGGCCGGATGGGGGGCTGGGCGTGGGGTGCACGGGTGGCGCCGGTCAGCGGCCGGGGGGCGGGGCAGGGGCGCGGGACGCGCTGGTCTGGGCGGAGGCGGCGCCAGGCTGGGTGCCGCGGGACGTGCCGCCCTGGCTGGCGGGGGCCTGGCTGGCGGGGGCCTGGCTGGCGGGGGCCGGGCTGGCACCGGCACCGGGGGACGGGCCGGCCGGGGCAGCGGGGTCGTGGCCGGCCTGGGCAGCGGGGTCGTGGCCGGCCTGGGCAGCGGCTTCGGCGATGTCGTGGCGGTACCAGCCGCCGCGCATCCGGATGGCGCCGACGGCCTGGTAGGCCGCGTCGCGCGCGGCGGCCAGGCCGGGACCGGTGCCGACCACGTTCAGCACCCGCCCGCCCGCCGAGACCAGCTGGCCAGCCGCATCGGTGGCCGTGCCCGCGTGCAGGACATAAGCCCCGGGGATCCGTTCTGCATGATCGATGCCGTCGATGGGATCGCCCTTCGCGGGCGCTGCGGGATAGCCCTCGGCGGCGATCACCACCGTCACCGCCGCGCCCGGCGCCCACCGCAGCGGGCCGGCGCCCGCCAGCGAGCCGGTGGCGGCCCCGGCGAGCAGCCCGGCCAGCGGGCTGGCCAGCCGGTCGAGCACGACCTGGGTCTCCGGGTCGCCGAACCGGGCGTTGAACTCGACCACCCGCACCCCGGCCGCGGTCAGGCTCAGCCCCGCGTACAGCAGGCCCCGGTAGGGGGTGCCGCGCCGCCGCATCTGGTCGATGGCGGGCTGGACGACGCTGGCGACCACCTCGGCCGCCAGCGCGGGCGGCGCCCAGCCGAGCGGCGCGTAGGCGCCCATCCCGCCGGTGTTCGGGCCGCTGTCGCCGTCGCCGGCGCGCTTGAAGTCCTGCGCGGGCAGCAGCGGCAGCGCCGTGACCCCGTCGGTGAGCGCGAACAGCGACACCTCCGGGCCGTCCAGGAACTCCTCGATGACCACCGTGCCTGCGGCCTGCGCGTGCGCGAGCGCGGCCGCCGCGTCGCCGGTGACCAGGACCCCTTTGCCGCCGGCGAGCCCGTCCGCCTTCACCACGAACGGCGGCCCGAACTCCGCCAGCGCCGCCGCCGCTTCCGTCTCGCTGACGCAGGTGCGGGCCCGCGCGGTCGGGATGCCCGCCGCCGTCATCACCTGCTTGGCGAACGACTTCGACCCCTCCAGCATCGCCGCCTGCGCGCCCGGGCCGAAGCAGGCGATGCCCGCCACCTGCAGCGCGTCGGCCAGGCCGGCCACCAGCGGCGCCTCCGGGCCGACCACCACCAGGTCGGCGGCGGTCGAGCGGGCCAGGTCCGTCACTGCCGCGATGTCGGCCAGGTCCAGCGGGTGGGTGACCGCGATCGCCGCGATGCCGGGGTTGCCCGGCGCGGCGTGCAGGACGGCGACGTCGGCGTCGGCGGCCAGCGCCCGCGCCAGCGCGTGCTCGCGGCCGCCGGATCCCAGCAGGAGGACTCGCACGGCGCGAGCCTACCTGGGGTGGCGCCCCTGATGAGAGACCTGCCGCGCGGGGCGAGGTGATCTCAGATGAGCGGGCGCAGCTGCAGGGTCTGGTCGCGGCGCGGGCCGGTGCCGACCGCGGCCACCGGGGCGCCGATGATCTCCTCCACCGCCCGCACATAGGCCTGGGCGTTGCGCGGCAGCCCCGCGAACTCCCGCACCTGCGACAGGTCCTCCCACCAGCCGTCCAGGTACTCATAGACCGGTGCCGCGTGGTGGAACTCGGTCTGCGTCATCGGGATCTCGTCGTGCCTGGTCCCCGCCACGTCGTAGGCGACGCAGACCGGCACCTTCTCCAGCCCGGAGAGCACGTCCAGCTTGGTCAGGAAGTAGTCGGTGATGCCGTTGACCCTGGTCGCGTACCGGGCGATGACCGCGTCGAACCAGCCGGTACGGCGGGGCCGCCCGGTGGTCACCCCGTACTCGCCGCCGGCCTTGCGCAGCCACTCGCCCTCCTCGCCGGGCAGCTCGGTGGGGAACGGCCCGGACCCCACCCGGGTGGTGTAGGCCTTGACGATGCCGATTACCTTCGTGATCCGGGTCGGGCCGATGCCCGAGCCGGCGCACGCACCGCCGGCGGTGGGGGAGGAGGAGGTCACGAACGGGTAGGTGCCGTGGTCCACGTCGAGCTGGGTCGCCTGCGCGCCTTCGAGCAGCACGGTCCGGCCCTCGTCCAGGGCCCGGTTGAGGACGAGGGCGGTGTCGGCCAGGTAGGGCCGCATCCGCTCGCCGTAGCCGAGGTATTCGGCCGCCACGGCGGCGGCGTCGATGCCGCGCCGGTTGTAAACCTTGGTGAGCACCTGGTTCTTCTCGCGGAGCACCAGGTTCAGCTTCTGCTCCAGGATGCCGGGGTCGAACAGGTCCTGGACCCGGATCCCGGTCCGCGCCACCTTGTCGCCGTAGGCCGGCCCGATGCCGCGGCCGGTGGTCCCGATCCGGGCGCTGCCCAGGTAGCGTTCGGTCACCTTGTCGAGCGCCCGGTGGTGGGGCATGATCAGGTGCGCGTTGGCGGAGATGAGCAGCCGGCCGCAGGACACGCCACGCTCGGCGAGGCCGTCGATCTCGGCCAGCAGGACCTCCGGGTCGATGACCACGCCGTTGCCGATGACCGGGGTGACCTGGGGGGAGAGTACCCCCGACGGCAGCAGGTGCAGCGCGTAGCTCTCGTCACCGATGACCACCGTGTGGCCGGCGTTGTTGCCGCCCTGGTACCTGACCGTGTAGTCGACGCGGCCGCCGAGCAGGTCTGTCGCCTTGCCCTTGCCCTCGTCACCCCACTGCGCGCCCACCAGCACAACGGCCGGCATCTGACCAGCCCCTTCCCGGCTCCTGCCTCGCGCGTCCCGAGGCTACTCCACGGCCGCCCGCCATGGCTGACCGCCCCGGCCGGCGCGGCCGACTCCTGCGCTGAGGCGGTTCCGGCCGCCTGGGCGCGGCGCCGCAGGCGGCCGGCCTGGTTCCGGCGGGCCGGCCTGGTTCCGGCGGGCGGGGCTAGTGCCGGCGGGCGGGGCTGGCTCTGGCGGGCGGGCTGGGGGCGGGGTGCGGTCAGGCGTCCCCGAGCTCGGCGGCGGCCGTGGCACTGGCCTCGCGCAGGAACGCCCAGCAGCGTTCCGCCTCGTCATCCTCGCCGAGCGCGGCGGCCGCCCGGCCCAGCGCGTACAGCGACCGCAGGAAACCCCGGTTCGGCTCGTGCTCCCACGGGACCGGCCCGTGGCCCCGCCAGCCGGCCCGCCGCAGCTGGTCCAGGCCGCGGTGGTAGCCGGTCCGCGCGTATGCGTAAGACGCGACAGCCTCGCCCCGGGCCATGGCGAGGTCGGCGAGCGACGCCCAGGCCGCCAGGCAGGCCGGGTGCGCGGCCGCCACCGCCGCCGGGCCGGTGCCGCTGGCCAGCTCCGCCGCGGCGGGGTCCTCGGGCAGCATGGTGGCGGGGGGCCCGCTCAGCAGGTTCCGGTGCTCCATGCCGCCCATCCTGCCGTAACCAGTCCGCGCACGGGGCCCGGGCCGGGGTGCGCGGACCGGGGACGCCGCCCGCTCAGCTCAGCCGCTTGCCTGCCGACATCAGGTCCTGGCACGCCCGGGCGACCCGGGCGGCCATGGACGCCTCGCCCGCCTTGCCGTAGGAGCGCGGGTCGTAGGCCTTCTTGTCGCCCACTTCCCCGTCGATCTTGAGCACGCCGTCGTAGTGGGTGAACATGTGCGCCGCGATCGGCCGGGTGAAGGCGTACTGGGTGTCGGTGTCCACGTTCATCTTGACCGCGCCGTAGGAGATCGCTTCCCGGATCTCGGTCAGCGCCGAGCCCGAGCCGCCATGGAAGACAAGGTCGAAGGGCTTGTCCTTGCCGTACTTCGCGCCGACCGCCTCCTGGATGTCGCGCAGCACCGATGGGCGCAGGCTGACGTGGCCCGGCTTGTAGACGCCGTGCACGTTGCCGAACGTGGCGGCCAGGATGTAGCGGCCGCGCTCGCCGAGCCCGAGCGCCTCGGCGGTGGCGAGCGCGTCCTCGGTGGTGCTGTACAGCTTCTCGTTGATCTCGCCGACGATGCCGTCCTCCTCGCCGCCGACCACGCCGATCTCCATCTCCATGATCGTGTGTGCCCGCGCGCACTCGTCGAGGAGCTCGGAGGCGATGGCGAGGTTCTCGGCCAGCGGCACGGCGGAGCCGTCCCACATGTGCGACTGGAACAGCGGTTCCTCGCCCCGCGCCACCCGTTCCCCCGACAGGGCGACCAGCGGGCGCATGAAGCCCGCCAGCTTGTCCTTGGGGCAGTGATCGGTGTGCAGCGCGATGTGCACCGGGTACTTCACCGCCACGCTGCGGGCGAAATGCGCGAGCGCGATCGACCCGGTGACCATGTCCTTGACGGCCGATCCGGACAGGTACTCGGCGCCGCCGGTGGAGACCTGGATGATCCCGTCGCTGTCGGCGTCGGCGAACCCGCGCAGCGCGGCGTTCAGCGTCTGGCTCGACGTCACGTTGATCGCCGGGTAGGCGAAGCCATGCTCCTTGGCGCGGTCGAGCATCTGCGCGTAGATCTCTGGCGTCGCGATAGGCATGGCTGTCGGCTCCCTGTCTCGTGTGTGCATTCAGTATCGGGGACGGCGCCCGCCTGCGGCAGGGCAGGGCGGGCGTGCGGGCAAGGAGTGGCGGCTGGGGCACCCGCTGCCCGGCCGGGGCCGGGAACGGCAGTAAAGGTGCTCCTAAGCTCTGCGGTCAGCGGCCAGGGCACCGGTGCCGATGCGGTACAACAGTGACCTATGGAGAGCTTTCTCGTCCACTGGGGCTACGCCGCGGTCTTCCTGTTCGGCTTCCTTGAGGCGTGCTGCATCCCGATCCCGTCCGAGATCACCTTCGGGTTCGCGGGCGTGCTGGCCGGCGAGGGGCACCTCAACATCGTCGCCGTGATCGTGGTGGGGACGATCGCCGAGCTCATCGGCTCGTTCGTCGCCTACGGCGTGGGGCGGGCCGGGGGCCGGCCGCTGCTGCACCGGTTCGGCCGTTACCTGCTGATCACCCAGGCGGACCTCGACCGGGCAGAGCGCTTTGTCGCCGGGCGGGGCATCTGGGCGATCCCGGTCGGCCGTGCGCTGCCGGTCGTGCGCACGTTCGTGTCCATCGTGGCCGGTTTCATCGAGGTGCCTCCGCTCCTGTTCGGGGTCCTGAGCCTGATCGGCACGGCGGTCTGGGTCACCGTGATCTCCCTGGTCGGTTACGGGGTTGGCAGCGCCTGGCAGAGCGTGGCACACGGGCTCGCCGTCGCCGGGTACCTGATCGTGGCGCTGGCCGTGGTCGCCGTCGCCGGCTTCATCGTCTACCGCGTCCGTGAGGTCCGCCGGGAAGGGGCGCACCAGGCCGGTTCCGCTGCGGAGCACGGGGCCCGCGAGCCGGGTGAGCGCGAGCCTCAGCCCAGCCCCAGGTCGCCCATGTCGTAGACCGCGCGGTAGGGCAGCCCGCGCTGCGCCACGCGTTCGCGGGCACCCCGCTCCACCAGCACGGCCACGCCGACGACATCCGCGCCCGCTTCCCGCAGCACGTCCACGGCCGTGAGGACCGAGGCGCCGGTGGTGGAGGTGTCCTCCACTGCCAGCACCCGGCGCCCGGCGACGTCGGGACCCTCGATCCGGCGCTGCAGCCCGTGGGTCTTCTCGGCCTTGCGGACGACGAAGGCGTCCAGCGCCCGTCCCTGGCTGGCAGCCGCGTGCAGCATCGCCGCGGCCACCGGGTCGGCCCCCAGCGTGAGCCCGCCGACGGCGTCGTAGCCCAGGTCGGCGGTGGCCGCCAGCATGACCCTGCCCGCCAGCGGGGCGGCCTGCCCGCTGAGCAGCACCCGCCGCAGGTCGATGTACCAGGTCGCGCGCTGCCCGGACGACAGCACAAAGTCGCCGTGCACCACGGCCTTGTCCCTGATCACGCGCAGGAGATCGTCGCGGTCGCTCACGGTTGGCGAGCCTACCCAGCGCGCGGGCAGCTGGCGCGGTCCCGGGCCCGCCGGCCATCACAGCGTGGCCAGGATCTCCTGCTCGCGGGCGGGGTCCAGGCCGATCCCGGGCATCCGCGCGAACGCCGAGACCGGGCGGTCGAGGCTGGCCGCCTCCTGCGTCAGCCAGTGCCAGGTGTCGCTGACGGTGTCCATCAGCGGGCGGTAACGGATCCCGGTCCGCACCGCCCGGTCGCCGGAGACCTGCCAGATGCCGGCCAGCTCGGGTATGTCCGGCGCCCACATCGGCAGCTCCATCCAGGGCTCCACCCCCGCCCCGAGCAGGACCGGGTCGGCGACCATCCGCAGTTCCAGGCCGTCACCGCGCTGCGGGGCGGTGACCTCGGCGCACGCGGTGAGCAGGTCCCCGAACGTTCCCTCCGGGCCCGGCACGTTCATCACGCCAGGTATGCCCCGCCGGGTGTTGTCGGTCAGCCAGGCCGCCAGGTCGCGTGCGTCGGTCATCCGCAGCCCGCTGTCCGGTGAGGGGGCCAGCACCGGGCCGCCCCGGGCGATTCTGGTCAGCCACCAGGGGAGCCTGCCCACGTTCTCGTGCGGCCCGATGATGAGCCCCGGCCGGGCGATCAGGTTCCGGCCGGGCATCGCCTCCTGGACCGCCCGTTCGCAGCCCGCCTTGAGCTCCCCGTAGCCGAGTGTCTCGATGGTGCCCGCCGCGTCCGGAGGGCAGTCCAGGACGGCTGAATCCTCGGTCGCTGGCTCGCCCGGCTGATCACGGTAGACCGAGATGGTGGAGACGTAGCTGTAGTGGCCCACGTGGCCGGCCAGCAGCCGGGCGGTGGCGGCGACATGCACGGGCGCGATGGTGGAGGTGTCGATGACCGCGTCCCAGTCCCGTTTGGCCAGCTGGAGCACGTCGCCGGGGACGGTGCGGTCGCCGTGCAGCGATTCGGCACCCGGCCGGGGATGGCCGCTCAGCCCCCGGGTGAAGGTCGTGACGTCGTAGCCGCGGCTGACCGCGTCATCCACGATCGCGCGTCCGAGGAAACGGGTGCCGCCGAGAACAAGAAGTCGCATGTCTGGGTATCCTGCCGGGCGGTAATTCCCTGTGACGATACCTTCCGCCAATACCGATTTCCTGCCTGCCTGGGTTGGCCGGGATCTACCGCAGTCCATCACGGAGCTGGCTGAGCGCTGGTAACGTCTCGCGTCGACGGAAGGACGGTGTCCCGTGGATCGGTGCGCGCTGTTCGTGGACGCAGGCTACGTGCTGGCAGATGGCGCGATGGCTGTCCACGGCACTCGTCACCGGGAGTCTGTTTCCTGGAACTATGCGGGCCTGCTCCAGTTCCTGGGGACGGTGGCCTGTGACCGGACGGGGCTGCCCCTGCTGCGCTGCTACTGGTACGAGGCGACGGTGGAGGGCCGCCGGTCAGCGGAGCACGACGCGCTCGCCGACCTGCCCGGGGTGAAGCTGCGGCTGGGCCGGATGAGGCCGGGCCGCCGCGAGGGAGTGGAGAGCGAGATCCACCGCGACCTGACCACGCTGGCGCGCAACGGTGCCATCCGGGACGCGCTCGTGGTCAGTGCCGAAGAGGACCTGGCGCAGGTCATCGCCGACGTACAGGACCTCGGCCTCAAGATCACGCTCGTGCACATCACGGTGGACGGCAACTGGACCATCTCCCGTGCCCTCCGCCAGGAATCTGACGACATCGTGGAGGTCGGTGAGGCGCATCTGCGGCCCTACGTGGAACTGGTGGTGGGCGCGGAGCCACTGCGCGATGACGAGCGCCGGGCCGCTGGCTCCTATCCCGGCCGGGCGCTGACCAACGGCCACGGGCCGGTCGGCGCCCTCGGCCACCAGCAGGCGCTGCCGGCCGGGTCGCAGTCCGCGCCGCCGGAGATCTATACCGCGCCGGTCATCGCCGAGTACCAGCGGACTGCACAGCCTGCCATGAACGGCCAGCCAGGCGCCCAGCAGCCGGCCAACGCCTCCGGCCCCATCGGCATGGCGCCACCGGCCCAGCAGGCGCCGCAGCCCGGGCAGCCCCAGGCGCCACCGGCGCAGCAGGCGCCGCAGCCCAGGCAGGCCCAGGCTCCGCAGCCTGCGCAAGCCCAGGCAGCGCCTCCCGCGCAGGCGGGGCAGGCGCCACCGGCCCAGCAGGCGCCGCAGCCCGCGCAGCCCCAGCAGGCGCAGCAGCCCGGGCAGCCCCAGCCTGCCGCGGCGGCCCCGGGCGGGGCGATGCAGCAGGGCATGGCGGGCGTGCCCGGCATGCAGCCGGCCCCGGGCATGGCCGCCCAGCAAGGTGCCCCCGCCGCCCAGCAGGCCATGCCCGCTGCCCAGCCGGTGCCGGGCCCGGCTCAGACGTCCGGGCCGATACCCGCGCAGCCGGGCATGCCCCAGGCCGCCGCCCCAGCCATGGCGGGCCAGCCAGGCCCCCCACCGGCTGCGCCGGTGCAGGCGCCACCCGCTCAGCAGCGGGTGCACAACTCAGGTGCCATCCAGGCGCCCGCCGCCATGCCGCCGGGGCAGCCCGCGCCGCCGGGCCCCATGGTCCAGCAGGCAGCGCCCGGGCAGCCCGCGATGCAGCCGCCCCCCGCCCAGCAGGGCCATCCGGGCATGGCGCCGCAGCAGCAGCCCGGGCCGCCGGGCGCCCCGGGCATGCAGCCGGGCCAGACTCTCTACCCGGCGCCACCCGCCTACCAGGGGCCTGGGCCGGATGTTCCGGGTGCGCCAGGCGGCCAGGGGCAGGCCGGCCCGCGCCAGGCCATGGCCGGCCCGCAGCCTTCCCCGGCGCTCACCGCGCTGCCGGGCATGCCCGGTCAGCCAGCACCGTCCGGACCTGTCATGCCGCCCGCGCAGCAGGCGCGCGGCGGCGTGCGGGCCTATCCCGCTGCGGCGCCCACCGGCCCCGCGGCGCCCGCCGGTCCTGCGCCG
Source organism: Streptosporangiaceae bacterium (assembly GCA_035518495.1). Taxonomy (GTDB): domain Bacteria; phylum Actinomycetota; class Actinomycetes; order Streptosporangiales; family Streptosporangiaceae; genus UBA9676. The sequence goes on from DATIXO010000167.1 coordinate 28,804, forward strand.
GCGCCCACCGGGCGGTTCGCGCGCGGGCCGCAGGCGCCGCCGCCCCAGCCCCAGCAGTACGCCGGGCCGCCGGGTGACCAGCTCGACGGCGGCCCCGGGGCGGGGTACGCGCCGCCGCAGCAGGTTCCCTACCCCGGCCCCCAGCCCGGTGCGGGCCACCTGGTGCCCCAGGCATCGGTCTCGCTGGCCGACGCGGTGCAGGCAGCGCACGGTGAGGGCTTCAACTTCGGGCAGTCGGTCGCCCGTGAGGCGCCCGTGCTCTGGCTGGAGGCTGTCCTGGCCCGTAAGCCGCGCATGCCCTCTGACCTGGAGGCCAGGCTGCTGCAGGATTCGGCGCTGCCGATCGACTCCCTGCTTCATGATGAGGTGCGCCACGCGCTGCGGCGGGGTTTCTGGGATGCCCTGGAGAGAGCCCGTCATTGAACGGCGACGGCATCGGCGGCAACTGGCCCGCGGGCCCAGGGGGCCCGCCTGGCCGCACGGCCGCCCCGGCTATCCGCCGGGTTCCCGGCTCGCCGCGTTGGTACCCCCGCCACGGTGGGTACCTTGTCTGACGTGGGAGTGCTGAGCCGAGAGACATTTGACGCGATCGAGTTCGACGCCGCGTGCACCGGCGATCACCGGGCCGCGGCGCAGCAGATGACCTGGCTCGCCGATACCGGAACACAGACTCCGGCGATGCCGCGTTCCGAGGCCTACACGCGGGCGGGGGAACAGTGGCTGCTCGCCGATGAACCCGCGGCGGCCGCCAACGGGTTCATGCGCGCGCTGGAGGACGGCGGTCCTGCCTTCATCGATCCGCGGGCCCCGCTGGCGCGGGCGCTGTTCATGATGGACAGGACCGAGGATGCCGAGGCGCTGGTCCGCCAGCTCGCCGCCGAGCCGCCGCGCGAGCCGCGGATGTGCGACCTGATGGCTGAGCTGCTCGCGGAGCGCTCGGACATGATCGGCGCGCTGGCGTGGGTCGGCGCGGGCATCGAGCTGTGCCTGGGCGGCTCGCCCGGCCCGGTCGCCAAGGCGGGCGACGCGGACTCCGGCGGGCCGGAAGCCGAACCCGATGCCCGGGCGGCAGGCACCATCGCCGATGCGCTGCCCGGGCTGCCCCCCGGGGACCGGGCCGAGCTGAGGCTCCTGCTGTCCTTGCGGTTCCGGATCCGCAACGACATCGGGCTGCCCGAGGACGCCTACGACCGCCTGCTCGACGAGCTGTCGTCCGGGCCGGGCGCCTTCTCCGGCTTATCGGGCGAGACGACCAGCGAGTCGGACGACTCGTCCAGATCCACCCGGACGGTGTCCCCGTCGGAGATCTTCCCGGACAGCAGCTTCTTCGCCAGCTGATCGCCGATCGCCGACTGGACCAGCCTGCGCAGCGGCCGCGCCCCGAACAGCGGGTCGAACCCGGTCACGGCCAGCCATTCACGGGCCGCGGGCGTGACCGTGAGCGTGAGCCTGCGGTCGGCGAGCCGGCGCGCCAGCCGGGCGACCTGCAGGTCGACGATCCGCGTGAGGTCCTCGGTGGTCAGCGCGTCGAAGATGATCACATCGTCGAGCCGGTTGAGGAACTCCGGCTTGAAGGTGGCACGGACCACGCCCATCACGGCATCCCGCTTCGCCTCGTCGCTGAGCGCCTGGTCGGCGATGAAGGCCGAGCCGAGGTTCGAGGTGAGGATGAGGATCGTGTTCCGGAAGTCCACCGTCCGGCCCTGGCCGTCGGTGAGCCTGCCGTCGTCGAGCACCTGAAGCAGGATGTCGAAGACCTCCTGGTGCGCCTTTTCCACCTCGTCGAGCAGGACGACACAGTAAGGCCGCCGCCGGACGGCCTCGGTCAGCTGGCCGCCTTCCTCGTAGCCGATGTATCCCGGCGGCGCCCCCACCAGCCTGGCCACCGAGTGCCGCTCGGAGTACTCGCTCATGTCGATGCGGATCATGGCCCGCTCGTCGTCGAAGAGGAACTCGGCGAGCGCCTTGGCGAGCTCGGTCTTGCCCACCCCGGTCGGCCCGAGGAACAGGAAGGAACCCGATGGCCGGTCCGGGTCGGAGATCCCGGCCCGGGACCTGCGCACCGCGTCCGACACCGCGGTGACCGCCCGCGACTGCCCGATCAGCCGCCCGCCGAGCTCACTCTCCATCCGCAGCAGCTTGCCTGTCTCGCCTTCGAGTAGCCGGCCCGCCGGGATGCCGGTCCAGGAGGAGACGACATCTGCGACATCGTCCGGGCCGACCTCCTCCTTGACCATGGGCGCGGCTGCCTGCCCGTTCCCGCCGGCCGCCGTGGGCCCGTTGCCTGCCAGGGCCGTGGCCTCGGCGAGCTCGGCCTCCACGGCCGGGATCTCGCCGTACATGATCCGGGAGGCGGCCTCGAACTCCGCGTCGCGCTGCAGCCGCTCGGCCTGCCCGCGCAGGTCGTCGAGCCGCTGCTTGAGCTCGCCGACCCTGTTCAGGCTGGCCTTCTCCCGCTCCCAGCGGGCGACCAGCGCGGTCAGCTGCTCCTGGCGGTCGGCCAGATCGGCGCGCAGCCGCTCCAGCCGCTCCTTGCTGGCCGGGTCTGCCTCCCGTTCCAGCGCCATCTCCTCCATCTTCATCCGGTCCACGCTGCGCTGCAGCTCGTCGATCTCGACCGGACGGGAATCGATCTCCATCCGCAGCCGGGACGCGGCCTCGTCGACCAGGTCGATGGCCTTGTCCGGGAGGAACCGGGCGGTGATGTAGCGGTCGGACAGGGTGGCCGCCGCGACCAGCGCGGCGTCGGAGATCTGGACCTTGTGGTGCGCCTCGTAACGCCCCTTGAGGCCGCGCAGGATGGCGATCGTGTCCTCGACCGACGGCTCGCCCACGAAGACCTGCTGGAAGCGCCGCTCCAGCGCGGGGTCCTTCTCGATCCGCTCGCGGTACTCATCCAGGGTGGTCGCACCGATCATCCGGAGCTCGCCCCGGGCCAGCATCGGCTTGAGCATGTTGCCGGCGTCCATGGCACCCTCGGCCGCGCCCGCACCCACCACCGTGTGCAGCTCGTCGATGAAGGTGATGACCTGGCCTTCGCTCTCCTTGATCTCGTTCAGCACCGCCTTGAGGCGCTCCTCGAACTCGCCGCGGTACTTCGAGCCGGCCACCATGGCCGCCAGATCGAGCGCGACCAGCCGCTTGCCGCGCAGCGACTCGGGCACGTCCCCGGCGACGATCCGCTGGGCCAGGCCCTCGACCACCGCGGTCTTGCCGACCCCGGGCTCACCGATCAGGACCGGGTTGTTCTTGGTCCGGCGGGACAGCACCTGGATCACCCGCCGGATCTCAGCGTCCCGGCCGATCACCGGGTCGAGGTCCCCGTCCCGCGCGCGCTCGGTGAAGTCGACGCTGTACTTCTCCAGCGCCTGATAGGTGCCTTCCGGGTTCTCCGAGGTGACACGGGCGTGCCCGCGAACCTTCTCGAACGCCTCGAGCAGCACGTCCGGGCCGGCGCCCGCCTTGCGCAGCACCTCCGCCGCCTGCCCGCCGTCGGTGGCCAGGCCGACCAGGAGGTGCTCGGTGGAGACGTACTCATCGCCCAGTTCCCGCGCGCGCTTGGCAGCGGTCGCGAGCGACGCGAGTACCGGCCGTGACATGTCTGGAGCGCTGAGCGTGGCGCCGGCCGCGCTGGGCAGCTTCGCCAGCCGGTCACCGGCATCGGCGAGCACCGCGGCGGGATCGGCGCCGACGGCCCGCAGCAGCGGGTCGGCCGTGCCGCCGCTCTGCTGGATGAGGGCCGCGAGCACGTGCAGCGGGTCAACGTGCGGGTTGCCGTCGGCCGTGGCGCGCCGGACCGCGTCCGCCAGCGCCTCCTGGCTCTTGCGTGTGAACTTGTCGTCCATCAGGTTGCTTCCTGCAGGTCAAAGGTCATGTCACAGGTGGGTAGGCGGGCGGCCAGCCGTGGGCTGTCACTCCGCCTCGGGTGAGAGGGCGGGATCGGGCCGCGCGGCCGCGGGTTCAGGCCGAGGAACGGCGGGCTCGGGCCCAGGAACCGCGGGTCCGGGCCGAGGGACCGCGGCGTTGGACCCGGCGGCCGGCAGGGCGGGCCCTGGCTCGTCCGAGGCTGGCTCCGCCGCGGATGCGGCATCCCGCCGGCCGGATGCCGCATCCCGGCCGCGCACCGGGACCAGCGAGGTGCTGGCCCCACGGCTGCGGAGCAGCCCGGCGAGCCGGGCGGCCACCGCCCTGGTGGACTCCAGCTCGTTCCGGAGCTGCGCCATCTCGGTGGTCATCTCGGCGAGGATGCCGCGCAGCCGCTGCAGCTCGTTTTCCAGCTCCAGGATCCGCCTGATGCCCTCGAGGTTGACGCGCTCCTGTGACAGCCGCTGCACCTCGCGGAGCAGGAGGACGTCGCGCAGCGAGTACCGGCGGCCGCGCCCCGCGGAACGGCCCGGTGAGACGAGCCCCATCCGGTCATAGGTGCGCAGGGTCTGCGGATGCATGCCGGACAGCTGGGCCGCCACCGAGATCACATACACCGGGGTGTCGTCGGACATCTCGTAGGGGCTGCTCATCTCGTCACCTCCCGCGCCGCGCCAGGCCCGCTGGCTGCTGTGGGCGGTCTCATCACGCCTGCTTCGCCCGCCGCAGCAGGTCTTCCCGCGGGTCCTCGCCAGCGGTCGCCTCCCGGAAGCTGGCCAGCGCTTCCCTGGCAGGCCCGCTCAGCTTCTGCGGCACCTGGACCGAGACGGTCACGAGCATGTCCCCGTTGGTCCCGTCCGGGCGCCGCACGCCCCTGCCGCGGACCCGGAACGTGCGCCCGTTCGGGGTGCCCGCCGGGATCCGGACGCTGACCGGCGCGCCCCGCATCGCCGGCACCTTGACCTCGGCGCCCAGAGCTGCCTCGGGGAAGGTGACGGGGACGGTCACGGTCAGGTTGTTGCCGCTGCGGCCGAACACCGGGTGCGGGGTCACGTGGATCCGCACATACAGGTCGCCAGCGGGACCGCCGCGCTCGCCCGGGACGCCCTTGCCCTTGAGCTTGATCCGCTGCCCGTCGGCGACACCGGCCGGGATCCGCGCCTGGATCGTGCGGGTGCTCATGGCACGCCCGCTGCCCGCGCATGCCGGGCACGGGTCGTCGACCACCAGGCCGCGGCCGCGGCACTCCTTGCACGGCTCGGAGAACGCGAAACTGCCCAGGTTCTGGCTGGTCTGCCCGGTGCCCTCGCAGGACGGGCAGACCCGGGGCACCGTGCCCGACTTCGCGCCGGTGCCGTGGCAGGTCGGGCAGGCTCCCTCGCCGGTCAGGCGCAGGCTCACGGTGACGCCGTCGAGGGCGTCGCCGAACCCGAGCGTGGTCTCGGTTTCCACGTCCGCGCCGCGCCGCGGCCGTGGCTGGGTACCCCGGCCGCCGCCGCTGCCGAACATCCCGCCGAGCAGGTCGCCCAGCCGGCCGCTGCCGCCGGCGCCGGTCCCGGTCCCGGCGCCGCCGCCGAACAGGTCGCCGAGGTCGAACCCGCCGAAGCCGCCCGGGCCAGGCTGCCCCGGACGCCGGAAGCCGCCGCCGAAGAGCGAGCGCGCCTCGTCGTACTCCTTGCGCCGCTTCTCGTCGGACAGGACGTTGTAGGCCTCGGAGATCTCCTTGAACCGCTCCTCGGCCTTGGCCTCACCCTTGTTGGCGTCGGGGTGGTACTTGCGGGCGAGCTTGCGGTACGACTTCTTGATCTCGTCCGCGGTCGCGGTCTTGGAGACACCAAGGGTCTTGTAATAGTCCTTCTCCACGTAGTCCTTGGTGCTCACTGGTATCTCCGGGCATCAGTCGTGGTCGGCACGTGTCTCCTGCGGGCCGGCCTGGCCGGGCTCGCTCCCGCCGGCCGCGCCGGGCTGGTGGTGGACCCTGCCGGGCCCGCCGGTGTCGTCATCGGCTCCGTCGCCGGCTTCATCAGGCCCGCCCTCCGGCCCGCCGGGCTCGGCCACGGCCACCCGGGCCGGGCGCAGGATCCGCTCCCCCACCCGGTATCCGGGCTGGAGGACCTGGACACAGGTCGGCTCGGTCACGTCGGCTGAGTAGGAGTGCATCAGGGCCTCGTGCACCTTCGGGTCGAACGGCTCGCCGCTTTCCCCGAAGGTGTCGAGCCCGAGCTTGGCGACGGCGGCCTCCAGCGACTCGGCCACCGACTTGAAGCCGCCGACGAGCTCCCCGTGCTCGCGTGCACGGCCGATGTCGTCCAGCACCGGGATCAGCCCGGAGAGCACGTTCGCCACCGCCTGCTCACGCACCGCCGACCGGTCGCGCTCGACGCGCTTGCGGTAGTTGGCGTATTCGGCGGTCACCCGCTGCAGGTCGGCCGTGCGCTCGGCGAGCTGCTGCGCGGCCGCAGGGTCGGCGGCTGGCGGTGCGGCGTGGCTGCCGCGCCCCTGGCGGGAGCCTGGCCCGGACGGCCCGGCCCCCTCCAGGCTCGCCCCGCCCGGCTTGGAGGCGGCGTGCTTGCCTGGCCTGGGCTTGCCGGGCCCGCGGGAGGAGCCGCCCTGCTGGGCTGAACCTCCCTGGCCCGTCTCCCTGACCTGCCCGGTGGCGGGATCGATGCGCCTCAGATCGCGGATCACCGGGCCCCCATTGGTCTCCTCCGGCGAGCTCATCAGGCGGCGCCACCCTCTTCGCCCGGCTTCTCGTCATCGACGATCTCGGCCTCGACGACCTCATCGTCGGATGACTCGTCGCTGTCACCGCTGCCGGCCGAGGCGCTCTCGGCGGAGGCGCTGGCCTGCGACTGGGCGTAGATGGCGGTCCCCATCTTCTGGCTGACCTGGGCGGCCTTCTCGGTGGCCTCCTTGATCGCGTCCATGTCGTCCCCCTCAAGCGCCCGCTTGAGGTCGGCGATCGCCGACTCCACTTCGGCCTTGATGTCAGCGGGGATCTTGTCGGCGTTCTCGGCGACGAACTTCTCCGTCGAGTAGGCCAGAGTGTCCGCGCGGTTGCGGGTCTCCGCCTCGTCGCGCCGGCGGGCATCCTCCTCGGCGTACTTCTCCGCCTCGTCCACCATCCGCTGGATGTCGTCCTTGCCGAGCGCGGACCCGCCGGTGATCTGCACCGACTGCTCCTTGCCCGTGCCGAGGTCCTTGGCGGAGACGTTCACGATCCCGTTCGCGTCGATGTCGAAGGCGACCTCGATCTGCGGCACGCCGCGCGGCGCGGGCGCGAGGCCGGCCAGCTCGAACATGCCGAGCTTCTTGTTGTACGACGCGATCTCGCGCTCGCCCTGGAAGACCTGGATCTGCACCGACGGCTGGTTGTCGTCCGCGGTGGTGAAGATCTCCGAGCGCTTGGTGGGGATGGTGGTGTTGCGCTCGATGAGCTTGGTGAAGATGCCGCCCTTGGTCTCGATGCCCAGCGACAGCGGGGTCACGTCCAGCAGCAGCACGTCCTTGACCTCGCCCTTGAGCACACCGGCCTGCAGGCACGCGCCGACGGCGACGACCTCGTCGGGGTTGACGCCCTTGTTCGGCTCCTTGCCGCCGGTCAGCTCCTTCACCAGGTCGACCACGGCGGGCATCCGGGTCGAGCCGCCGACCAGCACCACGTGGTTGATCGCGCTGAGCTTGACGCCGGAGTCCTTCAGGACCTGCTTGAACGGCCCCTTGCAGCGGTCCAGCAGATCCGAGGTCATCTTCTGGAACTCGGCCCTGGTCAGCTTGGTGTCCAGGTGCAGCGGGCCCTGCTCGGAGTGGGTGATGTAGGGCAGGTTGACCGAGGTCTCCTGCGAGCCGGACAGCTCGATCTTGGCCTTCTCCGCGGACTCGCGCAGCCGCTGCAGCGCCATCTTGTCCTTGGACAGGTCCACGCCGTAGCCGTTCTTGAAGTCCTGCACCAGCCAGTCCACGATCCGCTGGTCCCAGTCGTCACCGCCAAGGTGGTTGTCACCGCTGGTCGCCTTCACCTCGACCACGCCCTCGCCAACCTCCAGCAGGGACACGTCGAAGGTGCCGCCGCCGAGGTCGAAGACCAGGATGGTGGCCTCGTTCTCCTTCTCCAGGTGGTAGGCCAGCGCGGCGGAGGTCGGCTCGTTGATGATGCGCAGCACGTTCAGCCCGGCGATCTGGCCGGCCTCCTTGGTGGCCTGCCGCTGCGCGTCGCTGAAGTACGCAGGCACGGTGATCACCGCGTCGGTGATCGTCTCGCCCAGGTAGGACTCCGCGTCCCGCTTCAGCTTCTGCAGGATGAACGCGCTGATCTGCTGGGCGGTGAACTTCTTGTCGTCGATCTTGACGCTCCAGTCGGTGCCCATCTGGCGCTTGACCGACCGGATCGTCCGGTCCACGTTGGTCACCGCCTGCCGCTTGGCAACCTCACCGACGAGCACTTCCCCGTTCTTGGCGAAGGCGACGACGGACGGGGTGGTCCGTGAGCCCTCCGCGTTGGCGATGACCGTCGGCTCTCCGCCTTCGAGGACAGCGACGACCGAGTTGGTCGTCCCGAGGTCGATCCCTACCGCACGTGCCATGTGTAGTCCTTGAGTGTGATGTGATCTGGAAGTTGAGCCATGTCGGCTCAAGTTTGCCACTGCGTCCATCCCGCGTCAAACGGATTGAGCCAGGTGAGCGCAACTTTTATGAGCAACAACGAAGGGCGCGGCAAACTTCCCGCGACCGGTGGCGATCATGCCGCCGTGACCGGCCACGGCGTACGCTGGCACGGAACATCCCCCGGGAGGTCCGCGTGGCCCTGCGCATCGTCATCGGCCTGGCTCTCACCGTTGCCGCGTTCACCCTGGCAGGACGCAGGCTGTGGTGGCTGTACCGGATCACCAGGGCGGGGCAGCCCGCCCCCGAGCGTATCGCGGCGGTCCGCGATCACCCGGGCCGGGACGTCGGGACCGAGGCCACCGAGGTCGTCGGCCAGCGCAAGCTGCTCCAGTGGACGGTGCCGGGCGTCGCCCACGCGCTGACGTTCTGGGGCTTCACCGTCTTGCTGCTGACGATCCTGGAGACCTACGGGGACCTGTTCAGCCGGTCGTTCGCCATCCCGTGGATCGGCCACTGGCCGGTGCTGGGCTTCATCGAGGACCTGTTCGCGGTCGGGGTGCTGGCCGGGATCATCACCTTCGCGGTCATCCGGCTGCGCAACAGCCCCAAACGGGAGGGCCGCGAATCCCGGTTCTCCGGCTCGCACACCAGCGCCGCCTGGTTCGTGCTGCTGGGGATCTTCCTGGTGATCTCGACCCTGCTGCTCGCCCGGGGCGCGCAGATCAACACCGGGAACTTCCCCTACGCCCACGGCGCGTTCGCCTCGCAGATCGTCGCGAACTGGCTGGCGCCGCTGGGAACGGGCACCAACAGCGTGCTCGAGACGGTGTTCGTGCTGGCCCAGCTGGCGGTGGTGCTCGGGTTCCTGGTGTTCGTCACCTACTCCAAGCACCTGCACATCTTCCTGGCCCCGGTGAACGTGCTGTTCTCCCGGCGCCCGGACGGGCTGCGCGAGCTGCAGCCGATGCGCTCGGGCGGCAAGGTGCTCGACTTCGAGGAGGCCGACCCGGACGCCGACATCTTCGGCCGCGGCAAGATCGAGGACTTCACCTGGAAGGGCATGCTCGACATGGGCACCTGCACCGAGTGCGGGCGGTGCCAGTCGCAGTGCCCGGCCTGGGCGACCGGCAAGCCGCTGTCGCCCAAGATGCTCATGCTGGACCTGCGCGATCACGCGCTCGCCAAGGCGCCTTACCTGCTCGCTGCCACGGACACCGAACGCGGCGCGCTCCCCGACCAGGTCAAGCAGGAAGCAGAACGGCCCCTGGTCGGCACCCCCGAATCCGGCGGCGTGATCGATCCCGATGTGATCTGGTCGTGCACCAACTGCGGCGCCTGCGTGCACGAGTGCCCGGTCGACATCGAGCACATCGACCACATCTCCGACCTGCGGCGGCACCAGGTGCTGATCGAGTCTGCCTTCCCGGTGGAGGCCGCCGGGATGCTGAAGAACCTGGAGAGCAAGGGCGACCCGTGGGGGATGGGCGCGCAGCGGCGGGCGGAATGGATCTCCGAGCTGGACTTCGAGGTGACGGTCGCCGACGGCAAGATCGCAGATGACGTCGAGTACCTGTTCTGGGTCGGCTGCGCCGGGGCACTGGAGGACCGGGCCCGCAAGACCACCAAGGCGATCGCCACCCTGCTGCACACGGCGGGGGTGACGTTCGCCGTGCTCGGGCCCGCCGAGACCTGCACCGGCGATCCCGCCCGCCGGATCGGCAACGAGTTCGTGTACTCCATGCTTGCCCAGCAGAACGTCGAGCTGCTGAACGAGGCGGCCCCGCGCACCATCGTCGCGAGCTGCCCGCACTGCTTCAACGCGATCGCGAACGAGTACCCGCAGCTGGGCGGGAACTACCAGGTCATCCACCACACCCAGCTGCTGGCCCGGCTGGTCGCCGAGGGCAGGCTCACCCCGGTCACCCCGGTCGACGAGAAGATCACCTATCACGATCCCTGCTTCCTCGGCAGGCACAACAAGGTGTTCTCCCCGCCACGCGAGATCATGGAGCGGGTGCCGGGGGTCCAGGCGCAGGAGATGCACCGCTGCCGGGAGCGCGGGTTCTGCTGCGGGGCCGGCGGCGCCCGGATGTGGATGGAGGAGCGGATCGGTAAGCGGATCAACACCGAGCGGATCGAGGAGGCGCTGGGCACCGGCCCGGACACCATCTCCACCGCCTGCCCGTACTGCCTGGTCATGCTCGGCGACGCGATCAGCGCCAAGAAGAGCTCCGGCGAGGCCAGCGAGTCGCTGGAGATCGTGGACGT
>DATIXO010000168.1:0-2096 GCA_035518495.1 Streptosporangiaceae bacterium
GCGGGCCGGGGCGCTGTGATGCCGGTGCTGCCGGACCCGGTGCGCCGCGATGGCGAGCGGGCGCTGGCCCGGTGGGGCCTGCTGGGCGAGGGCGCCGTCCCGGTATTCACCCCGGGCGCCCGGTATCCGCTGGCCGGGCTGCTGCTGGCGCTGCCCGCGATGGAGGCCGCCGGCCTGCTGGATGCGGCCCGCGAAGTCTACGGGCGGCTGCGGGACGGGTTTTACGGGCTGACGGCAACCTTGCTGACGCTGGTGTTCCTGGCCCTGGCCGGGGAACCGCGGGCCGAGGGCGCCACCCGGGTCTCGCCGGCCGCGCTGGGCCGGGTGCTCGGGCTGGACCGGGCCCCGGAAGTCAAGACGATCCGCCGCAAGCTCGGCGAGCTCGCCGCCGCCGGCAAGGCCGCAGAGCTGCAGCTGGCGCTGGCCCGCCACCACGCCGCGGCCAGCCCGGACACCCTGGGGTTCCTCTACATCGACGGGCACACCCGGGCCTATTTCGGCAAGCGGGACATCCAGAAGATGCACCTGGCCAGGCTGAAGTTCCCCGGCCCGGCGACGGAGGAAACCTGGGTCACCGGCAGCGCCGGGGACCCGCTGCTGGTCGTGATGGCCCAGCCGTCGTCCTCCCTGGCCGCCCAGATCCGCGACCTGCTGCCCGCGCTGCGCGACATCACCGGGCCCGCCGCGAAGCCGGTCCTGTGCTTCGACCGCGGCGGCTGGTCCCCGGCCCTGTTCGCCGACATCACCGACGCCAGGTTCGACCTGCTGACCTACCGCAAGAACGACCCCGGCAAAGACATCCCCGACCTGCCCGAGGACGCGTTCAGCGCCGCCGGGTGGACCGGCGACGACGGCCGTGAGCACACCTACGAACTGGCCGACACCATGACCGAGGTGACGATCAGCGAGGGCGAGCACAAAGGCCGCGTGCTGACCCTGCGGCAGGTCACCCGCCGCAAGCCCGGCGACACCCGCCAGGTCCACATCCTGACCACCCGCCCCGCCGCCGCGCTGCCCGCCGCCGGGGTCATCTACCGGATGACCTCGCGGTGGCGGGAGGAGAACTACTTCCGCTACGGCCGCGCCCACTTCGCCCTCGACGCCCTCGACACCTACGCCACCACCCCCGAAGACCCCGCCCGGATGGTGCCGAACCCGGCGAAGAAAACCGCGGCCGCCGCCGTCAAGACCGCGAAGAAAACCCTCATCGCCGCCCAGACCGCCCGCGAGGCCCGGCTCGCCGAGCTGCGCCACCCCGCCCCCGGCACCGCCACCGTTATCACCAACCAGGCCCTGGCCAGGCTGGACGCCCCCGTCGACACCGCACGCCGCGACCTGCAAGCCGCCCAGGCCGCCGCCAGGGCCGTCCCGGCAAAAATCCCGCTCAGCGAGCACAACCCGGACATGGTGAAACCCGACACCGAGACCAAGCTGATCACCCACGCCATCCGGATGGCCGCCTGCAACACCGAGACCATCCTGGCCCGCGCCCTGAACGGCCGCTACCCCCGCGCCAGCGACGAAGCCTACGCCCTGATCCGCGAAGCCCTGCACGCCAGCGGCGACATCACCATCCACGGCGGCGTCCTGCACATCCGCCTGGACCCGCTGTCCGCCCCCCGCCGCACCCGCGCCCTGGCCGCCCTCTGCGAACAGCTCACCACCACCGCAACCCGCTACCCCGGAACCCAGCTCCTCCTGCGATACGAAGTCAAAGAACACCCCGGCACTGCATGAACTATTGCGCTATGTCAGGAGCCCTGGGGGTGGCCCGGGGGAATCTCACCCCCGGGCTCCCACAGAATCCCGGCGTGACAATCTCTCGTCACCGGGCTCTTCTCACCCTTACCGCCAATGCCCCGTGACCCACCGCCAGTGCGCGAACGTGGCCGGGTACTGGCTGGTCAGCCGCCCCCATGCCGCGTGCGCTTTCGCGAAGGTCCTCAGCCGTTTATATTTTCTTCCGCAGCCAGCGCACCAGGTAGCCGTTGATACGCTTGAGCAATGGATACAGCTCGGAGCGGTAAAACGCCCCGTAATACTGCATCCACCCCCGCACGACGGGATTAATCCACCGCGCGAGCTCGCCGATGGTG
>DATIXO010000169.1:0-2651 GCA_035518495.1 Streptosporangiaceae bacterium
CCCCCGGGGCTGCAGCCGCCCGCGAGCCGGCCCCCGGCGCGCGGGGCCGCACAGCGACATGAGCCCCGGCACCGGCCCGGGCTCCCGCCACCGCGCAATAGGCAGCGGCGGCACTGTCACTGCCGGGGAGCGTCAGGCCGCGCTGATGCACCTCCGCCGGGCCTGCGGGAACCCGAGGTGATGTATGCTATTGACCTGCGAGTTCATGGCCTGAGTAGCCTCGGGGCAGAGGGCATCCTCGCATTGCCCACTTAGAGCGATGACGGCACCGCCAGGGTGCCGTCATCGTCCCTTGACATTCTGGCGAGACCAGACGGGTTACGTGGAGTCCCCGCGGGATGGCGCGCTGATGCCGAAAGACGGCCCGCGTTGACGGGCAATGTGCCTGGCGGCCCGGCCGTCCCCGCCCCGGGTGGCCGTCCCCGCCCCGGGTGGTAGTCTCCTCGGGATGCCGCCGACGTGGATCGGGCTGACTGTCGCGTTCGTCTCGGCGCTGGTCACTAACACGGCCTACTCCCTTGAACACGACGCGGCAGCGGCGCTGCCGCCGATGTCGCCGCGCCGCCCCTTTCGGTCGGTGCAGGTCCTGCTCCGCGACCGGCGCTGGCTGACCGCGTTCGGGGCCGAGACCGCAGGCTGGCTCATGTATGTGGCGGCGCTGCGGCTCGCGCCGCTCGCGCTGGTGCAGGCGGTGGCGGCGTCCGGGGTCGCCGTCCTGGCGTTCGCGACCGCGCGCGGGCACCCGTCCCGGCTCGCGCGGCGCGAGCAGGGCGCCGTCGTCCTGGCGCTCGCCGGGCTGACGCTGCTTGCGTTCTCGCTCACCGGGACGACGGCATCCGATCAGCATCCGGCGGTCGTCGGCGTCATCATATGGCTTGCGGCCTGCGCCGGCGGCGCGGTGCTGCTCATCGCCATACCGGGGCGCTTCGCCCGCGCCGCATCGCTCGGCCTGGCGGCCGGCCTGCTGTTCGCCGACGGCGACATCTCCGCGAAACTGGTCGGCTACGGCGGGCTGTGGCTGATTGCGCTCGCCACGCTCATAACGGCCTACGCCATCGGCACGAGCGTGCTGCAGTCCGCATACCAGCGCGGCGACGCGCTGACGGCCGCCGGCACCGCGACGATGGTGACCAACGCGGTCCCGATCGCAGCCGGGTTCGTGCTGTTCGGCGAGACGCTGCCGCACGGGCTGCGCGCCGTCCTGCAGCTCGCGGCGTTCGCTTGCCTCGTTGCGAGCGCCGTCGCACTTGGGCACCAGCAGGCGCCGCGGGCCAGCGAGCCCGCCCGGCGCGCTGACCGCATCGGGGAGACGCCGACATAGCGCCCGGGCCGGCCCTCACCGCGATCGGGGGGCGCGCCGGCAAGCACCGGGAAGGACAGCAGCACCGGCCGCACTCCAGAAACAATGCGGTCATCGGCTTAATACCAGCCCGCATGTCCACGGGGCAGGCGACCGCGGCGTGCACAACGATGACGCCGACGATGACAAGTACCCGAAGGTTGTGCACCCTGTACCGCGTCAGAACTCGACGCAGAGGCTGTCACCTGGGTTTGCGCTGGATGCGCAGGTTGGTGCAAGATCGCGGTTTGTGTCGCTTCGCCTCCGCTACCTGATCATGATCCGGGCCTTTGGCTGGTTGCTCCTGCTGGGCCGCAGCCAAGCGTCCAAGAACGCGGAAATCATGATGGTGCGCCGTGAGGCGCCGCGGCCCGGCCTGGAGCTGGACAAGGCGGAGCGGGAAGCTGGCGAGTGGGAGCGGTTCCGGTCGCTGACCGGTCAGATCGAGGCCGTGACGAGGCGATCTGTACGCCCGGCCGCCGTTAGCAGGGCCCGGCGCCACGGCCCCTGGCAGCGAGGGGCAAAAAAGGGGCGGCTCGGCCAGGAGGTCGCCGCGGCGCTCGCGGCTGAGGCCGCCGCCGAGGTAACCAGCCTGGCCGCTGCGGCGGCCGCCTCGATCGCCGGCGGCCAGGAGCTGGAGGCCGCCGAGAAGGCGATCCGGGCCGGCCTGCTGCGGCTGGGCGCGAGCGTGCTGGAGGATCTGCTGGCCGTTGACGCCGGCTACGCCGGCCCGCGCGTGCCCTGCGGGCAGGGTCATGAGGCAGAGTTGGTTTCCTGCCGGGCCAGGAGCGTGGACACGGTGCTCGGCCCGGTGACTATCCGGCGGGCCTGGTATCACTGCGGTCAGTGCCATCACGGGCTGGCGCCCCGCGACGCCCGGCTCGGCATCGCGGCGCAGGGCATGTCGCCGGGGCTGCGGAAGATGGCCGCCCGCGCGGCCGCGGCGCTGCCGTTCGCCGCCGCCGCGAGGCTGGCCGGCGAGCTGGCCGGGATCACCTTGACCGGCAGGCGGGCCGGGGCGCCGTGCCGAGGCCGACGGGAACGCCGCCGCGCAGGTCATCGAGGCCGTGGCCGCCTCGATCGCCTCCGGGAAGACCGCCCCGCTGCTGCCGGCCGAGCCGCTGCCGGACAAGCTGTATGTCGCGTTCGACGGCACCGGCGTGCCCATGGTGCCGGCCGCGGCCGGGGGCCGGGCCGGCAAGGGCGAGGACGGTAAGGCCCGCACCCGCGAGGTCAAGATGGCCGCCGCGTTCACCCAGACCCGCCCGGGCGACGACGGGTACCCGGTCCGCGACCGCGGTTCCTCCTCCTG
>DATIXO010000170.1:0-20921 GCA_035518495.1 Streptosporangiaceae bacterium
CCCACGAACTGCACGGCGGACGGCAGCTGGCCGAGCAGCAGCCAGGCGAACAAGATCGCGGATAGCACCTCGGCCAGGCCGACGAACGAGGCGAGCTTGGCCCCGAGCCTGCGGCTGGCGGCGATGCCGGTGACATAGGAGATCACCGCCGCCACGAGCGACAGCCCGAGCACCGGCACGACCCAGCTGACCTGGTGGCCGGCAAACTCGACGGGGCCGGTGGTGGCGGTCACCGGCAGCACGCCGGTCAAGCCCAGCGCGGCGAGAGCGGCGGCGCCCACACACATCCCGGCCCACGCCATGACGACCGGCGGCAGCGGCTCGTCATCCGTGGCCGCTCCGAGCAGGAAGTAGGCCGCGAGGCCCACAGCGGCCAGCAGGCCCCACATCACCCCGATCGGGTCGATCCGGGCCGACCCACCCAGATCGAGCACCATCGCCAGCCCGGCGATCGCCGCGGCCGCGCCGATGGCAGTGAGCCGGCGGGGGCGCTGGCCGCGGCGCAGCCATAGCCAGCCGACGACCAGCACCGGGCCGAGGTATTCCAGCAGCAGGGCCACCCCGACCGGCATCCGCTCGATCGCGTTGAAGTAGAAGAGCTGGGCGCCCGCGACCGCGACCAGGCCGAACGCGGCCACCTTCCCCGCTCCCCGGCGCAGCAGGTACCACCGGCCACGCAGCTGGAGCACGGCGGGCACGGTCAGCACCAGCGCCGCCAGCGCGATCCTGGCGATCACCGCGGCGGCCGGGCTCCACCCGGCGCCGATCAGCGAGGCGCCGAAGGCTCCCGAGGTGCCGAAGGCCGCCGCCGACAGCACGGCCAGTCCCAGCCCAGCACCGGCCCCGGCGGAACGGGTGACCCGGCCGGCCCGGCTTCCCGCGGTGGCCACGGCGATCTCCCTGTAAGTAGTAAAGTTGATTTCATCACTGACACTAGCCGCGGGTGTGAAAGGAGTCAAAGTGATTTTTGCTCATGACACCGAAGTGGCGCTGGCCGCTGCCGCGGCGCTGGTCAACACCGGCCGCGGCGGCGCCGAGCAGCTGCCCGACCCCGCGGCCCTCGACCGCTTCACCGCTGCCTGGGGATGGACCGGTGCGCGCAGGCACGACCAAGCCGAGCTGGGCGCCGTCCGCCAGCTGCGCGACCGGCTGGCGCGGCTGTGGGACGCCGGCCCCGATGAGGCGGCCGGCCTCGTCAACGCCCTGCTGCGGGAAGCCCATGCCCTGCCGCAGCTGGTCAAGCACGACGGCTGGGACTACCACCTGCACGCCACGCCCCCCGACGCGCCGCTCGCCGAGCGGATGGCGGTCGAGGCGGCAATGGCGTTCGCCGACGTCATCCGGACCCAGCAGCTGGACCGGCTGCGGCTGTGCGCGGCGGACGACTGCGACAACGTCCATGTCGACCTGTCCAAGAACCGGTCCCGGCGGTTCTGCGGCACCTCGTGCGCGAACCGGACCAACGTGGCCGCCTACCGGATGCGCCAGGCCGCGCGGCCGGCCGGCGCTGCTACCGGGCGGGCTGGTCGCTGACGCCGTCCTGACCTGAGCCGTGCTGACCTGAGCCGTGCTGACCTGAGCCGTGCTGACCTGAGCCGTGCTGACCTCAGCCGTCCTGGCCGGGGCCCGTGCTCGCCGGTCCCGTGCTCGCCGGCCCTGTGCTCGCCGGCCCTGTGCTCGCCGGTCCCGTGCTGGCCGGAGATGAGCTGGCCGGGGGCGTGGCGTCCGGGCCCGTGCCGGCCGGGCTGGGACTGGCCGCGCCCGAGCCGGAAGGGCTGGGACTGGGCGAGCCGGTGCTGGACGGGCTCGGGCTGACCGGGGCCGTGCCGTCCGCGGGCGGACTGGATGGGCTGGGGCTGACCGGGGGCGAGCTGGCCGGGCTGGGGCTGACCGGGGACGAGCTGGCCGGGCTGGGGCTCGCGCAGGGAGATGGGCTGGTGCTGGCCATGCTCGCGCCGATCCGGCCCAGGCTGGCGGTGCCCGGGCTGGCCGTGGACGAACCAGCGGCCGGCGGTGTGCTGGCGGTGCCCGGGCTGGCCGGGGACGATGTGGCTGCCGCGGACGAGCTGACGGCCGACGAGGTGCTGGCGGAGCTGGGACTGGCCGGAGACGAGCTGGCGGCCGGCGGCGTGCTGGCGGCCGGCGGCGTGCTGGCGGTGCTGGGACTGGCCGGCGGTGTGCTGGCGGGGCCCGTGCTGGGGGGGCCCGTGCTGGCGGCCGTGCTCGCCGCCGGGGTGGCGATGGCCGGCGTGCCCGGCGCGCAGCTGACAGCCACCTGCCCCTGGCCCTGCGTGCCCTGCCCGGCGCCGGGAACGCCGGGGAGCCCGCCACGGATACCGCTCGATCCCGGCTCGCCCGTCCCGGCAGGCGCGCTGCCGTCGATGGAGTCGACGAGCGCGCCTGCCTGCGACAGCATCTGCCGCCCGAACGGGGTCAGCGCGGAAACGCTCATCGCCAGGACCAGCGTGACCGCGGCCACCACAGCGGCCAGCCGCGCCCGGTCCAGGCGCGGGCCCGGCCGCGCCACCCCGGCAGGCTCATGGCCGTGGCCGGACGGACCTGGCGTCATCCGCCGCCACGCGTTCTGCAGCCACGCCCAGACCGGGCCCAGCCCACCCCGGACGCGGGTGGCCACCGCGGAGCAGGCGGCCACCGCCCAGGCGGCCAGCGCCGGGCGCGGCGTGGTCAGCCGGGACCTGATCCGCTCCAGGCCGTCGCTGGCGGGCTCTATCGAGTCCACCGCCGAATGCAGCGCGTGGCGCAGCAGGTCCTCGTAATCACCGGCGGGGTGGCTCATGCCTCACCCGCCAGCACGTCCCTCAATGCCGAGATGGCCCGTGAGGTATGGCTCTTGACCGCGCCACGGCTGATCCCCATCGCCGCGGCGATCTGGGCCTCGGTGAACTCCCCGTAGTACCGCAGCACCAGCGCTTCGCGCTGCCGCTCGGTAAGCCGGTGCAGGGCGGCAACCACCGCGGAACGCTCCAGCAGAATCATCGCGCCCTGCTCCGCGCTCGGCATGTCCGGCAGCGGCTGCGGCGGGTGCCGGTCGACGATCACGCGGTGCCGCAGCACCGACCGGGACCGGTTGACCACGCACCGCCGGAGGTAGGGCAGGGCCTTGTTGCTGTCCCTGAGCCGGCGCCAGCTGCCGTGCATCGCCACGAAGGAATCCTGCACCACTTCCTCGGCGGTCGCCAGGTCGCGCACCAGCAGCACCGCGAGCCGTACCAGCGAGCGGTAGTGCGCGGCGTACAGCTCGGCCGCCGCGCCGGCCGCCTCCAGATCCAGCGCCGCGGCCGCCGCCCGGGCCTCGCCCACCTGAGCCGCCCGGGCCTCGCCGACATGAACAGGGCGCGCCGCCATTCCGCCGGTTTCGGCGGCGGTCATCGCGGGTCCTTCCGGCCTGCCGTTAACGCGCCCCTGCTCCCCAAAGATCCCACCCGCCTGCTGGTCATCCATCCTGACCCGCCGGAGATCACATGCCGCCTGTTCCCGGACCTCTCCCAGCTCCAGAGCCGGCCGCCGCTCTGTACCCGGTCGGCACCGCTGGGGCCGCGCCGGCATCCCCCGCACAGGCCAGCGCTGCCAACCGACTCCCTACCCTCTCCGGCCTACCCTCTCCGGCGCGAAGTGATGCCATGATCGGGGCAGTCACCTGGACTCGCCACGGCCCGGGGGGTTTGGCGCAGACGGCGACCCGTCGTAGCCTCAGAGGGCACTACTTCACGCTGGTCCGCTCAAAGGTGACCGGCCCAGGCGGAGGGGGAAGCGATGCCCCGCGACGACGATGTCCAGGGGCGGTTGGCGCGTCACGTCCTTACCGACGGCTTCCACATCATCCTGGATCTGCGCCAGAGCTGCGGCTCCTGGATCGTCGATGCCGAGACCGGCGACCGCTACCTGGACCTGTACTCGTTCTTTGCCTCCGCCCCGCTGGGCATCAACCCGCCGGGCATCACCGGCGACCCGGCGTTCATGGCGCTGCTCGCCGAGGTGGCGGCGAACAAGCCCACCAACCCCGACATCTACACCTCGCATTACGCCGACTTCGTCGACGTCTTCGCCCGGGTGATGGGTGACCCGGCGCTGCCGCACATGTTCTTCATCGAGGGCGGGGCGCTGGCGGTCGAGAACGCGCTCAAGTGCGCGTTCGACTGGAAGAGCCGCCATAACGAGGCCCGCGGCCGCTCGCCGCAGCTGGGGACGAAGGTCATCCACCTGACCAACGCGTTCCACGGCCGCAGCGGCTACACGCTCTCGCTCACCAACACCGACCCGGTCAAGACGGACCGCTTCCCGAAGTTCGGGTGGCCGCGGCTCGACGTGCCAGCGGTCACCTTCCCGCTCAGCGAGCACCTGGCCGACGTGGCCGCGGCCGAGCGGCACGCGATCCGCCAGGCCGAGGCGGCGTTCGCCGAGCACCGGGACGACATCGCCTGCTTCATCGCCGAGCCGATCCAGGCCGAGGGCGGCGACAACCACATGCGCCCGGAGTTCCTCCAGGCGATGCAGCAGCTGTGCCGGGACAACGACGCGCTGTTCGTTCTCGACGAGGTGCAGACCGGCGTGGGCCTGACCGGAACGGCGTGGGCCTACCAGCAGCTCGGGCTGGAACCCGACGTCGTCGCGTTCGGCAAGAAGGTGCAGCTCGGGGGGATCATGGCCGGGCGCCGGGTGGACGAGGTCCCCGACAACGTGTTCGCGGTCAGCGGCCGGATCAACTCGACGTGGGGCGGGGGGCTGACCGACATGGTCCGCTCCCGCAGACTGCTGGAGATCGTCGAGCGCGACCGGCTGTTCGGCCAGGTGGCGGCCAACGGCGCCTGGTTCCTCACGGAACTGCAGGAGGTGGGCGCGCGTTTCCCCGGGCTGGTCTCGAACGTGCGGGGGCGCGGGCTCATGTGCGCCCTCGACCTACCGGGCGCCGAGGAGCGCGACTCCCTGCTGTCGATCATGAGGGAGCACGAGAAGATCCTGATGCTGCCGTGCGGCTCGCGCTCGATCCGGTTCCGGCCGGCGCTGACGATCACAACTGAAGAGCTGTCCATTGGCCTGAAAGGGCTTGACCGGAGCCTGTCCCGGCTCGGGAATACGGGCGCCGCCCCCGCCCATTGACCCACAGGCACCCACAGGCACCCACAGGCACGAGGACAAACGACCAGGAGCGCGTGACCATGGCCCGCAGCATCGTCTCCGTCATCAACGGCCGCCCCGCCGAGGGCCCAGGCGCCGGGGTGGTCGACTCGCCCAACCCGTCCCGGCTCACGGACGTGGTCGCCGAGGTGGCCCTCGCCGACGCCGGGACCTTCGCCGCCGCCTGCGCGGCCGCGAAGCGGGCGCAGCCGCTGTGGGCCGACATACCCGCGCCCGTCCGAGGCCGGGCTATCGCGGCGATCGGCCGCATCGTCGAGGCCAACAAGGAGGCGCTGGCCCGGCTGGTCACCCGCGAGATCGGCAAGCCTTACGCCGAGGCGCTGGGCGAGGTTCAGGAGATCATCGACACCTGCGACTTCTTCCTCGGCGAGGGCCGGCGGCTCTACGGCCAGACGGTACCCAGCGAGATGCCCGACAAGCAGCTGTTCACCTTCCGGGTGCCGGTCGGTGCGGTGGCGGTCGTGACCGCCGGGAACTTCCCGGTCGCCGTGCCGTCCTGGTACGTCGTCCCCGCCCTGGTGACCGGCAACACCGTCGTCTGGAAGCCCGCCGAGTACGCCGCCGCCTCAGCGATGGCGCTGTTCGAGCTGATCCAGGCCGCCGGGCTGCCCGAGGGCGTGCTGAACATCGTGTTCGCCGACGGCGCGGCTACCTTCGGCGGGCTGGAGGAGGCGCTGCGGGCCGGCACGCTGGACAAGATCGGTTTCACCGGCTCCACCGCCGTCGGCGCGCGCATCGGCGAGCTCGCCGGCCGCCACCTGCAGAGCCCGTGCCTGGAGCTCGGCGGCAAGAACCCTATGGTCGTCACGCCCAACGCCGACCTGCATCTGGCGGTGGAGGGGGCGCTGTTCTCCGGCTTCGGGACCGCCGGGCAGCGGTGCACCTCGCTGGGCACGGTGATCGTGCACGAGTCCGTCCACGACGAGTTCCTGGCGCAGTTCGCCGCCGCGGTCTCGGCGGCCGCCGTCGGCGACCCGGCCGGCGACGTGCTCTACGGGCCCATGCTCGACCTGAAATTCGCCAGCCGCTTCGAGGACTATCTCGGCTGGATCCAGCCGCACCACAAGATTCTCGGCTCCAGCGCGGTCGGCCGGATTTCTGCCGCCAGCCCGCGGGCCGGCTTCGTCGGCGATCCCGAGGCGGGGCTTTTCTACCACCCCACGATCGCCGATGGGGTGCAGCCCGACGACGCCCTGTTCCAGCAGGAGACATTCGGGCCGATTGTGGGCGTCACCACCTACACCAGCTTCGCCGATGCGATCGCGCTCGCCAATGCGCCCGGATATGGCCTGTCCGCCTCGATCTACACCAATGACCCCCGCGAGGCGTTCGGCTTCCGGCGCGGGGTCAGCGCCGGCATGCTCAGCGTCAACAACTCCACCTCGGGCGCCGAGGCGCACCTGCCGTTCGGCGGAAACGGCAAGTCCGGCAACGGCAGCCGCCAGTCCGGCATGTGGGTCCTTGACCAGTTCACCCGCTGGCAGGCGATGAACTGGGACTACTCGGGGCGGCTGCAGAAGGCCCAGATGGACGTCACCGAGATCTCCGCTGATCTGGACTTCCGGCTCACCGACTGACCGGCGGCTGGCCCTCCCGGGCGACGGCCCGCTGGCGGCCCGCCCGGCATCCTGCCAGCGGCCCGCCTCCGCCGGGCACACGCCCCGCCGGGCACCGTGAGAGCCGCCCGCGTCAATGGGGCCGCCCGCGTCACTCACGGTGCGAACTGCTCACTGCGCGAACTGCTCATAACAATGCGGCGCCTGCCTGTATCAATGCGGCGCCTGCCCGCTACATTGCTGGGGTGGGGATTGACGCCGGCCAGGTTTGCCGGCGGGGGGAGGCCTGGCCATGGGGAGTCTTGTCCTGCAGACCGCGATTGGCCTGATTTTCATTTTCGGCATAACGGCGGCCGCCGTGTCGGCGGTGACCGAAGTCGTGTCCCGCTTCCTGGGCCTTCGGGCCGAGTATCTGCTGCGCGGCGTGCGCACGCTGACCGACGGGCAGAGCGACTTCGGGCTGCCCTGGCGGTCCGTCATGCCGAAGGCGCTCGGCGGCCGCCCTGAGGACCCGCCCGCCGATCTGCCGTCGGCGCGGGTCACGCAGATCATGAGCCATCCGCTCGTCGCGAGCTCCGCCCGGCAGGCACACCCGCCGCGGGAGGCCGGCAACTTCATGCTGACCAGCGCCCAGCGGCGGCGGCTGCCGTCGTACATGTCGGGCGAGACCTTCGCCCGGGTCCTGCTCGACATCCTGCCGGGCACCACCGAGGCCCTTGCCCAGGCGCAGGACCAGGCCCAGGGGCAGGCGCAGCCGGCCGCGCAGCGCGGGCGCGGCGCCCGGGGCGGGCACGCCGCTCAGGCGGACGCCGACCGGCTGGCGGCGATCCGCAGCTGGGCCGATGCCAAGGCATCCCCCGAGCCGCCCCACAAGCCCGACCCGCTGGCGCAGGCCCTGCGGCCGCTGCTGCGGGGGGTGGACGACGTGCAGGGCTTCGCGACGAACGTGTCCCGCTGGTACGACGACCACATGGACCGCGTGAGCGGCTGGTACAAGCGCCACGTCCGATGGATCTCGCTGGCCGTCGGGCTGCTCCTGGTCCTGGCGTTCAACGTCAACACGATCAGGGTCACCGACTCGCTGTACTCCAACCAGGCGGTGCAGGGATCGGTGGTGACCGTGGCCGCCCAGAAGACCTCCTGCAGGGCCAAGCAGCCGGTCGACTGCCTGGCCGCCCTGCAGGCGAAGGTCGGGCAGTTCGGCGCGTTCGGGCTGCCGGTCGGCTGGGGCGACCTCCCGGTCTGCGCGGGCCGCGGCTGCTCGTTCCTGGACCGGCACGGCCTGACCAGCATCGGCAGGAACGGGATCAACGACGTCTGGGCCTTCCTGCTCGTGCTGCTGGGCTGGCTGCTGACGGTGGCGGCGCTGACACCGGGCGCGCGCTTCTGGTTCGACCTGCTCTCCCGGCTCGGCAGCCTCCGATCGACCGGCCCCAAGCCCTCGTCATCGGGGTAGGGCCCGGCTCACTTCCGCGATCATGGCCGCCGGACGGAAATGGCCCACTGAGCTGCGGCGCTAGCCGCGTGCTAGCGATCTGCTAACGGCGCGTGGAATGCTCGCGAGAACATCGCCGGGGAAAGGATTCTATGCGATGAATACGAGAGTCGTTCCAAGACGTCTCAAGCAGCTGATCTTAGCCATCTCCGTCAGCGGCGCACTGCTCCTGTCCGGTGCCATTTCGGCATCAGCGGCACCAGCGGCCCCAGCGCGACCGGCCGCTCCGGCCATTACGGACGCACCCGTTTGTGGGGCTCACAATTGGTGCGCGTACTCGACCCAGGATTACAACCTCTTTACCGTCGGTAGCAGGTGGGTCTGGAGTGGTTACTTGTACAACCACTGGTACTACGTGGGTGCAGCCCAGAACGACAAATGGCAGTCGTGGAACAGCGGCCGTGGCTGGCTGACCGGGATAGGGTACAGTTATCCAGAATCCAGCAGCAACGTATGGGATTGCGTTGGCGGCGGCGGCGCAGTGGCATTCCCCGGAGACTATCCCGGGACCTCAATTAGTGAGGTATCGAGTGTCTCGTCTGTCAGTTTCTGGTCCAGCAACAACGTAGAGTGCCCGTAGCGGCCCGCCCCAATTCCCGCTGGGGCGTCAGTATCTCAGGATGCCCCAGCGGGAAGGTGCCGGAGACGGATCTGGAATAGCTGTGAGTGGTCGAGCCAAGCTCTTGAAGCATTCCACGGTGATCGCCTGTCTTATCCTGATGTCAGGCTGTGCTCAGGCTGCCCCTCAGACCAGGGGCGGGCTCATCGGTCCCGCAAAATATACTGATATCGAGTCGTACGCCACCGTAGTCAACGCTGGCAGCAGCGACGGCTATACCGTGTTCGAGGGCAGATCGGTCGCTGTAACCGTCCGCCCAGACTCGTCAGCGCGAGTAGTGATTACACATACTTCGCCCCCGGGATTTGAGAACGCTCACGAACGCCTGAGGTGGATTGCGGCTAGGAGGCCGCAGTTCCCGCGTGACCTGCCAGCCGGCACGAATATACCGCTAAGAGCCGGTTCCTTCAGCTTCCTGCCGTTTCCGCCGAGGCTTTCCTTCCGCCAGGTGGTGGCCCTGGGGCCGTCGTCAGGCAGGATCACGAGCGCTGTCATGGGAAATCCTCAGCCGCCGGCGCCCAGCGCCCATGCGTTCTACCTGGCGATGCAGCTGGCGACCTTGCTGGCAATCGCCCCTGTGAGTGCTCCTGTCAGGCACGCGGCCTGGAACACCCTCGTATCTCTCCCGGGCATTCACGCCTGCGGTGGGGGGCGTGACAGCGCGGGCCGCGGTGGCCTCTGGATGTGTCTCAGGACCCCACCTGATGAGCTGAGGATATTGACCAGCGCCAGGGAACGGCGGGTCCTTTGCGTAAAGGAACTGCTCATTGCGCCATCGCTCCGGTATCCCGGGGTGCCCGCTGGGAGTGTTATCGAGTCCAACACCTACGTTGCCCACCGATGAGCCGGTCAGCGCCGAAGGAGCCTGGGTGGCTGGGCTTACAGGTGATAGGCGTACTCGCGGAACTCCCAGTCGGTGACGAACCGCTCGAAGCGCTCCACCTCGTTGCGCTTGTAGCTCAGGAACGAGGTGACGAAGTAGTCGCCGAGCACGCCGGACAGCTCGGTGTCCGCCTCCAGCGCGTCCAGCGCGTCGGGCAGGCGCAGCGGCAGCATCCCGGCCTTGCCGGCGTCGTACCCGTAGCCCTCCAGCTTGGCCGGCGGCTCCACCTTGTCGGCGATGCCGATGTAGACCGCTGCGCCGACGGCCGCCATCCCCAGGTAGGGGTTGGCGGTCGCGTCCCCGAGCCGGACCTCCATCCGGGCACCGGGGCCGCGGTCGGGCGGGATGCGCACCATCGCGCTGCGGTTGTCCAGCGCCCAGTCGACCAGCCAGGGCGCCAGCGTGTCGGGCCCGAACCGCTTGTAGGAGTTGATCGTCGGGTTCAGCAGGGCGCTGAGCGCCCGCGCGTGCCGGAGCACTCCCCCGATGGCGTGACGGCCCAGCGCCGACAGCCCGTCCGGCCCCCGCGGGTCGCCGAAGACGTTGCCGCCGGCCTCGCCGGCGAGCGAGACGTGGACGTGGAAGCCCGAGCCGCCCTCGTCGTTGAACGGCTTGGCCATGAAGGTGGCCAGCAGATCCCGCTGGCGCGCGATCTCCTGCACGGCCGACTTGAGCCGGAACGAGCGGTCGGCGGCGTCGGCCAGCCCGGAGTGGCCGAGGTTGATCTCGAACTGGCCGGGCGAGAACTCGTGGTTGGCCGCTGTCACGTGCAGGCCGGCGTCGCGCAGCTGCCGGAGCATGTGCAGCAGCAGTCCCTGCGGGTCGCCCTTGCGGCCCACCACGTAGACGTTCCCCAGCTCATTGGCGTAACGCTGCCAGCTCCCGCCCGCGTCCCGCTGGCACAGGTAGAACTCCAGCTCGGGACCGCAGACCAGGCTGTACCCGAGGGCGGTGATCTGATCGGCGACCCGCCGGACCACGGCGCGCGGCGACTCAGCCGCCGGTGCGCCGTCCGGGGTGATCGCGTCGCCCAGGCACCAGGCGGCGTTCGGCTCCCACGGCAGCGGCGTGAGCGTCGCCAGGTCGGGCCGGACATGGATGTCCGGCAGGCCCGCCTCCAGGCCGCCCTGGACCGGGACCACATCGCCCATCGGGGAGGTGTGATACACGGCACGGCAGAACGCCAGGCCGTGGCCGGCCGCCGCGGGCAGCTCGTCGAGCAGCACGTCGCGGCCGCGGTCCACCCCGATCAGGTCCGGATACGACACCCTGACCACGTCGACGCCGTCGGCACGCAGCCGTTCGCACACGGCCGCGACGTCGGTCTCCGGCTTGTTCGGCACCACGACTCCACCGGGAACGTTCGGATACAAATGATCTAGCAGCGTAACCACGGGCACCCTGCCCGGGCAACCATCTGGCCGGGGCCCGCACGGGAGCCCCAGCTACGAGCCTGGAGTGAATGCCGGGCTGCGTCTAGCATCCTGGACCGTACGGGCACGAACGACCACCAGCGAGCCGTAGGGGGCGCGCATGCCTGAGATGGCCGGCTTCTTCTACCCCAGGACCGCCACCGGGCGGTCCTCGCTGCTGCCCGCCCCGCCGTGGCACTACTCCGGCGACATGCTCACCGTGGAGTACCGGACCGACCCGGCGCGGGTGGCCGAGCTGCTGCCCCATCCCCTTGCCCCGGCCCCGGAGGACCCCGGCGCGGTGGCGCTGATCTGGGCCGACTGGCAGTCGTGCGGCGCCGACGGCGCGGAGCTGCTCGACCCCGCGCGCGCCCAGTATTCCGAGTGCCTGGCCGTGGTCAGGTGCGCCTTCGGCGGCCGGGTCTACTCGCGCTGCGTCTACATCTGGGTGGACTCCGACGTCGCCCTCGCCCGCGGCCTGGTCCAGGGCTATCCCAAGAAGCTGGGCTCGATCCACCAGACCCGGCCGCACCCGTTCGGGCGCGCCGCCCCGCGGATCGCGCCCGGCGGCACCTTCGCCGGCACCCTGTCCGCTGGCGGGCGGCGGCTGGCCCAGGCGGTGGTGACCCTGCGCGAGGAGGCGCCGTCCGCGGGCTTTGTCAACGCCCACCCGATGGCCCACCACCGGTGGATGCCGTCGATCGAGAAGGGCGCGCCGGACGCGCTGGATGAGCTGATCGCCTCCGGCAGCGCCAGTTTCGATGGCGGCCCGGCGTGGCGCGGCGACGCCGGGCTCGAGCTCTTCGAGTCGCCGACCGAGGAACTGGCCTCGCTCGAGGTCCGGGAGATCATCGGGGGTTACTACCGGCAGGTCGGC
Source organism: Streptosporangiaceae bacterium (assembly GCA_035518495.1). GTDB lineage: Bacteria > Actinomycetota > Actinomycetes > Streptosporangiales > Streptosporangiaceae > UBA9676. The sequence continues at coordinate 12,000 of DATIXO010000170.1, forward strand.
GTCAGCTGGGACGGCGGCACCGTGCTCGCCCGGCACGGCGCCCCGGCCGGGGCCGCCGGGCCTTGACCGCCGTCCCGGCCAGTTCCTAAAGTTTGGAGCCAAACGACTTAACGAACCTGCCGGGTGCGTGTGCGCCGCGATGGCGCGAGCACAGCCGGGCCAGGCGGGCGGCGGTGAGCACGGGACAGGTGCGGGCGCGGATGGCGATGGGCGAAGCGAGCGTGGCCGGGGTGACCGTCGACACCCGGCACTGGATCGGCGGGCGCCGGGTGGCATCACCCGGCACGTTCACCGACCTGTCCCCGATCGACGAGCAGCCGCTCGCCGAGATCGCCCGGGGCGGCGAGACCGAGGTGACGGCCGCGGTGGCAGCGGCCGGCCAGGCGTTCGGCGGCTGGGCGCAGACCCCGCCACCGGAACGGGCCGCCGTCCTGCACGCGATCGCCGACGGCATCGAGCGGCGGGCCGGGGACCTGGCACAGGTGGAGACCTGCGACAACGGCGCGCTGCTGCGTTCGCACCGCCGCAGCGTGATGCCGCGGGTCGCGCAGAACTTCCGCTTCTTCGCCGGCTGGCTCGCCGAACTGGACGAGGGCGGCCTGGAGGTCTCCGGCCACCGTGAGCAGGTGTCCTGGGCACCGTCCGGGGTCACCGCGGTGATCACGCCGTGGAACGCCCCGCTGATGCTGGCGACCTGGCGGATCGCGCCCGCGCTCGCGGCCGGGAACACCGTGGTGGCGAAGCCGCCGGAGTGGGCGCCGCTGACCGCCAGCCTGCTGGCCGACATCACCCGTGACGCCGGCCTGCCGGACGGGGTCTTCAACGTGGTCCAGGGCCTGGGCACCGAGGCCGGCGCGGCGCTGGCCTCGCACCCGGACCTGGCCCGGGTCGCGTTCACCGGCTCGGCCGCGACCGGCCGCGCGGTCGCCGCGGCCGCGGGCGGGCAGCTCACCCCGGTGTCGCTGGAACTGGGCGGCAAGTCCCCGCTGCTGGTGTTCGCGGACGCGGACCTGGACCTGGCGGCCGGTCACGCGGTCGGGCAGTACGACAACGCCGGGCAGGTGTGCCTGGCGGGCACCCGGCTGCTGGTCGAGGAGCCGGTCGCTGAGGAGTTCATCGCGCGCTTCACCCGCCGTGCCGCCGGGCTGCGGCAGGGCGACCCGCGGGACGAGGCCACCGACATCGGCCCGAACATCACCCGTGCGCACCTCGACCGGGTGGACGGCTTCGTCCGGCGGGCGGTCGCGTCCGGCGCCCGGCCGCTGCTCGGCGGCGCGGTGAACCCCGCGCTCGGCGGGCTGTACTACCAGCCGACGCTGCTGGCCGGCGCGGAGCCGGGCGCGGAGATCCTCACCGAGGAGGTGTTCGGCCCGGTGCTCACCCTGCAGACGTTCACTGGCGAGGACGAGGCGGTGGCGCTGGCCAACAGCACCCGCTACGGCCTGGCGGCCACGATGTTCACCGGCAGCCATCGCCGGGCGGAGCGGGTCGCCGCCCGGCTGCGGGCGGGCACCGTCTGGGTGAACTGCTTCTTCGTCCGCGACCTGCGCGCGCCGTTCGGCGGCGCCGGGCAGTCCGGGATCGGCCGGGAGGGCGGCACCTGGAGCTTCGACTTCTACGCCGACGTGAAGAACACCGTCTACGCCCCCGCTGGCTGGCGCGCCTCCGGCGCGACGCACCGCGAGGGAGGCGAACAAGATGGGTGATGTTGCCGGGGCCGGCCTGCTCGCGCATGTGCCGACGATCATGCTCCCCCGCGACCAGCGGCTCGAGCTGAACGAGGGCAAGGAGATCAGCCTGGTCCCCGGCCTGGAGCGGCTGCGGGCCGAGGTGTTCGAGACCCTGGCCTACGACACGGTGGTGGTGCTCGACTCGCACTGGCACACCACGGTCGAGTTCGTGGTGGCCGCCCAGCAGATGCGGGCCGGGCTGTTCACCTCCGACGAGCTGCCGCGCGGGATGTGCCGTGTCCCCTACGAGTGGCGCGGCGATCCCGAGCTCGCGGACGCGGTCGCCGGCCAGGCAGACCGGCACGGGACGTGGATCACCGCCATCGACGACCCCTGTCTGCCGGTCCACTACGCCACCGTCAACCTGTGGCACTATCTCGGCCGCGGGCTGGGCAAGCGGTGGGTGTCGATGAGCACCGCGCAGACCGGCGACACCGAGGACTTCCTGCGCGCGGGCCGGGCGCTCGGCGCGGCCATCGGCCAGACCGGCCGGACCGTGCTGCTGGTGGCGTCGGGGGCCATGTCGCACACGTTCTGGTCGCTGCGGGAGCTGCGGGCACACGAGGCGAGCGACACCGCGCACATCAGGACGGCGGAGGCGCGCGCCGCGGACACCGACCGGATCGGGTGGCTGGCGGCCGGCGACCACGCCCGGGTGATCGCCGCGATGCCCGGGTTCCTGGCCTTCCGGCCCGAGGCGAGGTTCGCGCATTACCTGATGATGGTCGCGGCCCTCGGCGGGGAGGCGGTGACCGCGCCGGGCCGCCCGTTCAGCGATTATGAGAACTCGGTGGGCACCGGCCAGATGCACATCTGGTTCGATCGGCCGGCCGCGGGATGGTGCTCGCCGGGCCGGGCGCCCGACAGCTAGCCGAGGAGGCAGCCGATGCCGGAGTACCGCCGGATCCTGCTCGACGGATCGTGCGTGCAGGTGCGCCGCGAGGGCGAGGAGCTGGTGGCCGGGGACGGCCGCCGGGTGGCCGCGGCCGGGGCCGTGCACCTGCCGCCCGTGGTGCCCAGCAAGATCGTGGCGGTCCACCTCAACCACCGCAGCCGGGTCGCCGAGTTCGGCGCCAGGCTCCCGCCGGCCCCGACCTACTTCCACAAGCCGGTGTCCGCGCTGACCGGCCACGGCGGCGCGGTGATCAGGCCGGAGGGCTGCCGGTACCTCAACTACGAGGGCGAGGTCGCCATCGTGATCGGCCGCGCCTGCCGGGGGGTGCCGCCGTCGCAGGCCGGTGACTACATCGCCGGGTACACCATCGCCAACGACTTCGGGCTGCACGACTTCCGCGACACCGACGCCGGGTCGATGCTGCGCGTCAAGGGCTCGGACACGATGGCCCCGCTCGGCCCGGGGCTGGTCACCGGCTGGGACTTCCACGGCAAGCGGCTGCGCACCTACGTCAACGGCCGCCTCGCGCAGGACGGGTCCACCGACGAGATGCAGTGGGACATGCACTACCTGGTCGCCGACATCGCCCGCACGATCACCCTCTACCCGGGCGACGTGCTGCTGTCCGGGACACCAGCGAACTCCCGGCCGGTCCAGCCGGGCGATCAGGTCGAGGTCGAGGTCGAGGGCCTGGGCACGCTGGCCAACCACATCGTAGCCGGGCCGGCGCCGGTACCGGCGGAGTTCGGCGCCCAGCCGTCAGCGAGCGAGGAAGTCATCTCCACCGCGCTCGGCGGGGACTGGGAGTTCCGCGGCATCCGCCCGCCGATCCGGGCCTGACCGCGGATGGACCGGCAGGACTGGCTGCGCCGCGCGGCGGAGGCGATCGCGCGCTGGGAGGACGGCTTCGCGCCGTTCATGCCGCATCCGTCGCTGGAGGTCAGCGACGAGCGGTTCGCCGCCGCCTTCGAGGTGTTCACCCAGCGGCTGCGGGACAACTACCCCTACTTCCACCCGTCCTACGCGGGGCAGATGCTGAAGCCGCCGCATCCGGCCGCGGTGGCCGGCTACCTGGCGGCGATGCTCATCAACCCGAACAACCACGCGCTCGACGGCGGCCCGGCCACCTCGGCGATGGAGAAGGAGGTGATGGCGCAGCTGGCGGCCATGTTCGGCCTGCCCACCCACCTCGGCCACCTGACCAGCAGCGGCACCATCGCCAACCTGGAGGCGCTCTACGTCGCCCGGGAGCTGCATCCCGGGCGCGGCATCGCCTCCAGCAGCGAGGCGCACTACACCCACGCCCGCATGTGCGGCGTGCTCGGCGTGCCGCACACCGCCGTCGAGGTGGACGCGGCGGGCCGGCTCGACCCCGGCGCGCTCGACGCCGTGCTGGCCGGCGGGAACATCGGCACCGTGGTCGCGACCGCCGGCACGACCGGGCTCGGCGCCATCGACCCCGTGCACGAGGTGCTCGCGGTGGCCCGCAGGCACGGGGCCCGGGTCCACGTCGACGCGGCCTACGGCGGCTTCTTCACGCTGCTCGCGGGCCAGCCCGGCCCGGCCGGGCTCGACCCGGCGCCGTGGCAGGCGATCGCCGGGTGCGACTCGGTGGTGGTGGACCCGCACAAGCACGGGCTGCAGCCCTACGGCTGCGGCGCGGTCCTGTTCGCCGACCCCGCGGTCGGACGCCTCTACTCCCATGACTCGCCCTACACCTACTTCACCTCCAGCGAGCTGCACCTGGGCGAGATCAGCCTGGAATGCTCCCGGGCCGGCGCCGCGGCGGCCGCGCTGTGGCTGACGCTCCAGCTGCTGCCGCTGCGGCCGGACGGCCTCGGCCAGGTGCTGGCGGCAGGCCGCCGGGCCGCGCTGGACCTCGCGGAGCTGCTCCGGGCGTCGGACCGGCTGCGGCTCTACCAGCGCCCCGAACTCGACATCGTCAGCTACTTCCCGGCCACCAGCCCGGCCAGCCTGACAGCGATCGACCAGGCGTCGGCCCGGATGCTCGCCGACGGCATGAACGACCCGGCCCGCCCTGTGTTCCTGTCCACCCTCACCGTCGACGCGGACGCGTTCGCCCGCCGTCACCCGGGCGTCGCCGCGGACGCCGGCCGGGCCCGGATCCTGCGCAGCGTCCTGATGAAGCCGGAGTCAGAGACCTACACCGCGCAGCTGCACGCCCGCCTGGAAGAACTCGCCTCCGGGTGATCGCCGCGTACGATTGCGCCATGCCCCGTCGCCTAGCCGCTGGCACCGCCCGTGACCTCGTGCGGGCCGAGCGCGACATCCGCGGCCGGATCGGGGACCAGCCGCTGGATTTCGCGGCGATGGCCGCGGTGTCGAACATCTACCGCGCGGCCAACGTGATCCGCAACCACATGGAGCGGAAGGTGCTGGCGGACGAGGACCTGTCGTGGGCCGCGTTCACCGTCCTGTTCGTGCTGTGGATCTGGGGCGACCAGCAGACCCGGCACCTGGCGGCGGAGGCCGGGGTCACGAAGGGGACGCTCACCGGCGTGCTGAAGACGCTGGAGAAGCGCGGGCTGGCCCGGCGCCGGGCTCACGACGCGGACGGGCGGCTGGTGCTCGTCAGCCTGGAGCCCAAGGGCCTGGGGGTGATCGAGCGGCTGTTCCCGGCCTTCAACATGGGCGAGGCACTGGTCAGCTCCGGCCTGACCGAGCAGGAGAAGCAGCAGCTCGCGTCGCTGCTCCGCAAGATCATCCGGTCGGTGGAGGACGGCTGACCGCAGATCAGCCGAGCACAGCGGGCTGGCCGCTCCCCCGGGCCAGCAGGATCGCGGCTGCGACCAGCGTGTCGGCGCGGGCCGCCGACGCCGGCTCCTGGGCCACCGTTTCGGCGAGCAGTGCGTCGGGGTCCTGCCCGGCCCGCACGGCCTCCGCCCGCCCACCCGCGTCCAGCCACAGCCCCAGCTGGGCGCCGTCGACCTCGGGATGAAACTGCACCGCCAGGTGCCGCCCGATCGTGAACGCCTGCACCCCGATCTCGTTGCGGGCCAGGACCTTCGCCCGCGATGACGGCAGGCAGTGGTCCTCGTGAAAGACGAGCCATGGGCCCGGCGGGATCAGCGCGGGGTCGAATGACTCGATCATGGTCCAGCCGACTTCCTTGCGGGCCGCCGGCTCCACCCGGCCGCCCAGCGCGGCGCACAGCGCCTGCGCGCCGAAGCAGACCCCGAAGACGGGGACGCCGGCCGCGTCGGCCTGCCGCAGCCAGGCCAGCTCGTCCGCGATCCAGCCGCGGGCTGGGCCGTCGTCGTACACGGAGGGGATGGCACCCAGCACGACCAGATGATCGGCGTCATCGATCGCCGGCAGCGGGCCTTCTTCCGGGAACAGGTACGTGGTGATCTCGGCGCCACGGGCCTCGAAGGCCGCGGCGATGAAACCCGGCGAGTCCTCGGCATGGTGGCGGACGACGGTCACACGCATGGCTGTCCCTCGATTGCCGGGGGTCTCGTTTGGTGCCAAACTAACTGCCATGGCCCAGGCTGTCGACCTGACCGACCTCGACATGTGGGCACGGGGCGTTCCCCACCGCGAATTTACCCGGCTCCGGCGCGAGGCCCCGGTCGCCTGGTTCGGCGAGCCCGCGCCGAACTCGGGATTCTGGTCGGTGCACGGCTACGCCGACATCGTCACGGCGAGCCGTGACGTGGCGACGTTCTCCTCCGCCCGCGGGATCTCCTTCGAGGAGCCGACCGACGAGGACATGGCGGCCCGGCGCACCATCATCGACACCGACCCGCCCGAGCACACCAAGCTCCGCAAGATCGTGTCCGGCAGCTTCACCCAGCGGGCGGTGGCGGTCTACCGGCACTTCGTCGAAGGGCTCACCGAGGAGGTCCTGGACACGGCGCTGGCCGGCGGGGAGTTCGACTTCGTGGACGCGGTGGCCAAGGAGGTGCCGATCCGGGTGCTGGCGCGGATCATGGGGCTGCCCGGGGCCGACCTGGACACCTTCATCGACCTCGGCGACCGGCTGATCGCCAACACCGACCCGGACATCACCGACGTGGTCTGGGGCCGCGACGACACCGACGCCTACCGCCGGTACCCGTTCCGCAGCCCCTACGGCAAGCAGCTGTGGGACCTGGGCCGCGAGATCGTGGCCGGCCGGCTGCGCTCCCCCGGGGACGACCTGCTGTCCACGCTGCTGCAGGCCGAGGTCGACGGCGACCGGCTGAGCGAGACCGACCTTGACAACTTCTTCTCGATCCTGGTCATAGCCGGGAACGAGACCACCCGGATCGCCATCGCCCAGGGGATCCTGGCCTTCTGCGAGCACCCGGAGCAGTGGGACCGGCTGCGTGCCGACCCTGGGCTGCTGGATACCGCGACCGAGGAGGTCCTGCGGTGGACCTGCCCGACCCATTTCATGCGGCGGACGGCGATGGCCGGCACCGAGCTGGGCGGCACCGCCATCCGCGCCGGGGACAAGGTGGTGCTGTGGTATGTGTCCGGCAACCGGGACGAGGCCGAATTCGATGACCCCGCCACCTTCGACATCGGCCGCTCCCCCAACCGGCACCTGTCCTTCGGCCGCGGCGGCCCCCACCTGTGCCTGGGCGCGCACGTCGCCCGGCTGGAGGTGGGCATCGTGCTCGCCGCGCTGGCCCGGCGGGTGGCCGGCTTCGAGCTGGCGGGGCCGCCACGCCGGATCCGGTCGAACTTCACCAACGGGCTCAGGGAGCTGCCGCTGCGGGTGCGGCTGGCCTGACGCGCGGGTGAGCCGGTGACGCCGCCGCGGCTGCTGCTGATCCTCACCGAGAACTGGACCATGCGGCCGCCGCCGGACGTCGGCGACCTGGTCGCCTTCGCCGCCGAGGCCGAGCAGGCCGGGATCGACGGGGTGATGGTCAGCGAGCACATTGTCCTGGGGCCGTCGGCGAACGCGGCCGGCCTGCCCGCCAACCCGCGGGACTACGCCCTGCCGGGCAACCAGGACCCCGCGACACCGTGGCCGAGCCCTCTCGTCCTGCTCAGCGCGATCGCCGCCGCCACTGACCGGCTCCGGCTCGTCGCCGGGGCCATCATCAGCCCGCTGCGCCACCCGCTCGCCCTGGCCAAGGACCTGGCCACCCTGGACCGGCTCAGCCGCGGCAGGCTGGTCGTCCTGCCGACCGTGAGCTGGCACCGGGACGAGTACGACGCGCTCGGGGTCCCGTTCACCCGCCGCGGCGACATCCTCGACGAGCAGCTCGCCATCTGGGCCCGGGCCTGGGCGGGCTCGCCGGTCGCGTTCGAGGGCCGCCACTACCGCTTCGGCGAGGTCTGGCTGGAGCCGCAGCCCTTCCGGCCCGGCGGGCCACTGCTCTGGTTCGGCGGATCGTCGGTGCACCGCAGGCTGATCGACCGGCTGGTGCGCTACGGCAGCGGCTTCAACCCGCTCGGCCAGCCCGGCGACGCGGGCCTGGCCCGGATCGCCGCCGCGCTGGCCGCCGCCGGCCGCACCCCCGGCGAACTGGAGTACGTCGGCGGGATCCGCGGCACCTTCACCGGCCCCGGCGGGCTCGCCGACCTCGACCAGGCGCTGGCCGGCATCCCCGCGCAGCTGGCCCGCGGGTTCCGGACCATCTGCGTCAAGCCGTCGCAGTTCACCGACGACCCGGCGCGGGTCGGCGGCCTCTGCCGGGAGCTGGTCGCCAAGGTATCGGTGCTGGGATGATGACCTTGACACAGATCGTTTGCGTCCTTACGATCCCGCCATTGACGCACCCGGAGGGGGGCCAGTGACGAAGATCGACGCCTTCGCTCACATACTCCCGCCGGCCTACGCCCGGCGCCTGGAGTCGATCATCTCCGGCGCGGGCGTCAGCGAGCGGATCCTCGGGTTCCAGCCGTGGATCCACGAGGACCCGGCGCTGACCGGCCTCGATGCCCGGTGGCGTGCGATGGACCCGTTCGCCGACTAAGGGCCACCACCCACTTCCGTTACGCAAGGAGGAACCGATGGCGAGTTCCGAGCCGGCCTACGAGCGCCTTGGGGCGAAGCTGCTGTCGCTCCCCGATGTCATCGCCCAGTCCGTGGGGTTCCTCGGCCCGGTGTTCTCCTCGGCCTTCGTCATCCCGCTCGTGGTGGGGGTGATCAGCGCGTCCGGCAAGGGCGGCGGGGTGGCCGCGCCGCTGTCGGTCATCCTGGCCGCGATCGGGGTGTTCGGGCTCGGCTGGGTCGTCTCCAGCTATGCGAAGGAGATCCACGCCGCCGGGTCGCTGTATGACTACGTGACCCGCGGCCTGGGCGAGCGGGTCGGCACCGCGGCCGGCTGGCTCTAC